>NZ_JAUSQM010000001.1:1268021-1585026 GCF_030811215.1 Nocardioides massiliensis
TCCAACCCGGGCTACCTCGACAAGAACTTCGGCGGCATCCTCATCGTCTGGGACCGGCTCTTCGGCACCTTCGAGCCCGAGGTCGAGCGGGTGCGCTATGGGTTGACCAAGAACATCGAGACCTTCCACCCGGTCAAGGTGGCCTTCGGGGAGTCGGCGCGATCTGGCGCGACGTACGGGCGGCGTCGTCGTGGCACGACCGGTGGGGCTACCTCTTCCGCGGGCCTGGCTGGCGCCCTAACGTCGATGCATGAGTGCACCGACCTTCCGCCTGGCCAACACCGTCCTCGGCACTCCGGACCCGCGCGGGCTCGCCGCGTTCTACGTGGAGCTCCTGGGTTGGCGCTACCGCGACGATGACGACGACCCCGACTGGGTCGTGATCAAGCCGCAGCCGGGCGAGGGTGAGGTCGGGCTCTCCTTCCAGCGCGAGGACGAGCACCTCGAGCCGCGCTGGCCCGCGGGCCCGGGCGATCAGCAGATGCAGCTGCATCTCGACATCGGGGTCGACGACCTCGACGCCGCCGTCGCGCGAGCCGAACGGTTGGGCGCCCGGCAGGCCGAGCACCAGCCGCAGGAGCTCGTGCGCGTCATGCTCGATGCGGCCGGGCATCCGTTCTGCCTCTTCGCGCCGGGTGGGTGAGGCCTTCTAGGCTCGGCGGCATGACTACTGGACGGACTGAGCTGCGTGTCTTCACCGAGCCCCAGCAGGGCGCGACGTACGACGACCTCCTCGCGGTCGCCCGCAAGGCCGAGGAGCTCGGGTACGGCGCGTTCTTCCGCTCCGACCACTACCTCGGCATGGGCACCGACGGGCTGCCCGGCCCCACGGACGCCTGGCTGACGCTCGCCGGCATCGCGCGAGAGACCTCGACGATCCGGCTCGGCACGCTGATGACCTCGGCGACCTTCCGCTTCCCTGGCCCGCTGGCGATCTCGGTCGCGCAGGTCGACCAGATGAGTGGCGGCCGGGTCGAGCTCGGTCTCGGTGCCGGGTGGTTCGAGGCCGAGCACACCGCGTACGGCATCCCGTTCCCCAGCACCGGTGAGCGCTTCGATCGGTTCGAGGAGCAGCTCGCAGTCGTCACCGGCCTGTGGCGCACGCCGACGGGCGAGAAGTTCTCCCACGACGGGGCCTTCTACCCGGTCAGCGACTCGCTGGCTCTGCCCAAGCCGACCCAGGACCCGCACCCGCCGATCCTCATCGGTGGTCTCGGCAAGCGGCGCACGCCCGCGCTGGCGGCGCGCTACGCCGACGAGTTCAACCTGCCGTTCGTCTCGATCGAGAAGACGACGGAGCAGTTCGCGCGGGTGCGCGCGGCCTGCGAGGCGATCGACCGCGACCCGTCGACGATGACCTGGTCCAACGCGCTCGTGGTCTGCGTCGGCAAGGACGAGGCGGAGATCGAGCGCCGTGCGGCCGCCATCGGCCGCGAGCCCGCCGAGCTGCGGGAGAACGGCGTCGCCGGCACCCCCGCCGAGGCGGTCGAGAAGATCCAGGCGTACGCCGCCGCCGGTGCCGAGCGGGTCTACCTGCAGTTCCTCGACCTGTCGGACCTCGAGCACCTCGAGCTGGTCGCGGCGGAGGTCATGCCGCACGTGTGAGCGGAGTGGAGCGGACGACGAGACTCGAACTCGCGACATCGACCTTGGGAAGGTCGCGCTCTACCAACTGAGCTACGTCCGCACGTCGTCGGCGAGCCGGCGACGCGGCAGATGTTACACGGGCTGGTCGGCTCCTGTGCCGGGTCGCCCGTACGTCGGGTAGCGCGGGCTGACGGTGTCACCGGAGGAGCGGCCGGTGACCCGGCGGTGGACCCAGGGCACGAGGTATTCGCGCGCCCAGGCAGCGTTCTCGCGCAGCTGCTGGAGCCGGGGTGCCGGCGGGGGCGCGTCGTCGAGGCGGGTGGGCTCGAGGTCGTGCGGGACGCCGAGCACGTCGAGGACCTCCACCGCCACGCGGTGGTGGCCCAGCGCGCTCATGTGCATCCGGTCCTCGTCCCACAGGCGCCAGTCCTTGTGGTCGCGGATGCGCCAGAAGTCGACGATCGTCGCGCCGGTCTCGTCGGCGATCTCGCGCAGCAGCTCGTTGTAGAGCGCGAACCTGCCGCGGATGGGGCGGTAGAGCCCCGACCCGCCCGGGTCGAAGGCGGTGAACAACACCACCCGCGCGCCGGTGGCGGCCAGGCGGCGTACGGCGGCGTCGTACTCGGCGAGCAGCTCGTCGAGATCCACTTTGGGACGCAGGATGTCGTTGGCGCCGGCGTACATCGTGATCAGGTCGGGCTGCAGCGCGATCGCCGGCTCGACCTGCTCGGCGATGACCGCGCGTAGCTTGCGGCCGCGGATCGCGAGGTTGGCGTAGCCGAAGTCCTGCCCGGCCCCGTCGGCGCGCGCCGCGAGCACCTCCGCGACCCGGTCGGCCCACCCACGCAGGCCGTTGGGTCGGGTCGGGTCGTGGTCGCCCACCCCTTCGGTGAAGGAGTCGCCGAGGGCCACGTAGCGCTGGAAGACCATGCGTCCATTGTCCGGGTCGTCCGCCGAGGACCTCAGCCGGGCACTAGGTTGGCTCCGTGCTCCTCTCCGACCGCGACATCCTCGCCGAGATCGACGCCGGCCGGGTCAGCCTGGACCCGTTCGATGCCGGCATGGTGCAGCCCTCGAGCATCGACGTGCGTCTCGACCGCTTCTTCCGGACCTTCGAGAACCACAAGTACCCCCACATCGACCCGGCCGAGGACCAGCCCGACCTCACGCGACTGGTCGAGCCCGACGGCGACGACCCGTTCATCCTGCACCCCGGCGAGTTCGTGCTCGGCTCGACGTACGAGACCGTCGGCCTGCCCGACGACGTGGCCGCGCGCCTGGAGGGCAAGTCGTCACTGGGCCGCCTCGGGCTGCTCACCCACTCGACGGCGGGTTTCATCGACCCCGGCTTCAACGGGCACGTGACCCTCGAGCTCGCCAACGTCGCCAACCTGCCGATCAAGCTCTACCCGGGCATGAAGATCGGCCAGCTCTGCTTCTTCCGGCTCTCCTCGCCGGCGCAGCACCCCTACGGCTCGGAGAAGTACGGCTCGCGCTACCAGGGCCAGCGCGGACCGACCCCCTCGCGCTCGGCGAAGAGCTTCCACCGCACCGAGATCTGAGTCGCCTGACCCCCTTGGTCCGGTTTGTCCGTGATCGGGGTCACGTTCGGGTCTCGCTTCTGCATGCCCGATTCGTGGTGGACAACGTTGTTCGTTACGTTGATGGATGCGGCGTGAGTGTCGGATCAGCGCGATCCAGCTCGGCGTCCGCCGACGGACGGCGTCACGGGAGACCGTGACCGCGAGTCGACCGCGCGGACCGCTCCGCCGCATGAGCGGTGCCGACAGCCGAGTCGGTGTCCACGGTCGAGGAGAAGTCGACGCGTGCCTGTCATCGAGGCCGATGCGGTCTACAAGATATTCGGGAAGCGCCCTGAGCGTGCGGTGGAGCGACTGCGCGCGGGCCAGACGACTCGCGACGAGCTGCGCGAGGAGGGGACGACCGCGGCGGTCATCGACGCGTCGTTCCACGTCGAGCAGGGCGAGATCTTCGTGGTCATGGGCCTGTCGGGATCCGGCAAGTCCACGTTGCTGCGGATGGTCAACGGCCTCCAGCCGCCGACGGCCGGCACCGTCCGCCTCGGCGACCAGGACGTCAGCAAGCTCGAGGGGCGCGCGCTGCGCAAGGTCCGCCGCGAGCGGGTCAGCATGGTCTTCCAGCACTTCGCGCTCCTGCCCCACCGCACCGTCGGTGAGAATGCGGCGTACGGCCTGAAGCTGCGTGGCATGAACCGCTCTGACCGCACCCGGCGGGCCGAGGAGGCCCTGGGCATGGTCGGCCTGGAGGGTTGGGGCGGCTCCATGCCCGACGAGCTCTCCGGCGGCATGCGGCAACGCGTCGGCCTCGCCCGCGCGCTCGCGGCCGGCACCGACATCATGTTGATGGACGAGGCGTTCAGCGCGCTGGACCCGCTGATCCGGCGCGAGATGCAGGACCAGCTCGTCGAGCTCCAGCACCAGCTGGGCAAGACCATCTTGTTCATCACCCACGACCTCAACGAGGCGATGCGCCTGGGCGACCGGATCGCGATGATGCGCGACGGCCGGATCGTGCAGACCGGTACGGCGGAGCAGATCCTCACCGACCCCGCCAACGACTACGTCGCCCAGTTCGTCGCCGACGTCGACCGTACGCGCGTGCTCACCGCCTCGTCGGTCATGGAGGCGCCGGTGGCGGTGCTCGGCAAGGACCAGGGTCCTCGCGCCGCGCACAAGCTGATGCGCGAGCACCAGGTCTCTGCGCTGTTGGTCCTCGACCGCAGCCGCGTCGTGCAGGGCATCGTGGTGGAGGACGATCTGCGTACGGCGATGGACGCCGGCCACACCGACCTGCGTGCCATCCTGCGGCCTGCTCCGACGGTCAGCGGTGACATCGCGGTCGCCGATCTTTTCAACGCCTCCGCCGAGCTCGGTGTGCTCGCAGTCGTCGACGACGCCCAGCGTCTGCGCGGCGTGATCCCCCGCGTCACCCTGCTCAGCGCGCTCGGCGCCGTCGCCGGCTCCGAGGGCGAGGACGTGGTCGAAGAGGTCGGCGGGCACACGGAGGAGGCGGTGCTGCGATGAGCATCCAGTGGGAGACCGACACCGGCGTGCCGCGCATCCCGGTCGGGGGCTGGATCGACTCCGGCTTCGACTGGGTGGAGGCGAATCTCAAGCCGGTCTTCACCGCGATCCGCGATGCCGTCGACTGGGCGGTCAACGGCCTGACCGATGTGCTCAACGCCCCGCCGGCGTTGGTCATCGTGGCGGTGCTGGCCGTGTTGGCCTGGGCCATCCGCGACTGGAAGCTGGCGGTCGGGTCCGTGGCCGGGTTGGCGTTCATCATCGCGGTCGCGCAGTGGGAGAACGCGATGGCCACGTTGGCGTTGGTCCTGGTCGCGACGGTCGTGTGCCTGGCGATCGGCATCCCGCTCGGTGTGCTGGCAGCGAGGTCCGACCGGGTCAGCAGGGTGGTCCGGCCGGTGATGGACCTGATGCAGACCATGCCGGCGTTCGCCTGGCTGATCCCGGTGGTCGCGCTGTTCCGGATCGGCGTGCCCGGCGCGTTGGTGGCGACCGTGATCTTCGCGCTGCCGCCCGCCGTACGCCTCACCGAGCTCGGCATCCGCCAGGTCGACGCCGAAGTGGTGGAGGCGGGGCGTGCCTTCGGCGGTACGCCGCGCCAGATCCTGCGCGGCATCCAGCTGCCGTTGGCGACGCCCACGATCATGGCCGGCGTCAACCAGGTGATCATGCTCGCGCTGTCGATGGCGGTCATTGCCGGGCTCGTGGGCGGCGGCGGCCTCGGCACCGCGGTGGTCACCTCGATCTCCCGGCTCAACCTCGGCCTCGGTTTCGAAGCCGGGCTGTCGGTGGTCGTCCTCGCGATCTACCTCGACCGCATCACCGCAGCGGTCGGCGCGCGCCGACCGGGCGGCGGGCGGTTGCGACGCCTCCGCGAGCGACGGGCCATCAAGACGGACCAGGCGGCGGCAGACGCCGAGGAGGCACGCCCCGCCACGGCGGCCTGAGGGCCGCACCACAGATGTCTCGGGATCAGCAAGGAATCGACGAGAGGAACGACGAGTGAAGCGCACGAAGAAGTTGAGAAGAGTCGGATTCATCGCTGGGCTCCTGACCACCGCCATGGTGCTTGCCGGGTGCGGGTCGGACGACGGCGACAACGGTGACACCGCGGGCGACAACGGAGACAACGCTGCAGGTGGCACCATCACGATGGGGTACCTGCCGTCCTGGACCGATGGTCTGGCCACGGCGTACCTGATGAAGAACATCCTCGAGGACGAGGGCTACACGGTCGAGATGACCGAGCTCACCGAGGCGGCCCCGCTCTACCAAGGGCTGGCCGACGGTGACGTCGACATCTACCCCTCGGCGTGGTCCGAGGCGACGCACGTCGACTACATGGACGAGCACGGCGACAACATCGAGGACCTCGCCACCTACTACGGCGGCGCTGTGCTGACCTTCGCGGTGCCGGAGTACATGGACGACGTCAACTCGATCGCCGACCTCCAGGGGCAGGCCGACCGGTTCGACGGCCGGATCGTCGGCATCGAGCCCGGTGCGGGTCTGACGCGCGTGACCAAGGAGAGCGTCATGCCGACCTACGGTCTCGACGAGGACTACCAGCTGCAGGAGTCCTCGACCACGGCGATGCTCGCGGAGCTGCAGACCGCCATCGACAACGAGGAGGACATCGTCGTCACCCTCTGGCGTCCCTTCTGGGCCAACGCGTCCTTCCCGGTGAAGGACCTCGAGGACCCCGAGGGTGCGCTGGGCGACCCCGAGGGCCTGCACGTGCTCGCGCGTGACGGGTTCTCCGACGACTTCGCCGACGTGGCGGAGATGCTGGGCAACTTCGAGATGACCGATGAGCAGTTCGGCACGCTCGAGGACCTCGTCGTCAACGAGTTCGGCGAGGGCCAGGAGGAAGAGGCCGTCGCACAGTGGCTCGAGGACAACCCGGACTTCGTCGACAGCCTGAAGGGCTGATCGCGTTCGGTTGAGCGACTGAGTCAGACGCCGGTGCCCGGGATCCCGTCAGGGGTCCCGGGCACCGGCGTTCCTGGTTGGTCGAGCAGGCCTGGTTGGTCGAGCTTGTCGAGACCCCCCTCAGCCGTCGAGGGCGTCGGCGATCCCGCGGAGTCGCCGGGCGACCGCCCGGCGGCCGGGGGACGGCGTACGGCGCGTGGGGGTGGGCGTGCGGTTGCGCAGCGTGCGCAGCCGCTCCTGCTGGTGGGCGAAGGCGTTCTCGGCGCTGAGGAAGCTGTGGTCGCTCATGGTGCTGCTCCTGGATCGTGGTGGGTGTCAGACGTGGCGGAGGTGAACGTCGCCGGAGATGGTGGTCGCGTGGATCTGCACGTAGGGCTGGCCGTCGGTGGGTGCACCCAGACTCTGCAGGTCATTGCGGACCGATCCGGTCAGCGTGTCGATCTCGGTCCAGACCGGGGTGCCGGCACCGACGCCGACGCGGACGTCGCCGGCGGCCGACTTGCTCGTCACGCTGCCGGCGTCGATCCGGGTGATGTGGAGGTCGCCGCTGGCAGTGGTGAACCGGACCTCGGCGGCGTGGCCGATGACGAGGTTGCCCGAACCGGACTTCGCGGTGACGTCCGCATCCGCCTGGTCCAGGGAGGCGTCCCCGGAGCCGGTCGACAACGTGACGGGCCCGGCCGCGCGACCGATCCGGAGATCGCCGGACCCGCTGCGGGCGTGCAACCGACCCGACACGTGGGCTACCGTGATGTCGCCGGAGCCGCTCACCAGATCGGCGTCGCCGTCGACCGTCTCGACGCGGGCGTCGGCAGATCCGACGCGGACGCTCGTGGTGCCCGCCGGGCCGGTGACGACGACGTCGGCCGACCCGGTCTGCACGTCCGGGCGGCTGCCGGCGGGAGCCGTGATTGTCACGTCGAGGCCGCGGCTCAGGAACCCGATCCGCCGGCGTCGTTGGACCACGCGGACGGCGTCGTCGGTCTCCTCGACCTCGACGTCCTCGGTCGGTCCGTCCAGGACGACCTCGGTGCCGACCGCGTCGGGGTCGAGTCGGATGGTCAGGTCACCGGCGCCGATCTCGACCACGAGGTCGCGAGGGTGGGCGCCGGGGAAGCTGTGGTGCTCGGTCATGGCGTGTCCTCTCAGGCCCAGCCAGACATGCGGCGCGAGCCGCGGCTGCCGAACGGGAGCGAGCTCAGGTCGATGTCGACGCGTACGGCGCCCTCGCCCCGCCCCGCGACGGCGTCGCGCACGGTGGTGACGAGCCAGGTGTTGAGTGACTGGCCGGCCTTGGTCGCCTGCTCCTCCGCTCGGTTCTTGAGGTTCTCCGGTAGGCGCAGGGTGATGCGGACGACGTCGCCGTCATCGAGGTCCTCCGGCGCGGGCGGCGTCGGGGGAGGCGGCGGGGTGGGCGCGGTCGGGGGCGTGGGTGTAGCCGGCAGCTCGACGATGAAGTCCAGCGACCGGCCGCTCAGGCGGACGTCGACGCTGCCCGAGGGGAGCTCTCGGGTGATCTCGGCGCTCGCCTCGGCCAGCGCTTCCATCATCGTCAACCGCACCGCGGGGTCGAGCGCGATCGTCAGGCGCTCAGCCGCTGCTGCTACCTCAGGCGAGGCGCTGGCTGCGGTGGCCAGGAGCTGCTCCCGGAGGCGATCGACGTACGGCGTGATGTCCATGCGCACCACCATGACACCATAATGACGTCATGGCAAGTGCAGGGTGACGTCAGTGAGGTGAGGGCGCGACGCCATGGGGTGGAGCCACGGGATTGTGCCGCTCCTAGCCGGCGCGGACGAGCGCGCGGTACCGCTCCTCAGCGTGGGTCTTCATCCGGTGGTGTCGTCGGCACAGGACTTGCAGGTTGGCCGGGGTGGTCTGGCCGGGTGGTCCGCCCTCGTCGGGTGGGACGTAGGGCTCGACATGATCGATGTCGCAGGACCGGGCCGGTCTCGTGCAGTGGGGACCTTGGCAGTGGGCGTCACGCAGGATCACCTGCTCCCGCATCCGCTCGGGTGGGTCATGGCCGTCGACCGCGGCGGTAGCTGCCATGTTGATGACCGGGGTGAGCTTGATGTCGCGCCGGCGGAGCCACTGCTCGACCAGCCCGAGGGTCATCGCGCCGAAACGCTCAGCTCGTGCACCGTGATCAGTGCCGGTCGTTGCCCATTCCTCCAGGTCATCGGCCTCGACATGGACATACACGCGCGCCGTCCCGTTCGTGACCCGGCTGGGCGTCACCCCAGCGGTTTCCAACAGCTCGGCTGCCGCCCAGGGGTCAGCCAGGATCCCGAGCGCGGTCGCGCGGTGGTGCTGCCACGGCTCCGGATCACGGCCCTCGGCGGCGAGCTGGCGGGCAAGGATCCCGGCGAGCTTCTCGACTGTCGCTTCCAGTGCCTCCGCGTCCGGGGAGTCGAGGCGGGCGTGGACCTCGGTGAACGCCGGGGAGTCCCCCGGCACTGGTGGCAGCACGAACATCCCACGGCCGTCGGTCTTCTCCGCCTCCAACCGCGCAGCCTCGTCGGGGTCGAGCGCGAGGAGGGCCTCGGTGATCAGGTCGAGCGCGGTGGCCTTGTTGATCGCCCGCTTCGTGGTCGCCAACAACTCATCGACCCGGGTCGCCACGGCCAGGTCGAGCTTCAACGTCTGCCCAGCCACCTGGCGTGCACGCCATGCCTCGACCTCACCGGCCTTCAGGCGTTCCCACAACCGGGGAAGGCGGTAACGCAGCTCCAGGCCATGGGACATCAACACGATTCCGGCGTCCGGGCTCATCGCCAACGCCACCGCCAGCTCCAACGGGGCGTGCTCGTGCACCGACGGCGCACCCTCGCCCGCCAGGGCGACCCGGTTCGGCCGATCCCGGTCGGTGTTGTCGGCCGCCCGCACCCCGGGCATCGTCTCGTAGGTCGCAGCCAGGTGGGCTGCGAGCAGCACCTGGTCGGTCTCCCAGCGCCGCATCACCGCACGGCGCTGCTCGATCACCGCCAACACCTCCACCGCCCGCAACGACCCCAGCTCGCTGCGCGCCGCGAACGTCAGCTCGTCCTCGATGTGCGGCGGCACGACCTCGGGGCGCGCGGCCCACGCTTCGGCGTCTGAGTCCGGACAGGGCTCCCACAAGAACGCAGGGGGCACCTGGCCGCCGTCATCGGCCGGCTCCTGCGCCTCGTCGAACTCGTCCAGCTGGTCCATGGATCCATCGTGGACCACGCCACCGACACTCCGGTTCCAGCGGACAACTGGGGACGACGAGCGGGCCGGTCGGCGGATCCTCGACCGTCGAGGGAAACGCAGGACGCCCCCTCGCGTGAGCGAGGGGGCGTCCTGGAAGTGGTGCTCAGAGGTCGAAGAGGGAGTCCGCTTCGTCGATCGCCTTGCCGGACTGCGTCGGGGGCTTCGGCTGGTTCTGCTCGGGCTTCTCCTCCGCCGGGACGACGTGCTGCTCGTTGTCGGCGCCGGTGTCGGTGACCTCGGGCTTGGCTGCGACCTCCTCCGGGGACGGGTTCGGCTCGGCCTCGTCGTCGGCCGTGGCCTCGCTGCCTGCCTCCTTCTCGGCGTGCTCGGCCTTGACCTCGAACAGCGACTTGATCTCACCGTCCCCCTCGTCGGTGACCGACGCCTCGGGCTTCTCCTCGGCCGGCGCGACGTGCTGCTCGTTGTCGGCGCCGGTGTCGGTGACCTCGGGCTTGGCCTGGGCCTCCTGCGCCGACGGGTTGGGCTCGGCCTCTGCCTCCGGCTTGTCGTCGGTCTTGGCGGCCGGCGCGGGGGTCGGCTCGTCGGCCTCCACGTCGAACAGGGAGTCGCCGTCGGAGATGGAGCTCTCGGGCTTGTCCTCTGCGGGGGCGACCTTCTGCTCGTTGTCGGCGCCGGTGTCGGTGACCTCGGGCTTGGCCTCGGTCTCCTGCGCGGAGGGGTTGGGTTCGGCCTGGTCGTCTGCCTTGTCGGCGGTCTTGGCGGCGGTCTTGGCGGTTGGGGCCGCGGGCTCCTCGTCGACGTCGAACAGCGAACCGCCACCCGAGATCGACGCCTCGGGCTTGTCCTCTGCGGGCGCGACCTTCTGCTCGTTGTCGGCACCGGTGTCGGTGACCTCCGACTTGGCCTTCGCCTCGTCGCGGGACGGGTTCGGCTCCGGCTCCTCGTCGAAGAGCGAACCGCCGCCGGACTGCGCCGCAGGTGCTTCCTCGGCCGGAGCGTCGTCGAAGAGCGAACCCCCACCGCTGTCCGCGGCCTTGGCGGTCGGTGCCTCGGCCGGCGCCTCGTCAGCGGACGCGTCGTCGAACAGCGAGCTGCTGCCACCGGAGGCCTTCGCGTTGACGCCGACGTCCTCCGTCGCCGTGACGGTCTCCTCGGTCTGCGTGACGTCACCCGCGTCGGGCTCGGCCTTGGTCTCGGTGGACCCGGCCTTCGCTGCCGCGCCCGCGCCGGCCTTGGCCTTCGCCGGAGCCGGGCTCTCGCCCTTGATCGAGGCCAGCAGCATCTGCGCGACGTCGAGGACCTCGACCTCCTCGCGAGCCTCGCCCTTGGCCTGCTGGGCGGTGAGGCCGTCGGCGAGCATCACGCGGCAGAACGGGCAGCCCACCGCGATCTGGTCGGCGCCGGTCTCGACGGCCTCCTTGGTGCGGTTGACGTTGATCCGCTCGCCGGTGTTCTCCTCCATCCACATGCGCGCACCACCGGCACCACAGCAGAACGACCGCTCGGAGTTGCGCGGCATCTCCTTGAAGTCGGCGTCGGGGATGATCGTGAGCAGGTCGCGCGGCGGCGTGTAGACCTGGTTGTGACGGCCCAGGTAGCACGGGTCGTGGTAGGTCACGGTGCGCTTCGGTGCGGACGAGGCGACCGGGGTCAGCTTGCCCTCGCGCACGAGCCGGTTGAGCAGCTGCGTGTGGTGGACGACCTCGAGCTCGATGCCGAACTGCGCGTACTCGTTCTTCAGGGTGTTGAAGCAGTGGGCGCAGGTGGAGACGACCTTCTTGGCCTTCGTCTCCGTGAGCACCTCGACGTTCTGCTGAGCCAGCCCCTGGAAGACGAACTCGTTGCCGGCCCGACGCGCGGGGTCACCGTTGCAGGTCTCGCCGTTGCCCAGCACCGCGAAGCTCACGCCGGCGATGTCGAGCAGCTCGGCGACCGCGCGGGTGGTCTTCTTGGCCCGGTCCTCGTAGGCGCCGGCGCAGCCGACCCAGAACAGCCAGTCGACCTCGTCGAGGCTCTCGATGTCCTCACCGACGACCTTGACCTCGAAGTCGAGACCCTTCGCCCAGTCCATGCGGGCGTTGGGCGACATGTTCCAGGGGTTGCCCTTGTTCTCCAGGCCCTTGAACAGCTGGTTGAGCTCCGTGGGGAAGTTCGACTCCACCAGGACCTGGTAGCGCCGCATGTCCATGATGTGGTCGACGTGCTCGATGTCGACGGGGCACTGCTGGACGCACGCACCGCAGGAGGTGCAGTTCCACAGCACCTCCGGGTCGATGACCGCAGCGCCGGAGTCGGGCATGTAGAACCAGTCGTCACCGGTCTCGCCGACCAGGGGACGCTCGACCTCCTTGGCCAGCTCGGGGTCCTTCTCCAGCAGCGCGGTGGCGGCCTCGCTGCCCTCGCCGCCGGCCTTGAGGTACGGCGCCTTGGCGTAGGCGTGGTCGCGCAGGCCCATCACCAGCAGCTTGGGCGACAGCGGCTTCTCGGTGTTCCACGCCGGGCACTGGCTCTGGCAGCGGCCGCACTCGGTGCACGTGGTGAAGTCGAGGATGCCCTTCCAGGAGAAGTCCTCGACCTTGCCGACGCCGAGGGTCGCGTCCTCGTCGAGGTCGTCGATGTCGTCGAGGGTGATCGCCTTGCCCTCGGAGGTCAGGGGCTTCATCGCACCCAGGGCGACCCGTCCGCTGTCCTCACGCTTGAACCAGATGTTGGGCCAGACCGTGAAGCGGTGCCAGGCCACGCCCATCGTGACGTTGAGGGCCAGCACCGTCAGCCAGATCATCGCCGCAAGGATCTTGATCATGGCGATCGCGATGATCGCGTTCTCCAGGCCCTGCTCGCCGAGCCCGCCGAACAGTGCGTCACCCAGGAACCCGCTGACCGGGAAGTGAGAGCGGGCGAACCGCTCCGGCTCGTCGCTGACGAGCTGTCCGAGGCGGTACTCGGCGCCCCGGATGAACAGGATCGCCGAGCCCTCCAGCAGCACCATGAACTCGACGAAGTAGGCCTGCCAGAAGTTCGAGCCGAAGAACCGGCTCTTGCGGCCCTCGGCGCGCGGGTGGTGCTTCTGGCGGTAGATGATCAGGAAGACGATGGCGACCGTGCTGACGACGCCCAGCCCCTCGGCCACCCACTCGTAGCCGAACCAGTGACCGATGATCGGCAGCACGAACTTCGGGTCGAAGAGCTGGAAGTAGCCCGCCAGCACCGCGGAGGCGAGGAAGAGGAAGGCGAAGTAGACGAACCAGTGCAGGATGCCGACCCAGCGCCACTGGAACATCCGCGTGTGGCCGAAGGTCTCCTTCAGCATCGTCACGGTGCGGCGCGCCGGGTTGCCGCTGCGCTTGAGCGCCGGTTGCCCCAGCCGGATCGTGCCGACCATGGAGACGACCGCGCGTGTGGCGAGCGCGAGCGCGATCGCGGTGGCGGCCAACGAGATGACGATGGCCACGATCTGGAATGCCGACATGCACTCTCCTCGTCCGGGTCGGGGGAGCCGACCATGGTGCGGGTGGGCTGAGCCTATGAGTACGGCGCGGGACGCGTCAGCCCGCCACCGGTGTGAGGTTACCTACTGGGCGGTAACCGAGCGCGCGCACTCTCGCTGCTCGGTCAGGCCGGCAGCGCGCCGACGTGGGCGAGGGCTTGGCGGACCAGCAGCCCGCGGCCGCCCTCGAGCTCCTCGGACACCCGCGGGTGGACGGCCTCCTCCGGCGTCAACCAGGTGAGCTCGAGCGCGTCCTGGCGAGGGGCGCAGTCGCCGGTGACCGGGACGACGTACACGAGTGAGACCGCGTGCTGGCGCGGGTCGTGCAGCGGGGTGACTCCCGGCAGCGGGAAGTACTCACCCACCGTGCACGGGGTGATCGAGGCCGGCAGCTGCGGGAACGCCGTCGGCCCGAGGTCCTTCTCCAGGTTGCGCATCAGGGCGTCGCGCAGCGACTCCCCGTGCAGCACCCGTCCCGAGACCAGCGAGCGGGTCATCGTCCCGGTCGCGGAGCCGCGCAGCAGCATGCCGACGTGCTCGACCTGCCCGTGCCCGTCGACCCGGACCGGGATCGCCTCGACGTAGAGGATCGGCACCCGGGACCGCGTCTCGTCGAGCGCGAATTCCGAGAGCCAGCCGGGATTGGGGTCGGGGGTGCGAAGGGAGGACACGGGGCCATTGTGCCTGGGGTCAGAGCCGGACCCGCGCCACCTTGCCGGCCTTGGTCAGGTCGACCACGACCCGGGAGGTCTTGCCGTTGGGTCGCTTGGCGCAGTAGGTGAACCCGCTGGCCGACCGGCTGCCCGGCATCCCGACGCTGCGCAGGACCGTGGTCGTGGCCATGCCGCGCTTCAGGGTGCGGAACTTCCGCAGGGGTGTCCGGTTGGCGGTGTCGCGGCAGCCGTTGTTGCGGATGCCGACGGCGCGCTCCCACATCTGCAGGTAGGCCTCGGCGCCGCGCTCCATGTCGCGCACGATCTTCGGTCCGGCGAGCTTGCGCAGGTCCTCGATCCAGTCGGGGTAGAGCCCGTAATGCGCGACCCCGTCGACGTTGATGTCGTAGACCCGCTTGCCGGAGCGCTGCTTGTCGACGGTGATCCCGCCGAGCCCCTTGAACGGGTAGGTGACCTTGTTCTTCGCGTTCGCGCCGCGCGGGTTGCCCTGCGCGCCGAGCCCGTTGATGTCGGCGCCGTACCCGAGACCGAACAGGTAGCGCTTGTCAGCCCAGGTGACGTGGCGCTTCCACTTCTTCACGAAGCCCGTGCTGTCACCGGCGTACGGCGCGATGAATCCGCCCGCCTTGGCGATCCGCGGGTAGGCGTCGGGCGTGGACCACGAGTGGCTCGAGAGCACGCCGGAGTAGTCGAGCTTCTCGATCAGGTCCATCGACGCCTTGCGGGCCACCACGCTCATGTGGTCGGGGTCGAAGAGCATCTTGCGCTTCACCAGGCCGCGGATCGTGTGCTCACCGAGCGCCGTGAGACCGCGCTTGTTGCAGTGCGGGGCCGAGGGATAGACCGGCAGTGGCTGCGTGGGCAGGTTGAGCATCGCGATCGCGCCGAAGAGCGCATCCTGCTGGCCGGCGCGCGGCGGTGCCAGGCTCTGGGTCTTGTCGGAGACCTCGGGGTCCTTGGAGGTGCACTTCTCCATCTGCCAGAAGGTGCCGGTCTCGAGGAAGTTCGCCGTCCCGACCAGGAGGCCGGTCGCGCCCTCGTCGCCGGCGACGCCGGACAGCGCGTTGTCGAACTTGTTGACCAGCTCCATCTGACGCACGCCCATCTTGTGCATCGCGTCGAGCTGGCGGTCGATCTCGGCCTTGTTGCACTGCGGGATGTCCAGCTTCATCGTGCAACCGAACGGGATCGAGGTCTCGATGCCCATGACCACCGCGAGCTTGCCGGCGTTGATGACCTTGCGGGCCTGGACCGGGTTCGTCACGATCCGGTACCAGCCGCGGCCCGGACCACCGGACTGGGCGTCGATGTAGCGCTGGAACTGCTTCATCCGCTTCGCCTGCAGCCGGATGGAGTCCATGTCGTCGCAGGAGTTCTTCTTCAACGGGTAGAGCTGGCACAGCTGATTGTTCTCGACCAGCAGGTTGACGAACAGGCGCAGCCCGCCGCGCCAGGAGCGCTCCATCCACTTGTAGTAGGTGCCCTCGTGGGTCAGCGAGTCCGGAGCCGGCCAGTCCTTGAACGTCGGCCACCCGACCGGGTCGTGGGTCGGCTTGCCCGAGAGCACCGCCTCGAGCACGGCGCCGTACCCGCCCGTGATCGTGTGGTCGATGCAGTCGACCAGCGCGTAGGCCACGCCGTACGGATGCCACGGCTTGCCGCAGTGGGCGCGCCCGCCGAGGAACTCGTAGGCCATCCCGTGGGTGTGGGCGTCGACGTAGCCGACGACCTGCTGGTGGGGGGTCTCCCCCGCGTGGGGTGCGCCCTTGATGTTGACCTGGGCCTCGGGGTACGTCGCGCAGCCGGTGGTGGTCCGCAGCCGGAAGGTCGTCGGCTGCTTCCCGAAGGCGAGCGTCCCGTCGTTGCCCACCGCCAGCCCGCCGCCGGCGAGGGCGAAGCGGAAGCCCTTGCCCTGCTTGGTGACGGTGTAGTCGCCGCGCTTGCTGGGCTTGGCGGCCCAGACGATCCGGTTGGAGGTGCCCAGGCCCAGCAGGGGCCCGCCGGCGCGGGTGACGAAGTCACGCTTGCCGCCGTAGAGCAGGTAGGTGCCGAGGTCGGTCGCGCGGAAGTGGATCGGGGCGGCGCGCTTGATGCCCGGCGCGGTCGCCGCGAGGCCGCCGCCGGTGCGGGTGACCCAGCGGCCCGACGGCGCCTGGAGGGCGTAGCAGCCGTTCGCCATCGCGTAGCGGTCGGCCGGGACGCGGGTGCGGGCGCGCTCGAACGCGGCCGTGGTGAGGTACGGCGTCCCCTCCGCCCGCTGGGCCTCGACGACGTCGCGGGCAGCGGCTGCCTGGATCGGCGTGGTGGGGTCGCGGGTCTCGGGGGTCTCCTCGGGAGCACTGCGCGAGAGCGCGTTCTTGGTCGTGGGGTCGGAGTGGTCGTGCCCGTGCCCGTCGTCACCGTCGACCAGCGGGTCGACGCCTGCGTGCACGTGGCCGTCGTCGGCGACCTTCCCGCCCGTGACCCCGCGGGCCCGGCGGGTGGCGCGCTCGGCCAGGTCGGCCGCGTTGCGGGCGAAGTCGTCGGCCTCGGCGGCACGGTCGTCCTCGATGTCGAGCGCCGCGGGGACCTCGGCGTCGTCACTGCCCGACGGCAGGTTGATCCCGACCACCACGAGGGTGATGGCGACACCGACGGCGCCGAGGAGTCGCAGCAGCGACGACAATCTCGCGCGCGGGTCGTGCAGGGTCGGCTCGTCGGTCGACTCGGGCATGGCACTCCTCGCTGGCCTGGCGCTGTCCCGGGACCAACGACGTGTCCCTGCTCAGGTCACGGCAGAGTCGTCGGTCCGGCGGGGTGTGCCGGGCGGATCAGCGCGCGGCGCCACTGCCATCCGGCGTACCAACAGCCGATGGCGACCGCGAGGGCCGCGACGGCGGCGACCAGGACGAGCACCCCGATCGGTCCGCTGCCGGTCGCGGCCAGACCTGCCACGACGAGCACGATCAGCGCGATCCAGCGCAGGGAGGAGGACACGAGGTCGAGGTCGCCGCGGCGGGCCGGGGTCAGGTCCCCCGGGACGGCCGGGTGGCGGAACCCGATCGCCTCCGCGCCGTGGTTCGCCGGCGGCAGCGCACTGGGGTCGGTCACCGCGATCCCGGCCGCGGTGCAGGCGGCGACGAAGGTCGACGCGGTCGCCTCGTCAGGCAGGACGTCGGCGGAGACGAGCGCGGCCCTACGCAACAGTCAGCGGTCGCTCATCGGTGATGGGGACGAGCGGAGACGCCAGCAGAGGGAGCACCGCGGCGATGGCGAAGGTCGCGGCGTACCCGACGTGGGTGATCGCCAGGCCGGCGACCGGGGGTACGGCGGCTGCGGCGAGGTACTGCGCAGTGTTCTGCGCCCCCAGCGCCCGCCCGGACCAGAACGGTCCGGCTCGCTCGGCGACGGCGGTGAAAGCCAGTCCGTTGTCCGCGACGGTGAGACCGGTGGCGGCGACGAGCAGGAGGACGGCCAGCCCGGAGTCGAGTGCATCGGTCAGCGCGAGCAGCGCCATGACCACACCTGCCATGACGGCGACGGCGCGTAGCGGACGCATGCGGTTGCCCACGCGGTCCGACGCCCAGCCCGGAGTCGAGTGCATCGGTCAGCGCGAGCAGCGCCATGACCACACCTGCCATGACGGCGACGGCGCGTAGCGGACGCATGCGGTTGCCCACGCGGTCCGACGCCCAGCCCGCCACCACCCGGGCGAGGACCCCGGTCAGCTGGGCCGTCCCGACGAGGACACCGGCCGCCCCGGGATGCCAGCCGCGCTCGTCGACCAACCACACCACGGCGAAGGTCCAGACCAGGAACTGCGGGACCACCAGGAGCACCGAGACGACGTGGATGCGCGCGAGGTAGCCCAGCCGCGGCTCGGCCCGGTAGGGGTTGGCGCCGGTGACGACGGTCCGCTCGGGTCGTGGCGGGTCGACGACGGTGAGCGCGACACCGGCGATGCTGATCGCCGCGGCCGCGGTCGGCACCCACAGCGCTGCGGCGATGCTGTGCTCGAGGGCGAGGACGGCCATCGTGACAGCTGCGATGCCCACGCCCGCCGGCTGGGACATGTGTCGGATCCCCATGGCCAACCCGCGCTGACGGGGTGGGAACCAGCCGACGACCACGCGCCCCGACGCGCTGGCCGTGCTGGCGGCCGCTGCGCCGGCGAGCAGGAGGGCCAGCCCGAGGGCCACGGGTTCGGTGGTCTGCGTGGCGATCAGCCCGGCGCCCGCGGTCGCGGTCAGCCCGGCGAGCAGCACGAACCGTTCCCCGAGCCGGTCGACGACGGCTCCCCAAGCGACCAGCGCCACCATGACACCGGCGATCGGCGCGGCGGCGACGAGACCGGCCTGGACCAGGGACAGCCCGTGGTCACGGTGCAGAGCGGGGATGAGGAACGCCGGCCCGTGGATCATCACCGCCGACCCGGCCTGGGCGGCGGTCGAGACCCCGAGCATCGTCCACCGACGCGCCGCGCTGAGCGCAGCGAGCGAGGTGGGCGCGGCGGTCCGGACGGTCACCTCATCAGTGAACGCCCGGACACCGCCGCGGCTGGCCCGATCTCGCCGTACGGCCTGTGAGATCACCCACCGCGACCGGAGTATGCGGAGGTCAGGGCTGAGTGGT
Organism: Nocardioides massiliensis; assembly: GCF_030811215.1. Lineage (NCBI taxonomy): Bacteria > Bacillati > Actinomycetota > Actinomycetes > Propionibacteriales > Nocardioidaceae > Nocardioides > Nocardioides massiliensis. Next base: position 1,286,576 of record NZ_JAUSQM010000001.1, read on the forward strand.
CAGCGCGGTCCCCTCGGCGTCGGAGCTCTCGCCGGTGGCACGGCCGACGGTCTTCTGGATCATCTCCTGGAGGTCGAGGCCGGTGGAGGTCTTGAGCATCTGGAGGGTCTGCACGACGTTGTCGGTGACCTGCTTGGGCATCGCGCCGGCACCGTCGGTGGAGATGACGGTGAGCTGGTCGATCGCGCTGATCGGAGCTGCGACCTCGCGGGCGATCTGCGGCAGCACCTCGATGAGCATCTGCAGGACGGCGGCGTCGTTGTAGCGCGCGAACGCCTCGGCCCGCTTGTCCATCGCCTCGGCCTCGGCCTGGCCGACGGCCAGTGTCGAGGCCGCCTGGGCCTCACCCTCGGCGCGGAGCGCGTCGGCCTCCGCCGTACGCCGGGCCTTCTCGGCCTCACCGCGGCGCGCACCCTCGATCGCCTCGGCCTCGGCGAGCGCGGAGCGGCGGGACTTCTCGGCCTCACCGCTGAGCCGGGCCTCCTCGGCAGCCGCCTCGGCGGCAGCGATGGTGGCGGCCTTCCGCGCGTCGGCCGCGGCGATCTCGGCGCTGCGGCGCGCCTCGGCCTCCTGCTCGACGCGGTAGCGCTCAGCGTCGGCGGGCTTGCGGACCTGGGTCTCGAGGTCGCGCTCGGTGAGCGACGCCCGGCGTACGGCGACCTTCTCCTGCTCGGCGAGGATCGCCTGGTCGCGGTCGGCCTGGGCGAGGGGGCCGGCAGCCGCGGCGTTGGCGCTCGCGGCGTCGGTCTCGGCCTTGATCTCGGCCTGCTTGAGTTCCAGCGCGCGCTGGGAGACCGCGATCTGCTCCTCGGCCACGATCCGCGCCTGCTCGGCGGCCTGCCGCGCGGCCGCCTCGGCGACCGCCGCCTCCTGCTCGATGCGGGCAGCCTCGGGCCGGCCGAGGTCGGCGAGGTAGCTGCCGTCGTCGGTGACGTCCTGGATCTGGAAGGTGTCGAGGATGAGACCCTGACCGGTCAGCGAGGTCTCGGACTCGTCGGCGACGCGCTGCGCGAACGCGGCGCGGTCGCGGATGATCTGCTCCACGGTGAGGCCGCCGACGATCGAGCGCAGCGCACCGGCCAGCACCTCCTGGGTGAAGGGCTCGACGTCCTGCTGCTGCGACAGGAAGCGCTGCGCCGCGAGCCGGATCTGGTCGGCGTTGCCGCCGACCTTCACGATCGCGACGCCGTCGAGGTTGAGCTTGATGCCCTGCCCCGAGACCGCGCCGCGGATCTGCACCGAGATGCGGCGGCTGGAGAGGTCCATCGTCGCGAGCTTCTGCACGAACGGGATGACGAAGGTGCCGCCACCCAGGACGACCTTCTGCCCCGACAGGTCGGTGCTCAGCTCACCCGTCTCGGGGTTGACGACCGCCTTGCCCTTGCGGCCGGTGACGATGAACGCCTGGTTGGGCCCCGCCACCTTGTAGCGGCTGGTGACCAGCAGCAGGAGCAGGACGAGGACGGCGACGAGGCCGATCACGGGGTAGAGCACGGTGGTGCCTTTCGGGCTGGGCGGTCTGGAGGGTCAGGACTGTGGGGGCAGTGCCGGTGGCTCGCCGGAGGACTCCAGCGGCGGCCACACGGGTGCGACGGTGACCGCGGTCGGCGAGAGCACGCCGGTCACGTGGACCTCGGTGCCGGGCTCGAGCGCGGCCTCGGCGCGGGCGTTGCGGCGCACGCTGTGCCCGCCGATGACGACGCGGACGGTGCCGAGCCCGTCGGCGGGGATGGCGGTGACGACCCGGCCGCTGTGGCCGAGGAGGTCGCTCGACTCGATGGTGGCGTCGCTGCCGCCGTCGCGGATCAGTCGAGTCAGCCACGCGGCGAACCAGCCGAACACCGCGCCGACGCCGATGCCGACGCCGACCGCGCCGATCATCGGGAGCCCCGCGCCGAGCGCCGCGGCGCCACCGAACCCGAAGGCCGCGGTGAAGCCGCCGATGACGGCGGTGGAGAAGATCCCCCCGAGGAAGCCGTCGAGGACCTCGAAGACGCCGTCGAGCACGTCGCCGATGAAGAGGGAGACAGCGATCAGCAGGAGTCCGAGCACGCCGATGACGAAGAACGTCGTCACCTGGACCCCCGTCCGTCGCCGGAGGCGGTGAGCCCGCCGCCGTCTCGCGCCTCACCCTAGGTCACGGTTCGGGTGGAGTGCTGGCGCCTTCGACGAAAAGGCGGTGGGGTGGGTGCATGACGGTCGCCATCGATGTCAGCCCGCTCGCCCCGGCCGACGTGGTCGCGGTCGCGCGCGACGGAGCCAGGGTCGAGCTGACCGCGATGGCGACCGCGGCCATCGAACGGGCCCGCAGCGTGGTCGACGCCCTCGCGGCCGGACCGAGACCGACGTACGGCGTCTCGACGGGGTTCGGCGCGCTGGCCACCCGGCACATCCCCGCCGAGCAGCGCGACCAGCTGCAGCGCTCGCTGATCCGCTCCCACGCCGCGGGCAGCGGGCCGGCGGTGGAGCGCGAGGTCGTGCGGGCGCTGATGCTGCTGCGGCTCTCGACGCTGGCGACGGGTCGCACCGGCGTACGCCGCGAGACCGCGCAACTGCTCGCCGACCTGCTCAACGCCGGCATTAGCCCTGTCGTCCCCGAGTACGGCTCGCTCGGGTGCTCGGGCGACCTCGCGCCGCTGTCGGCGTGTGCGCTGGCCCTGATGGGGGAGGGCGAGGTCGACGACGCGGACGGGGTACGCCGACCCGCGGCCGAGGCGCTCACCGCTGCCGGGCTCGCTCCCGTGCAGCTGGCCGCGAAGGAGGGGCTGGCGCTCGTCAACGGCACCGACGGGATGCTGGGGATGCTGCTGCTGGCGCTGCACGACCTGCGCAATTTGTTGAAGACCGCCGACGTGACCGCGGCGATGTCGGTCGAGGCGCAGCTGGGGACGGACCGGGTGTTCGCCGCGGAGCTGCACGCGCTGCGGCCGCAGGTGGGTCAACAGGCGTCGGCCGCCAACCTCGCGCGCTTGCTCGCCGACTCCGGCATCGTCGCGAGCCACCGCGGACCGGACTGCAACCGGGTGCAGGACGCCTACTCGCTGCGGTGCTCCCCGCAGGTGCACGGCGCGGTGCGCGACACCGTCGACCACGCCGCGGCGGTCGCCGGACGCGAGCTCGCCTCGGCGATCGACAACCCCGTGGTGATCGACGACCGGGTGGAGTCCAACGGCAACTTCCACGGGGCGCCGGTGGCCTACGTGCTCGACTTCCTCGCGATCGTCGCCGCCGACCTGGCCTCGATCAGCGAGCGCCGTACGGACCGCTTCCTCGACCGGGCCCGCAGCCACGGGCTGCCGCCGTTCCTCGCCCACGATCCCGGCGTCGACAGCGGGCACATGATCGCGCAGTACACCCAGGCCGGGATCGTCTCCGAGCTCAAGCGGCTGGCGGTGCCGGCCAGTGTCGACTCGATCCCCAGCAGCGCGATGCAGGAGGACCACGTGTCGATGGGCTGGGGCGCGGCGCGCAAGCTGCGCCGATCCGTCGACGGCCTGACCCGGGTGCTGGCGATCGAGTACCTCACCGCCGCGCGGGCTCTCGATCTCCGGGCCCCGCTGGACCCAGCGCCGGGCACCGCGGCCGCCGTCCGGCTGCTGCGGGAGGCGGGCGTGGAAGGACCCGGCCCGGATCGCCACCTGGCACCGGAGATCGAGGTCGCCGTACGGCTGGTGGGGTCGGGGGCGTTGGTGGAGACCGTCGAGACGGAGATCGGAGAGCTGCGATGACCGAAGCACGACCTGTGCGGGCACCACGCGGCACGGAGCTGACGGCCCGGTCGTGGCAGACCGAGGCGCCGCTGCGGATGCTGATGAACAACCTCGACCCCGACAATGCCGAGCGCCCCGACGACCTGGTGGTCTATGGCGGCACCGGCAAGGCCGCGCGGTCGTGGGCGGCGTACGACGCGATCGTGGCCGAGCTGACCACGCTGGCCGACGACGAGACCCTGCTCGTGCAGTCGGGCAAGCCGGTCGGGGTGATGCGCACGCACACCTGGGCGCCGCGGGTGCTCATCGCCAACTCCAACCTGGTCGGGGACTGGGCGAACTGGGAGGAGTTCCGCCGGCTCGAGGAGCTGGGGCTGACGATGTATGGCCAGATGACCGCCGGGTCGTGGATCTACATCGGCACGCAGGGGATCCTGCAGGGGACGTATGAGACGTTCGCGGCGGTGGCGGAGCGGTTGGCCGGGCGGGGTCTCGATACACCCGCCTCGTCCCTCGGCGGGCACTCGACCAACGTTTCGCTTGCGGGCACGATCACCGTCACCGCGGGCCTCGGTGGGATGGGTGGTGCGCAGCCGCTCGCGGTGACGATGAACGAGGGCGTCGCGATCTGCGTCGAGGTCGATCAGAGCCGCATCGCGCGCCGCCTCGAGCACCGATACCTCGACTGCCAGGCCGACGACCTCGACCACGCACTCGCGCTCGCGGTCGAGGCGCGCGACGCGCTCAGGCCGCTGTCGATCGGGCTGCTCGGCAATGCCGCGGAGGTGCTGCCGGAGCTCGTACGCCGCGGCGCCCCCATCGACGTCGTCACCGACCAGACCTCCGCGCACGACCCGCTGGCCTACCTGCCCGCGGGCATCGCGTTCGAGGACTGGGAGGCCGAGCGCACCCGCGACCCGGAGGGGTTCACCGCTCGCGCGCGGGAGTCGATGGCCACGCACGTGCGCGCGATGGTGGAGCTGCAGGACGCGGGTGCGGAGGTCTTCGACTACGGCAACTCGATCCGCGACGAGGCGCGCAAGGGCGGCTACGACCGGGCGTTCGCCTTCCCCGGGTTCGTGCCGGCCTACATCCGTCCGCAGTTCTGCGAGGGTCGCGGGCCGTTCCGGTGGGCGGCACTGTCGGGCGACCCGGCCGACATCGCGGCCACCGACCGGGCGATCCTGGAGCTGTTCCCGCGCGAGGAGAGCGCGGCGTACGAGCGGTTGCACCGCTGGATCACCATGGCGCGCGAGCGGGTGCACTTCCAGGGGCTGCCCGCCCGGATCTGCTGGCTGGGGTACGGCGAGCGCCACCGCGCGGGGCTGCGGTTCAACGAGATGGTGGCCTCCGGCGAGCTGAAGGCGCCGATCGTCATCGGTCGCGACCACCTGGACTGCGGGTCGGTGGCCTCGCCGTACCGCGAGACCGAGGCGATGCTCGACGGCTCCGACGCGATCGCCGACTGGGCGCTGCTCAACGCGTTGGTCAACACCGCATCCGGCGCGACCTGGGTGTCGATCCACCACGGGGGCGGGGTGGGGATGGGCCGCTCGATCCACGCCGGGCAGGTGATCGTCGCCGACGGCACGGCGCTGGCCGCCGAGAAGATCGAGCGGGTGCTGACCAACGACCCCGGGATGGGCGTCATCCGGCACGTCGACGCCGGTTACGACCGCGCCGCCGAGGTCGCTGCCGAGCGCGGGGTGCGGGTGCCGATGGCAGGGTGGGCGCATGGGAACTGAACCCGCACGCTCGCGCGTCACGCTGTCCTCGATCAGCTCGCGGGCGTGGGAGCACCCCGCGGACCGGGGCGCGTTGGTGGCGTTGCGCCGGCTCAAGGGCTTCGACACGGTCGTCAAGGCGATGAGCGGTCTGGTCAACGAGCGCGCCGTACGCCTGGTCGTGCTGGGGTCCGCCGTGCGGGTCGACGAGCGGCAGTTCGCGACGCTGCACCGACTGCTGGGGGACGTGGGCCGCGTGCTCGACGTGGCGGAGCTGCCGGAGCTCTACGTCACCGCCGACCCGACGCTCAACGCGGTCACCATCGGCATGAACAAGCCGATCATCGTGCTCAACTCCGCGCTGGTGGATCTGCTCGACGAGGAGGAGCTGCGGTTCGTCGTCGCCCACGAGCTCGGCCACGCCCTCAGCGGACACGCCGTCTATCGCACCATCCTCATGCGGCTGCTCCAGCTGACGACCTCGATGGCGTCGATCCCGTTCGGCGGACTCGGACTGCGCGCGATCGTGGCCGCGCTCAACGAATGGGCCCGCAAGGCGGAGCTGTCGGCCGACCGTGCCGGTCTGCTCGCGACCCAGGACCCGGCGACCGCCTTCCGCGTCCACATGCAGCTCGCCAGCGGGGGACACCTCGAGGATCTCGACACCACCTCGTTCTTCGCCCAGGGTCAGGAGTACGCCGACTCCGGTGACCTGCGCGACTCCGTGCTCAAGCTGCTCCTCGTCGAGAACCGGACCCACCCGTTCGCCGTCGTGCGCGCGTCCGAGCTGCGCCGCTGGGTCGACGGCGGGGACTACACCCGCATCCTCGAGGGCGAGTACCCCCGCCGCGAGGACGACGCGACAGCCTCGGTCAGCGACGAGGCGAAGGCCGCCGCCGCCAGCTACTCCGAGGCCTTCGCCTCCAGCCAGGACCTGCTCGGCAAGGTGCTGCACGAGACCGCCGGTGTCGTCGGCAGCGTCAAGGGGTGGTTCGACGAGACCGTACGGCGGCGCCGGGACGAGGAGTGATGTCCCACCCCCCCTGCGTCCCACTCGAGGATCGCAGTCATCAGGTGACTGGGATCCTCGAGTGGGGCGCATGCGGCCTGACGCTCAGTCGGCGGTGCGCTCGAGGAACGCGGTGAGCGGGCCGGAGAGCTCGGCGGCACGCTCGCCCCAGTCGTAGACCGAGGTGGTGCCGGCGAGCAGGTCGTGGAGCGCGAGGTGCTCGCGGTGGATGGCGGCGAGCAGGAAGCCCAGCCCGCCGACCCAGCTGAGCGGGAAGGCGAGGGTGCGCCAGAACGCGCGGGATGCGGTGAGGGTGCGACCGTCGCGGGTGACGACCCGGACGCCGACGACGGCCTTGCCGACGGTGCGCCCGGCGATGGTGTGGCAGGAGACGGAGTAGACCCACGCCCAGGTCGCGATCGCCAGGAGCGCGACCGGCGAGCCCACGCTGGTGGAGAGGTCGATGCCGAGGAACACGCGCGCGAGGAACTCGACTCCCGCTGCGCCGAGGGTGAAGGCGCCCACGACGATCGCGGCGTCGAGCGCGAGCGCCACGGCTCGGGTGACGGGGCCGGCGTAATGGCCCGAGACCGACCGGCGTCCCGACCGGGTCTCGTCGCGGCGCGCGTCGGCCACGAGCCGCGCTGGTCCGGCGGGCTCCTCCGAGAAGTCCCGGCGCAGCAGGGAGTCGGTGACCTTGTCGATGAGGACGTCGAGGGCGACCAGCTGGCGGCGCAGCAGGTCGAGGCCACGCTGGCCGAGTGCACCGGTGCTCTCCGCGACGATGTCGGGGATGCCGGATCGCCGGACGATCGCCTCCAGGTCGACATGCGCGAGCAGGCGGTCCACGTCGACGCGGTCGAGGAGGGCGTTGGGGTCGACCCGCTCGAGGAGCCGATCGACGTCGACGCGGTCGAGGAGGGCGTTGGGGTCGACCCGGTCGAGCAGGCGGTTGACGTCGACGCGGTCGAGGAAGGCGTCGACGTCGATCTCGTCGAGCACGACGTCGGGGTCGATGGCGGACACGACCCGACTGCTCACCTCACCGGTGACGCGCTGCCACAGCGGGCGGTCCTCACTCATGGACAGAACCTACCCACGCGAACCTCTTGAGCCTCGATGTGGTGCGTGTCACAGTGACGCTCCGATCCCCGTCCGAGGAGTGCCGCATGACCGCCGTCGCGACCCCCGCCCCGCCGCGTCCCGACTACATCGACGACCGGATCGCCTGGTGGGCCGAGCACAACCCCACCGGCGAGGCCGTCACCTACGGTCCGCGGACGTGGACCTGGGCGGAGTGGAACGACCGCGTACGCCGTGCAGCGGCGGGACTGCACGACCTCGGCGTGGGGCGCGGCGACGTCGTGGCGTTCCTGGACAAGAACCATCCCGCCTGCGTGGAGATCACCCTGGCGGCCGGGGCGATCGGGGCGGCGCACGCGATCGTCAACTGGCGCTCGGCGCCCGACGAGGTGGAGTACGCCGTCAACGACTGCGGCGCCAAGGTGATCTTCGTCGGCACCGAGCTGGTGGGGTCGGTCGACGCCGTCCGCGACCGGCTGAGCAGCGTCGAGCACGTCGTCGAGGTGACTCCGGACGGCGCCGAGGGCGATGCGTACGAGGCGTGGCTCGCGCGCTCCCAGCCCTACAGCGGCCGTCCGGAGCACACCTGTCCCGACGACGTGTGTCTGGTGATGTACAGCTCCGGCACGACCGGTCGGCCCAAGGGCGTGATGCTCACCCACACGAACCTGGTCGAGCACACCCTGGCCGCGCACGACGGCTGGGAGTTCGATCCCGGCGACAAGAACCTCGTGGCGATGCCGCTGTTCCACGTCGGCGGGACGTCGTACGTCATGTTCGGCATCCACGACGGCGTGCCCAGCGTGATGGTGCGCGAGCCCGACGGGATGAGCCTGGCGGGCGCGATCCTGGCGGGTGCCAACCGCACGTTCCTCGTGCCGGCCGTCCTCGCCCAGGTGCTGCAGTCCGGCGAGGACGCGATCGCGCTGTTCGGCAACCTCAAGACGTTCTGCTACGGCGCCGCACCGATGCCGACCAACCTGCTGCGTACGGCGATCGAGGCCTGGCCCCACACCGAGTTCATCCACGTCTACGGCCTCACCGAGGTCTGCGGCGTCGCCACGCACCTCATGGACGACCAGCACCGCGACCCCGGCCACCCGGAGCGGCTGGTCTCGGCCGGTCAGCCGATCCCGGGGGTCGAGGTGCGCATCGTCGACCCGGGCTCGCTCGAGGACGTGCCGGTCGGTGAGTCGGGCGAGATCTGGCTGCGCACGCGGCAGCTGATGAAAGGGTTCCTCGGCAAGCCGGAGGAGACCGCGAGGGTGATCACCGCGGACGGGTGGTTCCGCACCGGCGACATCGGCAAGGTCGACGACGAGGGCTACGTCTATGTCCACGATCGGCTCAAGGACATGATCATCACCGGTGGGGAGAACGTCTACAGCCCCGAGGTCGAGCGTGTGCTGTCGGAGCACCCGGCGGTGCTCGAGTGCGCGGTCGTCGGCCGGCCCGACGACCGGTGGGGCGAGTCCGTCCACGCGGTGGTGGCGCTGAAGCCGGACGCGGCCGTCACCGAGGACGACCTGATCGCGCACTGCCAGGCGTCGCTGGCGAAGTTCAAGTGCCCGCGCTCGGTGCAGTTCGTCGAGGCGCTGCCGCGCAACCCGACGGGCAAGATCCTCAAGCGGGAGCTTCGGGAGGCCTGAACCAGCGGCGGCGGTGCGGCCGCTCGGCCCGGCGGGCACGCTCCGCGGAGAGCTGGGCGCGCTGGGCCGCGCGCCGCTCCTCCCGGCGCGCCCGCCAGGCGGCGACCTCGGCGTCGACGTCGCGGGTCCGGGTGATGACCGGCGGACCCCCCTGAAGCTGGCGGCGGGCCTCGATCACCCGCCGGTTGAAGTCCTCGACCAGGCGGCGTACCTCGGACTCGGCGCTCTCCCGGTCCAGCAGTCCGTCGAGCTCGGCGTCCTCGCGCCGTAGGCCGATCGCGGGCGGGGCGATGCCGGTGAGCTGCTCGCGGGCGACGAGCCGTTTGGCCCACCAGTCGGGGTCGGGGTCGCCACCGAGGCCCTCGATCGGCTTCCCGGCTCCCGGGAGGTTGTCGAAGTCTCCGCGCGCCATCGCCTGCTGGATCTGCAGGTCGACCCAGCGGTGCTGCTCGCGCATCCGCGCGGCCACCGCCTCCTGCGGGTCCGGCTCGCGGTCCGAGGCCGGCTCGTCGGTCACCCCTTCGAGGCTAGCGCGGGTCAGGCGGGGATGCGCTCGTCCAGGATCTCGGCCAGCACCTCGCGGAAGCGCGGCATCGACAGCTCGAGGTCGCGCACGGCCTCGGAGGTGAGGTGCAGGAGCTCGAGCGGGGTGACGGCGACGATGGTGGCGCTGCGCAGCGTGCGGCGCAGGATCGCGGCCTCGCCGACGATCTCACCGGCGCCCAGTCGGGCGATCTCCTTGCCCTTGACGCGGACCGACACCTCGCCGGAGAGCACGACGTACGCCTTGTCGGCGGGGGTGCGCTCCCAGATGGGTGACCAGCCGGCCGGCAGCGTCACGCGCGTGCCGGCGGCCTCGATGCGGGCGGCCTCGTCGGGGGTGAAGCGGTCGAAGAAGGAGACAGTCATGGAGGGTCCTCCTCGTTGAGGGACACAGCGCGCGTCTCGGAGCGCGCTCACACCCTCCACTGTGTCCGCAAAACCCCCATGAACACAGGGGTTTCGGGGTGATTCCACCCACAGCGCAACAGCCTCAGCGACCACCCCAGCGGCCGCGGTGCACCACGTCGGTACGCCGCGCGCGCCGCTGGGGCGACCCGGCAGACCCGCCCGCGGCGGGGTGCCCGACCGCGATGACGCCGAGCGGCTCGTGGTCGTCGGGCACGCCGAAGGCCTCCCGGAAGAGCGTCTGGCGCGTCGCCGGGATCCCGAAGAAGCACGCGCCCAGGCCCTCGTCGACGGCGGTCAGCAGAGCCAGCAACGCCGCCATGCCGGTGTCGACATACCAGTACGGCACCGGCCACCGGGCGAGATCGCGGTCGGTCCAGCCCTTGTCGGGCTCGGCGTACCGGTCCAGGTAGGCGTCGCGGCTGCACAGCGGCACGATCAGCACCGGGGCGCGCCGCATCCCCCGCAACCAGGCGTTGTCGGCGTCCGGGTCGGGGCTGGTGGCCTGCCAGAAGCGCGCGACGTCGTCGGCGGTGTCCAGCCGCAGGAAGGCCCAGCCCTGGGTGAAGCCGGCGTTGGGTGCGCGGACGGCATGGTCGAGCATTCGGTCCACCGCCGCCGGGTCGACGGCGGCGTCGGAGAAGCTGCGGACCATCCGTCGGCGGCGCACGACCTCGGCGAACTCCATGCCGGCATTGTCGCGCGGCGCGTTGACTCCGCCGCGGCGGGAGGCTGGACTCGAGGCATGTCAGCCCACCCGACCTTCGAGCAGATGTGGGCCGAGCTCGCGCCCATCGGGCGCTCGGCGACGACCGGGGGCTACTTCCGCCAGCCCTACACGGCCGCGGAGCTCGAGTGCCGGGCGTGGTTCACCGAGCAGGCCGTACGCCGCGGGCTGCGCACGGAGGTCGACGGCAACGGGACGCTGCTGGCGTGGTGGCAGCCGGAGGGCGCCGCCGGTCCGGCCGTGTTGACCGGGTCCCACCTCGACTCGGTCGTCGACGGCGGAGCGTACGACGGCCCGCTCGGCGTCGTGAGCGCCTTCGCCGCGCTCGACCGGCTCGTCGCCGACGGCCTGGCACCTGCGCGGCCGCTGGTGGTCGCGGCGTTCCCCGAGGAGGAGGGCTCGCGCTTCGGCGTGGCCTGCCTCGGATCGCGTCTGGCGACCGGCGTGCTGTCCGGTGACGACGCGGCGAGGCTGCAGGACGCGGACGGGACGTCGCTGCTCGACGCGATGGCGAGTGCGGGCGTGGCGCCCGACCTCGGCCCAGCCGCGTGGTTGAGCGAGATCGGTGTCTACGTCGAGCTTCACATCGAGCAGGGCCGCGACCTCGTGCACCGGGATGCAGCAGTCGGCCTGGGCAGTGGGATCTGGCCGCACGGCCGCTATCGGTTCGACTTCACGGGTGAGGCCAACCATGCCGGCACGACCCACATGGAGGACCGGCGCGACCCGATGCTCACCTACGCCATGACGGCGCTCGCGGCGAACAAACAGGCGCGGTTGAGCGGGAATCGCGCCACCTTCGGGCGGGTCGCCGTGGAGCCGAACGGGACGAACGCGGTGCCGTCACGGGTCAGCGCCTGGTTGGATGCCCGCGCCGAGGACGAGACTGCGCTGAGCACCCTGGTCACTGGGCTCAGCCGCCAGGCCACCGAGCGCGCCGAGCGCGACCGGACGGGGCTGCAGATCACCGCGGAGTCGGTGTCGGGCGCTGTCGCGTTCGACGAAGGCCTGACATCCCGGCTCGCCACACACGAGGGTCGCGAACCCTGGCCGGTCATTCCGACCGCTGCGGGCCATGACGCCGGGATCCTCTCAACGGCCGGCATTCCGACCGCGATGCTCTTCGTCCGCAACCCGACCGGCATCTCCCACTCGCCTGCCGAGCACGCGTCGACACAGGACTGCCTGGCGGGCGTCGACGCCCTGATCGAGGTGCTGGAGCGGCTGCTGACGGCACCTGCAGACGGATCGCCGTGACAGCCTGGCTGCTCGAGCACGCCTGGCTCGGCGACGACCCCGAGTCCGTCGTACCCCTCGTGCGCGTGGAGGTCGAGGACGGCCGCTTCACCCGCGTCGAGCCCGGCGGGTCGGGGGACGGAGCGGTCCACCTGCCCGGCCTGACCCTCCCGGGCCTGGCCAACACCCACTCCCACGTCTTCCACCGGGCGCTGCGCGGTCGCACCGCCCATGGGAGCGGCACCTTCTGGACCTGGCGCGAGCAGATGTACGACGTCGCGCAGCGGCTCACCCCCGACAGCCTCTTCGCGCTCGCCCGGGCGACCTACCGCGAGATGGTGGCCACCGGCGTGACCGCGGTGGGGGAGTTCCACTACGTGCACCACCGGCCGGACGGGTCGGCGTACGAGAAGGACGGGGTGCCCAGCCACGCGATGGAGCAGGCGGTCGTCGCTGCGGCGGCCGAGGCCGGCATCACGCTGACGCTGCTCGACACCTGCTATCTGGCCGGCGGCGTCGGGCAGCCGCTCGCGCCCGAGCAGGCGCGGTTCGGCGACGGTGATGCCGACGGGTGGCGCCGCCGGGTCGATGCGCTCGCCGAGACCCTGCCGGCCGACGTCGTGCTCGGGGCCGCGATCCACTCCGTGCGGGCTGTCCCGCGCGAGGCCGTGGCGCTCGTCGCGCAGTGGGCCGCGGAGCACCGGGCGCCCCTCCACGTGCACCTGTCCGAGCAGCAGGCGGAGAACGACGACGCCCTTGCCGCCTGGGGCCGCACGCCGACGCAGGTCCTTGCGGACGCGGGGGCGCTCGGGCCGCGCACGACCGTGGTGCACGCGACCCACCTGAGCGACGACGACATCGCGACGATCGGCGCCGCCGCCTGCACGCTGTCGCTGTGTCCGACGACGGAGCGGGACCTCGCTGACGGCATCGGTCCGGCGCGCGCCCTGGTCGACGCCGGCGTCCTGCTGACCCTGGGCTCGGACTCGCACGCGGTGATCGACCTGTGGGAGGAGGCGCGCGCGGCGGAGATGCACGAGCGACTGCGCACCGGCCGCCGCGGGCACTGGACTCCGGGCGCACTTCTGGGCGCGCTCACCGGCGCGGGGCACGCGTCCCTCGGTCGCGACGCCGGCCGGATCGCCGTCGGGCTGCCCGCCGACCTCGTCACCCTCGACCTGCGCACCCCGCGCACCGCTGGGTCCGGCCCGAGCGCCGCCACCGCCGTGCACGCCGCGACCGCCGCCGACGTGGCGTTCGTGATGACCGCAGGTGAGGTGCGCGTGCCGCTCACCGACGCAGGCCGACACGGCGCGCTGGTGGGCGCCGAGCTGGGCGAGGCGATCGCCGCCGTGGTGGCACCGTGAGCAGCCTGCTGGTCACCGGCATCGGGGAGCTGGTCACCAACGACCCCGGGCTCGGCGACGGCAGTCCCCTCGGCCTGCTGACCGACGCCGCGATGGTCGTCGAGGCGGGCCGGGTCGCGTGGGTCGGAGCCGCGGCGCAGGCGCCGGCGGCCGACACGGTCCACGACGCCGCGGGACGCGCCGTCATCCCGGGGTTCGTCGACTCCCACAGCCACCTGGTCTTCGCCGGCGACCGGGCGGCAGAGTTCGAGGCGCGGATGGCGGGGCGGCCCTATGAGGCCGGCGGCATCCGCACGACCGTGGCCGCGACGCGGTCCGCCACCGACGAGCAGCTGAGCGCCAACGTCGGTCGGCTGGTCGCGGAGCTGCGCCGCCAGGGCACGACCACCGTCGAGATCAAGAGCGGCTACGGGCTCACTGTGGCCGATGAGGCCCGGTCGCTGGCGGTGGCCCGGCAGTTCAGCCGCGAGACCACCTTCCTCGGCGCGCACGTCGTGCCCCCGGAGCACGCCGAGGACCCGACGGCGTACGTCGCCCTCGTGACCGGCCCGATGCTGGAGGCCTGCGCTCCCCACGCGCGGTGGATCGACGCGTTCTGCGAGCGCGGCGCGTTCGACGCCGACCAGGCGCGCGCCGTGCTCACTGCCGGGATGGCGGTCGGGCTCGAGCCCCGGCTGCACGCCAACCAGCTCGGCCCCGGCCCGGGCGTGCAGCTGGCCTGCGAGCTCGGCGCAGCGGCCGTCGACCACTGCACCTTCCTCAGCCCGGCCGACGTCGACGCGCTGGCGAGCAGCGACACCGTCGCCACGCTCCTGCCCGGCGTGGAGTTCTCGACCCGCCAGCCCTATCCCGACGCGCGCGCACTCATCGACGCCGGCGTCACGGTCGCGCTGGCCAGTGACTGCAACCCGGGGTCGTCGTACACCTCGTCGATGCCGTTCTGCATCGCCCTGGCGGTGCGGGAGATGGGGATGACGGTCGCGGAGGCGCTGTGGTCCGCGACCGCGGGCGGCGCCCGCGCCCTCAAGCGCACGGACGTGGGGCGTCTCGCGCCCGGCGCACGCGCACATCTCGCGGTGCTGGCGGCCCCGTCGTACCTCCACCTCGCCTACCGTCCCGGGGTCCCGCTCGTGGGCGAGGTGCTGGCCGACTGAGGCGTGGTTTCGGCCGTGGTGGTCCGGGTACTCGTCGGGCCAGCCGACGAGCCGCGCCGGCACGAGGAGAGGAGAGCCCATGACTCCCGAGAACCCGCTGTCCGACGACGACATGACCACCACCCCGGTGGGCGGTGACCCCAACGCCAGCTCCGGTAGCGACGGCGACAGCACCGACACGACCGACGGCGACGCCACGGACGGTGCGGGCGGCGACGGCGACGCGACCGACACCACCGACGGTGACGCGACCGACAGCAGCGACGGCGACGCGACCGACACCACCGACGGCGACGCGACCGACAGCTGACGCTGACACGGCGAGCTGACGATGACGAACGTCGAGCACGTGTCCGCACTGGACCTGCTCACCGGTGACGCCCAGGTCTTCCGCGAGAAGATCTGGGCGTCCCGCGTGCACCTGCACCAGGTCGACCCCGCGACCCTCGTCGGGAAGCTGTCGCTCGACGACGTCGACCACCTGCTGACCTCGACCGCGATGCGCACCCCGGCGATGCGGATGGCCAAGGACGGCCAGGTCCTGCCGGAGTCCCGCTACACCCGGGGCGCGACGCTCGCCGGCCGCCCGCTCACCGGGCTGGTCGATGCCCGCAAGGTCTTCGCGGAGCTCGACGATGGCGCCAGCGTGGTCCTGCAGGGGCTGCACCGCTACTGGCCGCCACTGCGCGACCTGGTGGCGCAGCTGGAGCTCGAGCTCGGCCACCCGTGCCAGGCCAACGCCTACCTCACCCCGCCGCACTCGCAGGGCTTCGCCGTCCACAGCGACAGCCACGACGTGATCGTCTTCCAGACCGCGGGTCGCAAGGTCTGGGAGGTCCACGAGGCGCCCGACGGCGACCCCGACGGCCCGCGTGAGGCACGCGAGGTGGTCCTCGAGCCGGGTGTCGCCATGTATCTGCCCACCGGCACCCCGCACGCCGCTCGTGCCCAGGACGAGCTGTCGCTCCACGTCACGATCGGCATCAACCAGCTCACCTGGAACGGTCTGGTCCGTCGCAGCGTCGCCCCGTTGCTGGACGCGATCGACGACGGGCATCTCCCGGCGGGCTTCGCCGATGACCCGGCTCTGCTGCGCGAGGGCCTCGCCCTGCGGCTCGAGCTCCTGGCCGACCAGCTTCGCGGACTCGACCCGGCCACGGTGGCCGAGGCCGAGGCGTCGCGGGTGCTGACCAGCCGGGTGCCCCATCTGCGCGGCGGGCTCACCGACCGGCTCGGCGCGCCGATCGAGGACGACACCGTGCTCGTCCGCCGGACCGGCCGTCCGTGCGTGCTGCGCGACAACCCGGACGCGGACGATCGCGTCGACCTGCTCCTCGGCGACCGTGTGGTGACGCTGCCGTCCTGGCTGCGTCCGGCGCTCGAGGCGATCCGCGGGGCCCAGCGGTTGCGGCCGGCGGACCTCGGCGAGCTCGACCCGCCGCTGGACCCGCAGAGCCGCGTGGTGCTGTGCCGACGGCTCGTGCGTGAAGGGTTGCTGACCCGAGCCGGTGCCTGACGTCCCGCTGCGGTGCGCCGCAGCCAGTCTGGAGCGCCGCGAGCCACTCGCCGGGACCGCGGCGAACTCGCGTGTCTTCCTCGCCATCGAGCACCCCGGGCCGTGGGGTGTCGACGCGC
This sequence comes from Nocardioides massiliensis, assembly GCF_030811215.1. Lineage (NCBI taxonomy): Bacteria > Bacillati > Actinomycetota > Actinomycetes > Propionibacteriales > Nocardioidaceae > Nocardioides > Nocardioides massiliensis. The sequence goes on from NZ_JAUSQM010000001.1 coordinate 1,302,818, forward strand.
TGCGCGACGCCCGGATGCCACCCGGGCAGGACGAGTGGCGCGACCGGGTCCGCGCGGCGTGCGCCGCTGCGCGCGTGCGGCCCCTGCTCATCCGGCGACCTGCCGGCAGCCCGGCCGAGCCGAGCGGGGGCATCCGGGTGTACGCCGCCTTCGCCGACGCGCACGCACCCTGGATGGAGACCGCGGTGCTGGCGAGCTGGGAGGACGTGGCCGCACTCGACGTCGCGGCGCTGGGCGCGGGCCGCAGCCCGCGGCTGACCCCGACCGACGAGCTCGTCGCGCTCGTGTGCACCCACGGGCGCCACGACGTGTGCTGTGCGGAGCGCGGCCGCCCCGTGGCGGCGTCGCTCGCCCAGAGTCACCCGGAGCAGACCTGGGAGGTGTCGCACGTCGGCGGCGACCGGTACGCCGCGAACCTCGTCCTGCTGCCCCACGGCCTCTACCACGGTCGGGTCGACACCGTCTCCGCCGAGCAGGTCGTCGACCGCGCGGGCCGCGGGCTCCTCGTGCGCCCCCTGCTCCGTGGCCGCTCGGGCTGGCGCACCGGGGTGCAGGTCGCCGAGCTCGCGCTGCGCGACCACCTCGACGAGGACCGGGTCGACGCGCTGCGCGTGCTGCGCTGGCACCCGGACCCCGACGGCACCCCCGGCGGCGTCGCCCACCTGGCCCTGCGCGAGAACCCGGAGGCGGCGTACGCCGTGACCGTCACCCCGCGCCGCGGCCCCCGCGCGCGGCTCACCTGCGCCGCGACCGACGAGGGTGCGCCGTGGGTGTGGTCGAGCGCGGTCGCGCCGCTCTGAGGTACCTCAGAGTCCGGCCCGGCGCGGAGGAATAGGGCAGGCGTCCGATGTGGCGGGGTGCCTCAGGGCGCGAGCGTAGGAGCATGTACCCCGGCCATGACCTCGACCCCGCCCACCTGACCGCCTACCAACGCGAGCAGATCGCCCGCAGCTGGCGCCGCGAACGCGTCGTCGCCGCGTCGACCCAGCGCGCCCACGTCCGGCGCCGGACCCTGCTGCGGCTGACCACCGGCCGGCTCCTGGGCTGACACAATCCCTGCGTGAGGCATCCCCACGGCACCCTGGTCGGACGCGCGGCCGAGCTCGACGAGCTGACGCGCGCGGTCGGGCTGGCCGAGGAAGCCACCGGGTCCCGTGCACCCGCGGGCTCGGCGGTGCTGGTCGCCGGGGACGCGGGCGTCGGCAAGACGCGCGTCCTCGACGAGCTGTCCCGCCGGTGCGCCGCAGCCGGGTGGACGACGGTGACCGGGCACTGCGTCGACCTCGGCGACAGCGCCGTCCCCTACCTCGCCATCAGCGAGGTGCTCGGCCGGTTGAGTGCCGCCCGTCCGGTCGAGGTGGAGGCGCTGGTCGCCGACCACCCGGCGTTGGCGCGGTTGGCCGCCCGGCCGAGCGACGGACCCGCACTGGACCGCGCCGAGCTGGTGCACGCGGTGCACGCCCTGCTCGAGGCGCTCGGTGCGACGCAGCCGCTGCTGCTCGTGCTCGAGGACGCGCACTGGGCCGACGCGTCGACCCGGGAGCTCGTCGGGGTGCTGCTCAGCCGCGGGTTCTCGACCGCGGTGTCCGTCGTCGTCTCCTACCGCAGCGACGACCTGCACCGGCGTCACCCGCTGCGTCCGCACGCGGCGGCGTGGGCACGCACCCCCGGCGTACGCCGCCTCACCGTCGAGCCCATGGCCGACGCCGAGGTCCGCGAGCTCGTCCGGTCGCTCCACCCCGAGCCGCTGCCGCACGCGGCGGTCGAGACGATCGTGCGCCGGGCCGAGGGCAACGCGTTCTTCGTCGAGGAGCTGGTCGGGGCGGCGCGTTCGGCCGCGACGGCCACCGACGGGCTGCCCGAGGACCTGGCGGACCTGCTGCTCGTGCGGCTCGAGAGTCTGGGGGAGACCGCGCGCCGGGTGGTGCGGGTCGCCGCGGTCGCCGGCCAGGAGGTCTCCCACGAGCTGCTCGCCGCGACCACCGCCCTCGCTGCTGCGGACCTGGAGGACGCGCTGCGCGAGATCGTGGAGCGCCACGTGCTCGTGCCGACCGAGCACGGGTACGCCTTCCGCCACGCGCTGCTCGGCGAGGCCGTCTATGACGACCTGCTGCCCGGCGAGCGCGTCCGCCTGCACACGACGTACGCCGAGGTCCTTCAGGCCGGCACGGTGTCCGGGTCGGCGGCGCAGCTCGCGCTGCACGCCCGGGCCGCGCAGGACCCGGTCACGGCGGTGCGCGCCAGCGTCCGCGCGGGTCGCGACGCACTGGCGGTCGGCGGACCGGAGGAGGCGGCGCGGCACTTCGAGACCGCGCTCGAGCTCGCGGCCGACCCGCGGGTGCAGGCCGAGCTCGACGACCTCGACCGCTCCGACATCGGCGGTGCGGCCGCCAAAGCGCTGGTGTCCGCCGGACAGGTCGGCCGGGGCCGCCAGCTCCTGGAGGACGAGCTCGCCCGGGGTGCGGAGCTCTCCGACGTCGAGCTGGCCGACCTGCTGGCGACGCTCAGCTATGTCCACGGCATGGCCGACGCCGGAGACCCGCTCGCCCCCATCGAGGAGGCGCTCGGGCTGCTGGAGCGGGCCGGTAGCACCGACGAGGTCCGCCGCGCGCGCTACCTCGCCCGGTATGCCAAGGCGCTGCTCGTGCACGACCGCGAGACGGAAGCCGGCGCCGCGGCCGCGGAGGCGCTCGAGCTCGCGGCGGCCCACGATCTGCACTCGCTGGTCGCCGACGTGCGGGTCACGCTCGCCCGCATCGACACCGGCGACGACAGCTCGGACGCGATCGAGCGGCTCGAGGCCGCCGTCGAGCACGCGCAGCGCTCGGGCGGCCTCAACGCCGGGCTGCGGGCGCGCTACGTCCTGGGGTTCTTCCACTACCGCCGTCACGACCTGGAGTCGGCCCGCGCGGTCTGGCGGGAGGTGATGACGATCGCCGACCGCCGCGGTCAACCGTGGACGCCGTACGCCTTCGAGGCGCGGCTGATGAGTGCGCTCTCCGCCTACCAACAGGGGGCGTGGGACGACGCCGACGCCCTGCTCGACACCACCACCCGTCGCCCACCCGAGGAGCTCGTCGGCACCCTGCGCGCCCAGCGCCTGGCCGTCGTCGCCGCGCGCGGCGGTCCCGACGGGATCGCCACGGTCCGCGAGCTGCAGGCCGGCTGGGAGGCCGACGGACTGCGGGTGCTCACGGTGGCCGCGGCGGGGATCGACCTGTACGGCGACGCCGGCGACCTCGCCGCGGCGATCGACCTGCACGAGCGCGCCGTGAGCACCGTGGCCCGGTTGTGGCACCCGCTCTTCCAGGCGCAGGTGCGGCTGGGTGCGCTGCTCGTCGGGCAGCTCGCCACCGCCGTCGAGCGTGGCGGCACCACCGCCGAGCAGCGCGCGCAGCTGGTGGCGCGGGCCGAGGGGCTGGTCGCGCGCGCCGAGGAGATCGTGCGCGGGCGGGCAGCCGCCGACGACCCGTTAGGCGCCGAGGGGCAGGCCTGGGTCATGCGCCTGCACGCCGAGGTCGACCGGCTGCGGTGGCGAGCGGACCTCGACCCGCCGCCGGCTGAGGAGCTGGTCGAGCGCTGGCGGGCCTGCGTCGCCGGGTTCGAGGCCCACCCGCACGTCTTCGAGCGCGCCCGCAGCCAGGCCCGACTCGCCGCGGTGCTGCAGGCGACTGGAGTCACCGACGAGGCCGCCGGCGTCCTGGCCTCGGCACGGCAGGCCGCCGTACGGCTGGGGGCGGCGGTGTTGCTGGCCGAGCTCGACCGGTTGGGTGCGCGCCCGCCCGCGGAGACGGGTCGCCCGACTGTGCTCACGCCGCGCGAGCGGGAGATCCTGGCACTGGTCGCCCAGGGGCACAGCAACGGCCAGATCGGGCGGCAGCTGTTCATCAGCACCAAGACCGTCAGCGTCCACGTCTCCAACGTGCTGGCGAAGCTCGGAGCGGCCAGCCGCACCGAGGCCGCGGCGATCGCGCGGCGGCGTGGGTTGCTCTGACGTGACCTGCGTCGCACGGCGTCGTTAAGGAGGCCAAAGACCCAGGTCGACCCTGTCCGGACGGCCGTCCCCTGCGTCGGAGGCATCCGCATGTCCCAGTCCTCGTCCCTGCCTCGCCGTCGGGGGTTGCAGGTGGCCGTGCTGCTCGCCGCCGCGGCGCTCGTGCTCACCGCCTGCGGCCACCGCCTCGGCCCGGAGGAGATCCAGCGCGCCAACGCCGGGACGGGGGCCGTGACCGGGACCGCCGGCGGCTCCGCCGGCGCTGACGGCGTCCTCGACGCCGGGAGCGGCGGAGCCGACGACGGGGTGGTCGCGGCCGGCGACCCGGGCGCGCCGGCGGGGGACACCGGTGGGGCGACGTCCGGCTCGACTCGTGACGCCGGCGGGGGTGGGGGCGGTGCCGCCGCGCCCGGTGGCGGTGGCGGGAGCGGGGGTACGCCGTCGGGGAGCGGCGAGAACTCCGCGACCGGCGGCACGAAGGCAGGAGCGTGCGAGGGCTTCGCCAACCAGACCGGCATCACCGGCAGCACGATCCGGCTCGCCAACGTCTCCGACATCTCCGGCCCGATCCCGGGCCTGTTCCAGGCCACCCAGGACGCCACCCGTGCCTACGTCGCCTACTTCAACGCCAACAGCGACATCTGCGGCCGCAAGCTCGAGCTGGACACCCTTGACAGCCGGTCCGACACGGCGGCCGACCAGGCGGCGTACCAGCGTGCGTGCTCGTCGGCGTTCGCCGCGGTCGGGTCGATGTCGGCCTTCGACTCCGGCGGCGCCAAGGTCGCGCAGAACTGCAAGCTGCCCGACGTGCGCTCGTCGACGACCAGCCGGGAGCGCAACGCCTGCACGACCTGCCTGGGCGCGCAGACCGTCAACCCCGAGGTGGTCTCGCTGGCCGCGCTGAAGTGGTTCCAGCGCAAGGACCGCGCGTCCACGCAGAAGTCGGCGTGGATCCACATCCGCGCCGGGTCCGTGCCCGACATCCAGGCCGGCCGGCAGAAGGCGGCAGAGCGGATCGGCTTCAAGACGCTGTACTCCACCGGCATCGACCTCACCGAGTTCAACTACGCGCCGTTCGTGCAGCAGATGAAGTCCCGGGGCGTCGAGTACGTCGACTTCGTCGGGTCCTGGCAGCAGGCGGTGCGGCTCGCCCAGGCGATGAAGCAGCAGAGCTACAGCCCGAAGGTCGTGCACTACCTGCAGCCGATGTACACCCAGGACCTCATCGACAACGCCTCCGGAGCGGTCGAGAACGTCTACCTCTCGGTCAACCACCCGACCTACACCGACACCTCCGCCAAGGAGATGCAGCTCTACCTCGCGTGGCTGCAGCAGGTGAAGCCCGGCGCCCGCCCCACGACGTACGGCGTCTATGCCTGGTCTGCCGCTCGGCTCTTCGTCGAGACCAGCATCAAGCTCGGCGGCAAGCTCAACCGCGACACCCTCAACGCCGAGCTCAAGAAGGTCCGCAACTGGACCGCCAACGACCTGCACGCCGGGCAGAACCCCGGCACCAAGCGCACCGGTGAGTGCACCTCGATGATCCAGGTCAAGGGTGGCAAGTTCACCCGCGTCGCCCCCGCCAAGGGCTACCTCTGTGAGGGGCTGCTCGACGTCAAGCTGTGATCAGCGAGGGGGGCAGTTTCACCGCCCGACTAACGACACGCCCGCTCCGCGAACGAAACTGCCGCGTCCGGCGCCCGGTTTCGTTCGCGCAGTGGTGCTGGTGGGGTCGAAGGGACGACGAACGAGCCGGGGCCTGGCCCCGCGTACGCGACGCGCTCTCCGCCGGAATCGGTCAGGTCGACCAGCTGCACAGGTCTCACACGCCACAGGTGCACCACTCGTCGACCGAAACTGGGCGTCGGGGAGTTCAGTTTCGTACGACGAGCGGGCGTGTCGTGGCACGGGCGGTGAAACTGCCGGCCCTCACGCGAACGCGTCGCGGACCTGGGTCTCGGTGAGGCCGTAGTCGGCGAGGTCGTAGCGGTGGGAGGGGCGGCGCCCGCCCTGCTTGGACTCCTCGTCGATGGCGCGCACGGCCGCCTCCGCCTCGGGGATCCAGTCGAGGTCGAAGGCCTCGTAGATGCCGCGGACGGTGCCGACCGGGTCCTTGACGAAGGCCTGGTAGTCGACGTCGACGAACTGCGCGGCGTCGTACTTCTCGCGCGCCTGCCAGAACCGGTGGTAGGCCCGCGACCACATGTCTAGCTGGGTGCGGCCGATGGTCTCGCCGACGAACGTCGTGGAGTGACCGACGGTGGTCTCGGCCGACAGCGAGCACGACGACGCCACCGACGTGACCGGGTCGCGCTGGGTGTAGACGATCAGCGCATCGGGATAGACCGTCATCAGCGCGTCGAGGGCCGTGAGGTGCGAGGGGTTCTTGAGCACCCAGCGCTGGTCGGGGTCGTTGAGCCCGATCATCTGCAGGTTCTGCTTGTGCCGGGCGTAGGCGTCGGTCCAGTCCTGCTCGGCCAGCCACGCGGTATAGCGCGGCACGTTGGCCAGCGAGCCGTACGACTCCGACTTGCCGGTCTGTCGCAGCAGCCGCCAGCACTCCTCCACCGACGTGGCATCCATGTAGTGGATGCCCATGTATTCCGGGTTCTCCACGTGGTGGGCGGAGAACGCGGTCTGCATCGCGGAGAAGATCGGGTCGTCGTCCCACGTCTCGCGCGGTGGGCGCGGCTGGGGGAACTGCGTCAGCCACATCTCCAGGCCCTGGTGACGCGGGTCGGCGTGGAGGAGGCGGTGCAGTGCTGTGGTGCCGGTGCGGGGCAGACCCACGACGAAGATCGGGCGTTCGATCGCCACGTCGGCGTGCGTGGGGTGCTCGGTGAAGCGAGCCTGGGTGAGCAGACGCCCCACCAACGCGCTCTTGACCTCCGAGCGCTGGAAGTAGTTGCCCAGCGGTGTCAGGCCCGCCTCGGCGGAGGAGAGATCCTCCACCAGGATGCGCAGGCCCTCCTCGTGGGCGTCGCCCCCCATGTCGCTCCGCCCGGTCGTGCGCTCGGCGGCCGCGACGATGTCCTCGTAGGTCCCGACGTCCGGTCGCGTCCGGGCCATCACGTTGTCGCTCACGCGTGGAACTCCCCGCAGTCGACGTTGAGGAGCTGGCCGGTGACGGCCGAGGCGAGGTCGCTGGCCAGGAACAGCGCCGCGCGAGCGACCTCGCTCGGCGAGGCGAGCCGCTTGAGGTCGGTCGGGGCCGCCTTCTCGGCGTACACCTCGGCGTGGCTGGTGCCGGCCTCCGACGCCAGCCACTCGAAGTAGCCCTTGTTGACGTCCTCGTAGATGTACGACGGGGCGACGCTGTTGACGCGGATCCCGCGCGGACCGAGCTCCTCGGCCAGCGACTGGGCCAGGTGGTAGAGCGCGCCCTTCGACAGCTTGTAGCCGGCGTACTCCGGCTGTGAGCTGTGCACGACCGCGGAGTTGATCATCACGACCGAGCCCTTCGACGCCGCGAGCGCGTCGGCGAACAGCGCCGAGAGCCGCAGCGGAGCGAAGACGTTGGTCTCGTTGGCCGCGCGCAGCTTCTCGAGCGGGATCTGGGTGATCGGGTCCATCGGCGGGATGCCGAAGGCATTGTTGAGCAGGCAGTCGACGCGCCCGAACTCCTCCAGCGAGCGCTCGACGAGGGCCGCCTGCTGGGCCTCGTCGGTGATGTCGGTGGGGACGACCAGCGCCCGGCGGCCGTAGGACCGCACGACCTCGGCCATCTTCTCGAGTCGCTTCTCGGTGCGGCTGACCAGGACGAGGTCGGCGCCCATCTTGGCGGCCTCCTCGCCCAGCGCCCGGCCCAGGCCGGGGCCGACGCCGGACAGCACGAGCACCTTGCCCTCCAGCAGCGGCGCGGGGGTGTAGCGCTCCTCGATGGACTCGTCGTGCCAGGGGGTGTCGGTCAACTCAGCATCCTTCGGGCAACGGAGCGCTGGCGGGCGGCGATGCGCGCGGCGTACTCCTCGGCGGTGATGGGGGTGAAGTGCGGGAGGTGCTGCGCGACGTCCGCGACGGGGACCTTGACGACCTGCGGCCCGTCCTCGGGGCCGAGGTCGCGCTCGAGCCGCTGCCAGCGCAGCATCATCGCGCCGGTGGGGTGCCCGGTGGTCTCCAGCCAGTTGGCGATGCCGGGGCTCTGCTCGCTGACCACGAAGCGCATGACGCCGTCGGGGTCGGTCACCGCCTGCGCCTTGGTCAGCGAGGTCTGGTGGGTCTCGTAGTCGGTCGAGGCATACCAGTCCGACCCGATCTGGATCGCCTGGTAGGAGCAGTCGTCGCACCGCGGGACGCTGATGACGAGGGCCTCGTCGGGACCGAGCGCGTAGTGACCGATGGAGGACCGCTGCGACTCCAGCCCGCCGGGCGTGGACTGCGGCGGCGTGAGGGTGTTGACCTCCTCCTTGTATTGGAAGAAGTGGGGGAAGGCGAGCCAGGTCTGGATCGTCCCGGTCACCATCTTCGCCGCGACCTCGTACTTCTGCGCCAGCCTCCGCCGGGTGAGCGGCGCGGCCGGTCGCCCGACCGTGTCGACCCGCTCGATCCACAGCAGGCCGCGCTCCTCGGTCTCCCAGTCGTTGTAGACCTCGCGCACGATCAGCGTCTTCGCGCCCGGACCGGTGACGAACGTGTTGGGTGCGTCTGCCTCCGGTGTCCCCGCGGCCGACGCCGGCAGGAACCGGATCTCGAAGCTGCCGTCGGCCTCGCGACTGAACCCGCGGTCGTCGAACGCCGCCAGCGAGCCGGCGGGGGAGTCGGCGCTGTAGGTGCCGGCCATCACCTGGAACGACAGGTCGGCGGTGGTGCCGCGACGACCGCGTACGACGTACTCCGCGTCGTCGGTGATGTAGGCGTGGAAGTAGACCGCGTCGGGGTTGTCGAGACCCTGGCGCGAGAACTGGTGGGTGGAGTTGATGAAGATCGGCCGGTCGAGGTCGTGGTCGAAGGCCAGCTGCAGGCTCGCCCGGATCCGGCCCGACAGGTAGTCGTAGCCCTCCAGCAGGTCCTGCTCGGTCTGGACGTGCGGCGCGGCGCGGATCAGCTCCTCCGCCTCGCGGATCGCGGCCTGCAACGGTGCGGTCAGGTCACCGTCGACGGCTGCCTGGGCGGCGGCGCGGGCGGCGTCGTCGTACGTCGGGGCGGCCACGTCAGCGGACCTTCGCGATGATGTCGTCGGCGAACCGGCGCAGGTGATCGAGCTTCGGCTGCAGGGGCTCGGGGTCGGGTCCCTTGATGTAGGGCATCCGGAACCCGACGATCGCGTCGGTCACGCCCTTGTCCTCCAGCCGCTTGACCCCGTCGACGGAGTAGGCATCGAAGGAGATCACGTGGATCTCGAAGGGCTTGTCGCTCAGGCCCTCGGCCTTGCGGATCTCGGCGATCCGGTCGAGCAGGCGGTCCAGCTCCTCGGGGTCGCCGCCGGCGTGCATCCAGCCGTCGCCCTTGACGACGGCGCGCTTGAGTGCGGCGTCGCTGTGGCCGCCGATGAGGATCGGGATCGGCTCGCTCGGCGCGGGGGTCTGCTTCATCGCCTCGACGGTGTAGAAGTCGCCGTCGTAGGAGAACCACTCACCCGAGGTGAGCCCCCGGACGATGTCGATGCACTCGTCCATCCGCTTGCCGCGACGCTCCCACGGCACGCCGAGCGCCGCGAAGTCCTCGGGCCACGGGGAGAGCCCGACGCCGAGGCCGAGCCGGTTGTCGGAGAGGAAGGCGACCGACGCCGCCTGCTTCGCCACCAGGACCGGGGGCCGGATGGGGAGCTTGAGCACGAACGGGGTGAAGCGCAGCGTGCTCGTCACCGCGGCGAGGTGCGTGCACAGCACCATCGTCTCGATGAACTCCTTGTCCTCGAGGAACTCCCGGTCGCCGGTGTCGGTGTAGGGGTACTTCGAGTCCGACTCCTTCGGGTAGATCAGGCTGTCGGCGACCGACATCGAGGTGTAGCCCGCCTCCTCGGCAGCCTGGGCGAGCGGCGCGTAGAACGCGGCCTGGGTCATCGCCTCCACGTAGGTGAAGCGCATCGGACCTCCGAAAGTCAGGGGACCGCGCTCCGGACCGGAGCGCAGGAATCCCTGCGAAATATAGAACGTGTTTCATTTCTCTGCCAGGGTTCTGGCATGGACGTCCAGGAGATCACCGATCGCCTCGAGATCGAGGCGGCCCTGCACCGCTACACCCGCGCCATCGACTTCGGCGAGTGGGACCTGCTCGACACCGTCTTCACGCCCGACGCGGCGATCGACTACACCGAGTCCGGCGGCATCGCCGACGCGTTCGGGGTCGTGAAGCCGTGGTTGGCCGAGAACCTGCCGCTCTTCCCCCGCCGCCAGCACATCCTGGGCCAGGTGGTCATCGACGCCGGCGCCCCGAGTGTCCGGGCCGGTGCCGACCGCGCCCGGGTCACGGCGTACTTCGTCAACCCGATGGTGCTGGTGCAGCCCGACGGCAGCGAGCTGCTGTGGGAGTTCGGCGGCTTCTACCACCACGAGATGGCGCGCACCGCCGACGGCTGGCGGTCGGAGAAGCTGCACGAGGAGATCGCCTGGAAGCGCGGCGTCTGACCTTCACGTTGTCGAGACCCATTTGGGTAGCCCGCGCCCAAGGGAGACAATGGTGCCTTCGACGGCGTGAAGGGGGAGCGGGTGGCGCAGCAGGAGCACCCGGACGAGCAGGAGTGGTGGCGCCCCGTCGCGTCCGGTCTCGGCGCGCTGGTCGCCGTCAGCCTGGCGATCGGTCTGGTCGTCGGCCTGGTCGCGCTCGGCGCGACGCGCATCCTGGGTGGCGGTGACGACGTCGCGGCCACGACCGCCGATGCCCCGCGGCGCGAGCTCCCCGAGGTCGAGATCAGCGGCGAGGATCGCCCCGACCTCCACCTGCGCCCGAGCCCGCGCACGCCGGACGGTGAGGACGAGACCGAAGGCGCCGACGACGAGGCCACCGACGACGTCGATGAGGCGGAGGACGAGGAAGACGCGGACGCCGAGCCGGAGATCATCTTGTCGGCGAGCCCCACGCAGGTCAGCGCGATGGGCCGCATCGACCTCACCGGCGTCTATCCCGGTGCCGAGGGCGTGACGGTCGAGGTGCAGCGCCGCGTGGACGGGCGCTGGGAGAGTTTCAGCGGCGTCACGGCGAACGTCTCCGGCGGCACCTTCTCCACCTGGGTGCAGACCGGTCGCACCGGACCGAACCGGTTCCGCGTGTACGACGCGAGCGCGGACCTCGCGTCGAAGCCGGTCACCGTCGTCGTCGGCTGAGCACGGCGCCCTGATTTGGGTACTGTGCACCCGGCTCGGGCCAACGGGGGCTGAGCCGTCGAACAGGGGGACCCTCCATGCGTCAGCACGCCACCTCGTCCGGCAAGCGTTCGCGCACCGCACTCGCCGGGCTCGCCGCGGTCCTGATCGGCGGTGCCACCGCCTTCGCCGGGGTCGCTGCACCCGCCCAGGCCAGCCCGACGGCGGCTGAGGGCGCCGGCTCGCTGCTGGTCATCCTCGACGTGTCCGGCTCGATGGCGCGCCAGGACGGGACCGGCACCACCTTGATGCAGGGCGCCCGCCAGGCCGTCCGCGCGCTCGTCGACGCCGTGCCCGAGGAGACGCCCGTGGGCCTGCGGCTCTACGGCTCCGACTACCCCGGCAACAACGAGCGGCAGGGTTGCACCGACACCCGACTGGCCGTGCCGATCGGCGCCGCCGGCTCCAACGCCGCCAAGGTGACCCAGGCGATGCAGGGGCTCAAGCCCACCGGGTTCACCCCGATCGGCACCGCCCTGAAGCAGGCCGCCGGCGACTTCGGCCCCGAGGGCGAGCGCACGATCGTCCTGGTCTCCGACGGCGAGGACACCTGCGGCAACCCCGACCCCTGCCAGGCTGCGCGGCAGCTGAAGCGCCAGGGCATCGACGTGCGCATCGACACGGTCGGGCTCTTCCTCGAGGGCAACCGCGCCGCCCAGCGCCAGCTGTCGTGCATCGCCGACGCGACCGGCGGCTCCTTCGTCACCGCAGACGACGCGGCCGAGCTGACCTCGGAGCTGACCGCGGCCTCGACGCGTGCCGCGCGCCGCTACGAGACCTCCGGCACCCCGATCGAGGGGGGCACCGCGCAGACCACCGCCGTCGACATCGAGCCCGGCACGACGTACTCCGACGACATCACCAAGGGCGAGGCGCGGTGGTACCGCTTCGAGGTCGAGGAGGGGCAGACCGTCCGGGTGGCGCTCACCGAGGACGGTTCCGTGGACTACGGGTGCTGTGTGTTCCTCAGGCTCGTCGACCCCTCCGGCAACCGGGTCACCTCGCAGAACACCTACAACCGGTCGGGTGTCGCGAAGACCATCAACATCGCGTCGTACGACGGCGGCGTCCGTGACTCCGGTGTCCACTACGTCAGCGTCACGATGACCGCCGACGACATCAACGGCGCGCTCCCCTACGACTTCACCGTCGAGGTCTCCGGCGAGCCGACGGCAGAGGAGCCGAGCGAGTCGCCCACCCCCACCCCGACGGCCGAGCCCACCGAGGAGCCGACCGAGCCCGTGACCGAGGCCGCTGGCAGCGACGACGGCTCAGGCGTCCCGGGCTGGCTGTACGCCGTCCTCGCGGTGCTGGCGATCGCGGTGCTCGCGCTCGGCGGATTGGTCGTGATGTTGCTGCGCCGCGGCCAGGGCGGCACCTCCACCCCCTGACGCGAGCCACGGCCGACTGAACCCTGCCGAAGTGCTGAACGAACAACGGCTTCGGGACGCCCGCCACGCGGGAGCCAGTCAGTGCATCACCCGTTTGCTCAGCAGTTCGGCCGGGGCTAGCGCGATTCGCTGGCGCACTCCCCCAAGCAGAAGCGGGCGCGGCGATTGTGTCGCCGCGCCCGCCTGCCCCACCCGCTCGCGGGGCTCTTGAACCGCGGCGGGGGGAGCAGCTCCTAGGCAAAACCGCGGGCACGGCGAATTCCACCGGTTCGCGCGTTTCCGAACGACTCCGAACAGGTCCCGAACGGGCGAACCGGACAAAAGCCCCAGTTCTGTCATCCGGCTTCCTTCGTCGCGTTCGCTCTTTACCCTGGCTCGATGTCCCTCCAGCCGTCGGCGGCGAGCGGGTTCGACCGGATCGCGGCCGATCTCGCCGCCCTGCGCACGCGGGCGGGCGAGCCGTCGTACGCCGAGATCGTGCGGCGGGTCACCGAGCTGCGGGTGGCGCGGGGGGAGCCCGTCGAGCGCGCCCGGCCGGCGCGGACGACCGTCTATGAGCTCTTCCGGCCCGGGCGCAGCCGCATGGACGGCCGGCTCGTGGCCGACGTCGCGTTGGCGCTGGGCGCTGACCCGCAGCAGGCGGACGCCTGGGTGGAGCGGTGCCGGCGGGCGCGGGCCGCCACCGAGAGCGCGGAGCCATCCGCACTCCCTGGCGCCGACGCGGTCGATCCAGAGTCGTCCCCCGAGGCCGTTGGGTCGGAGGATCTGGAGGCCGCGCGCGGCGGTGTCGGGCGGCGACTGCTGGCGACCGTCCTGCTCGGCAGCCTCCTCATCAACGTGCTCGGGCGCGGCGTCGCCTACGGGCTCGACCTGCACCTGCACCTCGACATGATCGGCACGGCGCTGGCCGCGATCGCGCTGGGGCCGTGGTGGGGCGCGTTGGTGGGTGTGCTGTCCAACATCTCCGGGGCCGCGATCAGCGGGACGAGCTCGCTGCCGTTCGCCCTCGTCAACGTCGCCGGTGCACTCGCCTGGGGGTACGGCGTACGCCGGTTCGGGTGGGGGCGGTCGCTGTCGCGCTTCTTCGCGCTGTGCCTGGCGACCGCGGTGCTGTGCTCGCTGGTCGCCACGCCGATCCTGGTGCTGGTCCTCGACGGGGGGACCGGTTATCGCGAGCTCTTCCACCTCGAGGGCTTCGCCGGGGCGCTCGACAACGCGTTCGCCGCCGCCTTCGCCGACAACGTGGTCATCTCGGCCGCCGACAAGCTGGTCAGCGGGTTCGTCGCGCTGGCGATGGTCGATGCCGGAGCCCGATGGTGGGGCTCGCCGCTGCGTGAACCCGCGGGTGAAGAGCGCCACAAAACCTGAGTTGAAGCCACTCAACTTTCTTGTCACACTTGCTCGCGACGAACTTTCCGGAAGCGGCAGACGGCCGACTCCGAGCGAGCAGGGAGGTACTCCTCATGGCACGAGCAGTCGGCATCGACCTCGGCACCACCAACAGCTGCGTTGCGGTCCTGGAGGGCGGCGAGCCCACGGTCATCGCGAACGCCGAGGGCGCACGCACCACCCCGTCGGTCGTGGCCTTCGCCAAGAGCGGCGAGGTCCTCGTCGGCGAGGTCGCCAAGCGCCAGGCGGTCACCAACGTCGACCGGACCATCCGCTCGGTGAAGCGGCACATGGGGTCGAACTGGAAGACCAAGATCGACGACAAGGACTTCACGCCCCAGCAGATCAGCGCGTTCGTCCTGCAGAAGCTCAAGCGCGACGCCGAGGCCTACCTCGGTGAGACCGTGACCGACGCCGTGATCACCGTGCCGGCGTACTTCTCCGACGCGCAGCGCCAGGCCACCAAGGAGGCCGGCGAGATCGCGGGCCTCAACGTCCAGCGCATCGTCAACGAGCCCACCGCCGCCGCCCTGGCCTACGGCCTCGACAAGGGCGACGACCAGATGATCCTGGTCTTCGACCTCGGTGGCGGCACCTTCGACGTCTCGTTGCTGGAGATCGGCGAGGGCGTCGTGGAGGTCAAGGCCACCAGCGGTGACAACGAGCTCGGTGGTGACGACTGGGACAACCGGATCGTCGAGTGGATGGTCAAGAAGTTCAAGGACTCCAACAACGTCGACCTCGGCGCCGACAAGATCGCCAAGCAGCGTCTGCAGGAGGCCGCGGAGAAGGCGAAGATCGAGCTGTCCGCCTCGAGCGAGACCCAGATCCACCTGCCCTACATCACCCACGGCGAGTCCGGCCCGCTGCACTTCGAGGAGAAGCTGACGCGCGCGGAGTTCCAGAAGCTCACCGCCGACCTGCTCGAGCGCACCAAGAAGCCGTTCCAGTCCGTGCTCAAGGACGCCGGTGTCCCGGTCGACAAGATCGACCACGTCGTCATGGTCGGTGGCTCCACCCGGATGCCCGCCGTGACCGACCTGGTCAAGGACCTGCTCGGCGGCAAGGAGCCCAACAAGGGCGTCAACCCCGACGAGGTCGTCGCGGTCGGTGCCGCGCTGCAGGCCGGTGTCCTCAAGGGTGAGGTCAAGGACGTCCTGCTCCTCGACGTCACCCCGCTGAGCCTCGGCATCGAGACCAAGGGCGGCGTCATGACCACCCTCATCGAGCGCAACACCACCATCCCCACCAAGCGCTCCGAGGTCTTCACCACCGCCGACGACAACCAGCCGTCGGTCGAGATCAAGGTCGCGCAGGGCGAGCGGCAGATGTGGTCGCAGAACCAGCCGCTGGGCAACTTCGAGCTCACCGGCCTCCCGCCGGCACCGCGCGGCGTACCCCAGATCGAGGTCACCTTCGACATCGACGCCAACGGCATCGTCCACGTCTCCGCCAAGGACCGCGGCACCGGCCGTGAGCAGTCGATGACGATCTCCGGCGGCAGCGCGCTCAGCAAGGACGACATCGATCGGATGGTCCGCGAGGCCGAGGAGTACGCCGAGGAGGACCGCAAGCGCCGCGAGGCCGTCGAGACCCGCAACCAGGCCGACGGGCTCGTCTACAGCACCGAGAAGTTCCTCGACGAGAACGGCGACAAGATCCCCGACGAGGTCAAGACCGAGGTGCAGGCCGACGTCGACGCGCTGAAGGCCGTCCTCGAGGACGAGAACGCCGAGGCCGACGCGATCCAGGCCGCCGTCACCAAGCTCGGTGAGTCCTCGCAGAAGATGGGTGCTGCGATGTACGCCGCGGGCGAGGCCGACGCCGCGGGTGCGGGCGGTACCGCCGGCACCGGCGACAGCGACGACGACGTCGTCGACGCCGAGATCGTCGACGAGGAGCCCACCACCGGGGAGGCTGATTCCAAGTGACCTCCCACGACCAGGGCCCCGACGCGAACGCCGAGGAGGTCGCGTCCCAGGCCCCGGCCGAGGCCGAGACCGAGACTGCGGCCGAGGACGTCATCACCGAGGACGTCACCTCCGCCGAGGCCCCGGCCACGGAGGACCCGGTGGCGGTCGCCCGCGCCGAGCTGGCCGAGCGCACGCTCGACCTGCAGCGGCTGCAGGCAGAGTACGTCAACTACAAGCGGCGCGTCGACCGCGACCGCGACCTGGTGCGCGAGAACGCCCAGGTGACGGTGCTGTCGGCGCTGCTGCCGGTGCTCGACGACATCGACCGGGCCCGGGAGCACGGCGAGCTCGAGGGCGGGTTCAAGGCTGTGGCCGACTCGTTGATGGGGGTCGTCACCGGGCTCGGGCTGGTGCGCTTCGGCGAGTCCGGCGACGAGTTCGACCCCAACCTGCACGAGGCGCTGATGCACGGGCACTCGCCCCACGTCACCACGACGACCTGCCAGGACATCGTCCAGGCGGGCTACCGCATCGGTGAGCGGGTCGTCCGGGCCGCCAAGGTGACCGTCGTCGACCCGGAGCCGGGCGCGAACGCCACCGACAGCTGACGAGCACGAGAGGAGGGGTGGGATGACCAACGCCGACTGGGCGCGCAAGGACTTCTACAAGACGCTCGGCGTGAAGAAGGACGCCAGCGCCGACGAGATCAAGAAGGCCTACCGCAAGCTCGCCCGGGAGAACCACCCCGACTCCAACCCCGGTGACGCTGCCAAGCACGAGCGGTTCAAGGAGGTCGCCGAGGCGTACGACGTCGTCGGCGACCCCGAGCGCCGCAAGCAGTACGACCAGATGCGCAGCGTCACCGGGGGCTTCGGCGGCTTCCCCGGCGGGTTCGGGGGTGGTCGCGGCGGCGGTGCGGGCACCGGCGGCTTCGACATCAACGACCTGCTCCGCGACCAGGCCGGCGGCGGGATCGGCGACCTGTTCGGCGGGTTGTTCGGCGGCGGTGGCCGCGGACGCGGGCAGCAGTCCCCGCGCCGCGGACCCGACGTCGAGACCGACGCGACGATCGGCTTCGTCGAGGCGGTCGAGGGCGTCACCATCTCCCTGCGGCTGTCGTCCGACGCCCCGTGTGGCACCTGCAGCGGCACCGGCGGCAAGCCGGGCACGACCCCCCACATCTGTCCGGAGTGCGACGGTGCGGGCATGGTCGCCGCGTCCGCGGGTGGGGCGTTCACGCTCAACGAGACCTGCCCCAAGTGCGCCGGTCGCCAGCTGGTGTACGACGAGGCGTGCCCGACCTGTCACGGCTCGGGGCGCGGCCAGTCGACGCGCACGATCCAGGCCCGCATCCCCGCCGGCGTCAAGGACGGCCAGCGGATCCGGCTGCGCGGCAAGGGTGGCGCCGGCGAGCGCGGCGGCAGCCCCGGCGACCTGTTCGTCACCGTGAAGGTCGCACCCCACCCGATCTTCGGGCGCTCCGGCGACAACCTGACCCTCACCGTCCCGGTCTCCTTCGACGAGGCGGCGTTGGGCGCCGAGATCAAGGTCCCCACGCTGGGGGGCGCGCCCGTCACGCTGCGGATCCCCGCCGGGACCCCCAACGGTCGGACCTTCCGCGTCCGCGGCAAGGGTCTCGCCGGCAAGGACAACCGCGGCACGCCCCGCACCGGTGACCTCCTGGTCACGGTCGAGGTCCACGTCCCCGGCACCCTCAATGCCGAGGCGCGCGCCGCGCTCGAGGCCTATCGTGAGGCCACCGCGGGCAGCGACCTGCGGCGCAATCTCGTCGGAGGTGGGTGATGGCCAACCGTGCGCGGTCCGCGGGCGCGACGCCCGAGCCGCACGTCCCCGTCTATGTGATCAGCGTGGCCGCCGAGCTCACCGGGCTGCATCCCCAGACGCTGCGGCAGTACGACCGCATGGGCCTGGTCAGCCCGGGCCGCACCGGTGGCGGCGGACGGCGCTACTCCTGGCACGACATCGAGCAGCTGCGCGAGATCGCCCGGCTCACCGCCAGCGGGATCGGCCTCGAGGGCGTCCGCCGGGTCCTGGAGCTGGAGCGCGAGGTCGCCGCCCTGCGCGAGCACGCGGCCGCCCTCGCCGACGAGCTCGACCGCACACGCGCTGCACTGGCGCAGGCGATGTCCGCACCCGAGCGCACCGCCGTACGCCTGCCCGAGCGGCTGCCGGCGATCCGCACGAGCGCTGCTCCCGGCGCCGTCGTGGTCTGGCGCCGTGGCCAGCTGCGCTGACCCAGGCGCATCATGAGGAGGTGATGCGTCGCCTCGCGCTGGTCGCCGTACTGGCAACGGTCCTTGCTGCCTGCACGCCCGCCTCCACACCCGAGCCCACGCCGGACCTGACGGCCGGACTACTGCAGTTCTCCCATGACACTGCCCGCGGGCGGATGGTCGTCCAGGTCCGCAACGACTCCTCCGCACCGATCACGCCGGCGTCGATCACCTACGACGACCCGCGGCTCGGGCCGCCGATCCCGGCCGACGGGATGCGGGAGATCCCCGCCGGCTCGCAGCGCTCCTTCGCCGTGCCGCTGCCGACGGAGCCGCCGTGCGCGGGACCCGTCGACGCGGGCGGGCCCACCGCGACGGTCCGCACCGTCGATGTGACGGTGACGCTGCCGGTCACCGACCCCACCGAGATCGTGGCCCGCCACCTCGCCGAGCGTTGCCTGGTGCTGGCCGCGGCCGAGGTGGCCGAGCTGCGCTGGGCCGACCGGTTGCGGATCGAGGGGGAGCGGGCATGGCTGGTGCTCGAGGTGCGACCGACCGGCGGGTCCGGCCGGCTGCGGATCGGTGACGTCACCGGCACCCACCTCTTCGGCCCCGTGGGTACGGCGACCTGGCGCGTGCGGCGCACCGTCCACGGCAGCGGTCGACCGTTCCGGGTCGAGCTGCCGGTGGCCCCGGCCCGCTGCGACGGGCACGCGTTCGCCGAGGGCGGCAACGCCACGGCCTTCCGGCTGCGGCTGTCGGTCGGGCGACGCCACGGGCCGGTGCGGCTGCGGATGGGTGAGCGCGGTGCCACCGCCGCGCTGAACTTCGGCGCGCGCAGGTGCGGCCTGCGCTGAGCCCGCCGTACGTCATCCGTCCGCCGGGCTATTGCGCCGACGACGTATGACGTCTGCCGTCCTCGGTCGTTGGGCCTAGGGTCAGCGCTAGTCGATGCTGGTCGATGCTGGGCAGAGAGCGAGGTGGGGCGTGGACTGGGTGCCGGCATGGCTCCACGAGTGGTTCGCGACCATCGACTGGCTGCACTTCGGGACCATCCCGATCTTCACCGCCGTCATCGGCTGGCTGATCAACTGGACCGGCCTGATCATGCTCTTCAGTCCGGTGCGCTTCCGCGGCGTCCGGGTGCCCGGGATGCGCGAGCTGGCCTCGGTCCTGCCGCGCAAGATCCAGGAGGTGCCCGGCTTCTTGCAGGGCGGGTTGGGCTGGCAGGGCATCATCCCCGCCCGCGCCGCGAAGATGGGCAGCATCGCCGTCGACAAGGCGATCGCCAAGCTGGGCACGCCCGCGGAGTTCTACCAGCAGCTGGAGCCCGACCAGATCGCCCAGCACATCGTCACCGTCTTCGAGCCCGAGATCCCGGAGATGGTCGACCGCGTGATGCGCACCGACCACCCGAAGCTCTGGCGCGACGTGCCGCCCCGGGTGAAGGAGGCGGTCTACGTCCGGGTCCAGCAGCAGCTGCCCGGGATCGTGCGCCGGGTGACGACCGAGATCGGGATCCACATCGACCAGCTGCTCGATCCCAAGATCATGGTGATCGACCACTTCGAGAAGAACCCCGCCCTGGTCAACCGGATCTTCCGCGACTTCGGTCAGCGGGAGCTGAACCTCATGGTCAACTTCGGTCTGCTGTTCGGCTTCGTGCTCGGCATCCCGGTCGCCGTCCTCGACCACACCTTCGGTCAGTGGTGGCTGCTGCCGGTGCTGGGCGTCTTCGTCGGCTGGATCACCAACGCGCTGGGCATGTGGCTGATCTTCGAGCCTCCGGAGCCCAAGAAGTTCGGTCCGATCCGCGTCCATGGGCTCTTCCCGCGCCGGCAGTCCGAGGCAGCGGAGGTCTATGCCCAGATCATCGCCGACGACGTCATCACGCTCCAGCACATCGGGGACTTCCTCCTCGACGGACCGCGCGGCGACCGCACGCGGCAGATGCTCGCCACCGCGATGCGGCCCGCCATCGACCGCGCCGCCGGGCCGGCCCGCGCCGCCGTACGCGTGGCCATCGGCAGCCAGCACTACGACACGATCAGGGAGTCCGTGGCCCGGGAGGCGGTCGGACGCACCATCTCGCCGTTCAAGGACCCGGAGTTCTCCCGCCAGCAGGCCGACAAGATCCGCCAGCTCGTCGCGCGCCGCACCAAGGAGCTGCCGCCGCGCGACTTCGTCGAGATGATGCGCGCCGCCATCAAGGAGGACGAGTGGATGCTCTACGCCCACGGCGCCATCATGGGAGCCGGAGGCGGGTTCTTGCACCTGTGGATCTTCGGCGTCGGAGGAGGGGGCTGATGGTGGAGCGGATCGGTGCCGGCCTGGGTGCCGAGCGAGCCGGCACCGAGAGGGCCGACGAGGTCTCGGTCGAGGCGCTCGCCCGGCTCGGTGCGAGCGCCGCGTGGCACACGACCTCCTGGGCCGCCCGGACGTCGCTCGGTCTGGGCCGACGGGTCCTGCGCGCCGCCACCTCCGCCGAGGAGGCCTCCGACCTCGCCCGCGACATGATGACCGCCTCGCGGGTCATGGCCGAGGGCGTGGCCGACGTCCTCGACGGGGTGAGTGCGGTCGTCGGTGAGGAGAACGGTGTCTCCCGGGTCGTGCGGGCCGGCAGCCTCGGCGCGCACGGGGTGGCGGAGACCCTCGCCCAGGTGATGCCCGAGCGCGGCTCCGTCGTCGTCAACGGCACGGTGGTCGTGCGTGAAGAGTCGAAGCCCGACCCCGCCGCCCAGCTGCGCCGGCTCGGTCAGGCGTTGCTCGAGCGCTCCCGCGACGTGTGGACCGACGACGAGGGCCACCCGGCCTACGAGCAGATCCTCACGCAGCTCGCCCCCGACGAGGCGCGCATCCTGCTCCTGCTGCTGCGTGGAGGGCCGCAGCCGTCGGTCGACGTCCGCACGGGCGGTCCGATCGGCATGGTCAGCTCGCAGCTGATCGCGCCGGGGCTGACGATGATCGGCTCGCGCTGCGGCTGTCGTCATCTCGAGCGCGTGCCGGCCTACCTCAACAACCTGCACCGACTCGGTTTGGTGTGGTTCTCCCACGAACCCTTGGCCGACCCGATGCCCTACCAGGTGCTCGAGGCCCAGCCCGACGTCCTGGCCGCGATGCACTCGGTCCGGTTCCCCAAGGTCGTACGCCGCAGCATCCACCTCACGCCGTTCGGCGAGGACTTCTGCCGCGCCGCCCTGATCACGCCGGAGGAGACCGACGCGCTACCGGCCCATCAGGTGCCGGACGCGGGCGGCAGTCACTGACCGGTCAGGACGACGACTCCTCGTCGTCGACGGCGACGAGGAGATCGGCGCTGAGCGCCTCGAGGGTGGAGGTGTGCGCGATCAGCGAGTCCAGCAGCTGCTGGCGCAGGCTCGTGCTGCCGCGACGCTCCAAGGAGCGCAGCGTGGAGACGGCGGCGAGGACGCCCTGGACGGGGCGCTGCAGCTCGTGGGCGACATCGGCCACCGAGCGGGGGGCCGGTGGCGCGGGAGGCGGAGGTGGGGTCGCTGGCTCCGGTTCGGCCATCGGCGCGGACGCGGGTGCCGGCGTCGAGGTCGCCTCGAGCCGGTCGGGGTCGACGAGCTTGCGCACGCGCGCGAGCACCTGCCCGACCGGCGCGCCCTTCTCGAGGTAGTCGTCCGCACCCGCCCGCAGGGCGCGCGCCGTGAGGTTGCCCCCGGGTGCACCGGCCAGGACGACGATGACGGCGTCGGGACGGGCCGCGCGCAGGTGGGGGAGCGCCTCCAGGCCGGACATCACCGGCATCGCCAGGTCGAGCAGGACCAGGTCCGGCTGGAGCTCGGCCACCACCCGCGTGGCCTCGAGCCCGTCGGCGGCCTCCCCGACGACCTCGAACCCGTCACCCGTGAACGCCGAGACCCACAGCGCGCGCAGGTCCGCCACGTCGTCGACGACGACGGTGCGGACCGCGCGGCGGGCGCGGTCGTCCGCGGAGGACGCGCTCATGGCGCCATCCTGCGTCCTGGATCGCCCCGGGAGGCCGGTCTTGCGCGCACCTTGCGCCAAACCAGCAAACGCTCTCAGGACTGGCGTCCACGACCGCCCAGGAGCACGGCGCCGAGCACCCGGGTGCGCGCCTCGTGCAGGTCCTCGACCGCGCCGAGCAGCAGCTCGCTGCTCACGCGTCCCGACGGCAGGGTCAGCAGCAGGCTGCCGTCGATCGCCATGATGCGGGCGTCGTCGGAGTCGGTGACCGCGGGAGCGTGGATGATGACGACGTCGTACTTCCCGTCGATGCTCTCCAGCAGCTGGCGGAACCGCATCTCCAGCAGGCTGGGCGCGGCCAGGTGGGCGTTGCCGAGCGGCATCACGGTGACGCCGTCGACCGGTCCGGAGCGGATGGCCTCCTCGAACGTCGCCGAGCCGGCCAGCATGTCGTAGAAGCCGGCGTCGCCGCCGTCCTCCAGCACCGGGTGCCGGTGCCGGTCGGTGCGGTGCGCGTCGAGCAGCAGCACGCGGTGGCCGACCTCGGCCAGGGCGACGGCCAGGTTGACCTCGAGCCAGCCGCTCCACGGATCGGTCGCGGCGCCGGCGACCACCAGCGAGCGGGTCGGGTGGTCGCTGCTGGCGAACTCCAGCGCGACGCGCAGCGACCGCAGCGAGCCGAACTCGGCCGCGTCCGGGTCGAGCGCGGCGATCGCCTCCGGGTCCTGCGGTTGCGGGATGACGCCGAGGACGCCGATGCCGGTGCCGTTGGTGACCTCCTCGACCGTCTCGACGGTCCGGGTGAGCCGGTCGTAGACGACGGCGACGGCGATCGCGAGTGCGAGGGCCAGAGCGAGGGCGGCGAGCACGGTGATCTCGATGTTGGGCGAGCTGAACGAGCGCGGCACCTCGGCGGGTGCCGTGGTGTCGAAGCGCAGCGTCCCCCCGGTGGGGTCGTAGTCGTCGATGGCCTGGGCGACGGCGTTGGCGATCTGGGCGGCCAGGACGGGGTCGGCGTCGCTCACCGAGACCTGGACCAGGAACGTCCCGGCGACGACGTCACCGGAGACGCTCTCCTGGAGGTCGCGCACGCTGCGGCTCGGGACCGCGTCGGCGACCTCCTCGAGCATCGGCCGGGAGGCCATCACGTCGGCGACGGTGCCGAGCAGGTCGACGTACTCGCCGGCGGCGGCGGGCGCGTCCTGCGCAGGCGTGACCGCGACGCGGGCGGTCGCGGTGTACTCCCGCTCGACGAGCGCAAGGCCGAGGGCCGTCGAGCCGGCGACCAGCACGATGACCAGGGCCATCAGCATCCGGCGCCGCCACAGCACGGCGCCGAACGCCCGCAGCGACGAGCCGGAGGTGGCCCGGGAGGGCAGGGGCGTGGGCGGGGTCAGCGGGTGGTCCAGCTGGCGGGTGGTGTCCATGAGGAGTCCTTGGGGTGTGGTCGGGCCGGCAGGAGCGGGTCAGCGGCAGCGGTGGTCGACGTGGGCGGGGATGCCGCGCGGGATGGGGTGGGCGACGGCGCGCTCGACGCGCGTGCCGCGCGGCACGGGACGGGTGAGCTCCATCCGCACCCGGCGCTTGGTGCCGGAGGCGTAGCAGAAGAAGCGCCCGGAGATGACGCCGACGAGGCGGTTGCGCCGGTCGACGAGGAAGGCCTGGCCGGCGATGTAGGGCCCCACCTTGCCGCTTGCGGTGAAGCGGGCGGTGACGATGGCGTCGTTGGGCGTACGACGCAGCTCGGCGCGGTCGATCGCGACCCAGCCCTTCGGCGCCCGGTCGGCCAGCTCGAGCTCGGCGTAGCGGACGCTCACCTCGCCGACGTCGCGGACGCGGGTCGGCAGGGTGGCGAAGAGACCGAACTCGCCGTCCGGGGTCACCCCCAGGACGGTGCAGCACTTCGAGCCCGGGCGGCCGACGGTGTCGACCAGCACGCGCCCGGCCCGGTCCCGGACCTCGATGCGCACGAGCGCGCGGCGGATGGTGGCCCCGGTGGTGTTGCGGACCACGAGCGCCAGGTGCTTGCCGTGGCCGCCCCAGCGCACCAGGTCGGGACGCACGAGGTCGGTGGCGGGGACCGTCGGGTCGGCGGTCGTCGGCTCTGTTGTGGGCTCTGTGCTGGGCTCGGTGGTGGGCTCGGTGGTGGGCTCGGTGGTGGGCTCGGCCGACGCCGTCGGGCTGGCCGCCGGCGTCTCGGCTGCCGTCAGCAGGGCGGGTGGCACGGTGCCGGCGCCGGGCGGCGGGGTGCAGGCGGTGAGCAGGGTGGCCGCGACGGCGAGGGTGGCCCAGCGCGCGGTGCGGCCGGTGCGGCCGGTGCGTCGGGTGTGGACGTGCGTTCTCATGAGGTCACCTCGTGAAGGGACGGGGGTACCAGCCGGGCGTAGGTCGCCGCGTAGCCGTCGTGCATGCGGTCGGGTCCGAACTCGTCGTGGACGAGTCGTCGGCCGCGGTGTGCCAGCCGAGCGCGTTCGTCGCGGTCGGCGAGCAGGTCGGTGAGGGCGCGCGCCAGGGCTGCGGCGGTGCCGGGTGGCACCAGGCGCAGGGCGGGCCCGAGCGTGTCGCGCACCCCGCCGACCGCCGAGGCGACGACCGGCACGCCGCTGCTCATCGCCTCGAGCAGGCTGATCGGCAGTCCCTCCCAGTCGGTGGGGAGGACGACGAGGTCGGTGGCGGCCAGCAGCCGGGGCACGTCGGTGCGCGGACCGAGCAGCCGGACGCGATCGGTGAGACCGAGGCGTTCGACCTGTGCCCGCACCCGCGGCAGCGTGGGACCGTCGCCGGCGAGCAGCAGCAGGGCATCGTCAGGGGTCTCGGTCCAGGCGTCGAGCAGCAGGTCGTGGCGCTTCTGGTCGGCGAACCGCGCCAGGCACAGGGCCACCGGCGCCGCCTCGTCCAGGTCGAGCTCCGCCCGCGCCTGTTGGCGCTCGGGGAGCGCAAGCGGGGTCACGGCGTTGGCGACCACCGTGACCCGGTCGGCCGGGTAGCCGTGGTCGGCGAGCTGGGTGGCGACGTACGGCGACACGGCGACGACGTGGTCGGCGCAGCGGCGCAGGATCCGGGCGGCGAGCCGCAGCTCGCCTGCGGGCACCCCGTGCAGGGTGACCAGCACCGGACAGCGGCGACCGGCTGCCAGGCGCGCGACGAGTGCCGCCTTCACGTTGTGGGCGTGGACGAGATCCGGCGGGGAGGCGGTGAAGGACGTCCGCAGTGTGCGGACCGCGCGTGCGAGGTCGCGAGCGCTGCGGCCGTCCATCGGCACCGCGAGGTGCGCGACGCCCTGCGCGGCGACGTCGTCGGCACGGAAGCCGCCGGCGCTGGCGAGCAGCACGTCATGACCGCGGCGGCGGGCCTCGAGCACGAGGTCGGCCGCGACCGCCTCAGCGCCACCGACACCCATCACGGGAATGACCGTCACGATGCGGGCGCGGGTGCGCGCGCCGCTCATGACGCCACCTCCGCGTAGACGTCGACCAGCCGGCGCACGCAGTGCTCGACGGCGAAGCTCTCCTCGACCCGCGTCCGGGCCCGGGCGCCCATCCGGGTCCGCAGCGCCGGGTCTCCCGCCATCCGGGTGAGCGCGTCGCGGAGCGCGGCGTGCGCGCCGGTCGGCACGAGCAGGCCCTCGCGACCGTCACGGACCAGCTCCGGGATGCCCCCGGCGTGCGAGGCCACGACCGGCAGTCCGCGGGCCATGCCCTGCAGGAGCGCCATCGGGCAGGCCTCGGCGGCCGACGGGAGGACGATCAGGTCGGCGGCGTCGAGCCAGGGGCGGGGGTCGGGCTGGAAGCCGACGAGGCGCACCCGGTCGGTCACGCCCGCGGCGCGGACGGTCTCCTCGACCCGGGCCCGCTCGGGGCCGTCGCCGATGAGGACCAGCTGCAGGTCCGGCACCTCGGCGACCGCGCGGACGAGGGCCGGCAGGCGCTTGACCGGCTGCATGACCCCGACCCACACGGCGGTGGGGTTCGGGTCGGTGCCTGCCGACGTCGAGGACGTCGCGGGAGCCAGCCAGCTCCGGCCGACCCCGTTGTGGACGGTGTGCACCCGGTCCGTGGGGAGCCCGATGTGGGTGCGGGCGTACGTCGTCAGCGCCTCGCAGGGGGTGACGGTCAGCGACCGGCGTACGCCGCCGAGCAGTCGTTCCCCGGTGAGGTTGCCGACCCGGTCGCGACGGGTCAGCGCGGCGACCGCGGCGTTCCCCGGCACGAGGTGGGCCAGCGGGTCGGGGACGCCGTGCAGCGTGTAGACGGTCGCGAGGTTCGTGGTCTGACCCCACAGCCGGCCGACCAGCCCGGCGCGGCGGTCCTGGCAGTGCACGACGTCGGGGCGCAGGGCGCGCAGGGTGCGACCCAGTCGGCCGGCTCCCAGCACGTCGCCCTTGCGGGGCATCTGGGCCAGGTGGGTGCGTACGCCGGCGGCCGCGAGCGCCGCGTGCCGCGGGGTGTGCGGGCCGACCACGTGACTCTCGTGGCCCTGCCGCGCGAGCTCGGTCGCCACGTCGAAGGCGTGGTCCACCGGTCCGCCACGGGCCTGGGTGTAGAGCTGGACGATGCGCATGTCAGCGACTCCTGCGGGCCGGGGTGAGGGCGGCGGCCAGGGCGAGCAGCAGCCACACGGGCAGGTAGTACTGCGAGCTGAGGAACATCGCGCCGGTGAGGACGCCGGCGAACGCGACGCACACGGTGGTCGCGAGAAGCCGCCGGTCCGGCTCCGGGCCGGGGGTGGATCGGGCCCGCCACGCGGCGGTGAGGCCGGCGAGGATCATCGCGGCGAAGACGCCGAGACCCACCAGACCCAGCTCGCTCGCGACGTCGAGGAACATCTGGTGCGCGACGTCGAGGTGGGGCGGGTCGGACACTCGGCTGCCGAGGTACTCGTCGTAGTGGACGCTGTAGCCGCCCGGTCCCTTGCCGAGCACGGGGGCGTCGGCCGTCATCTCGGCCGCCAGCGTCCAGCCGACGAACCGGGAGGTGACGTTGGCGGATGCGACGTGCTGCTTCTCGTCCAGGCTGCGCTGCATCAGGTCGGGGGCCACGACCAGCGCGACGAGCACCGCGACGGCGACCACGGCGAGGCCGATCATGGCGGTGCGCCAGCGCAGCACCTGCAGCGCCAGGGCGAGGATCAGCATGACGCCGAGGCCGAGTAGCCCGCCGCGGGAGAAGGTCGCCGCGATCGCTACGACGAGGATCACCGCAGCCGTCGCCCAGAGTGCGCGATGGGCGCCGGAGCGACGTCCCAGGGCGAGTGCGAATGGCAGCGCGCACAACAGGTGCAGGGCGAAGTCGTTGGCGTCCTCGATCGGGCCGGCCGCCCGGCCGCCGTTCTCGTTGACGAAAACGATGATCCCGACGACCGCCGCGACCGTCGAGGACAGCACGAGAGTTCGACCCAGCAACCAGGGATCCAAGCGGTTGCGCAGTGTGTCGACCAGCACGATCAGCACGGCTACATAGGAGACGTAGCGCGTGGCGACGACGAGGCCGGTCATGCCGTTCGGATGTATCACCAGCGCAGCCAGCACGACCAGCACAAGGCCACCAGCGGCATATGTCACCGGGTGCCGCGCTGTCGGTGGGCGGTCATCGGTCGCCAGGCGCAGGACCCATGCGACGAAGACGATCAGACCCACGAGCTTCACCGCGATCGAGCTGACCTGCGTCAGGTATCCCGAGAACGGCTCGACCGCGATGTAGACGAGTACGGCGGTCTCGATGCGCAGCGTCATCACGACCACGGTCGTGCAGGCCACAACGAGCCCGAGCACGAGCACGGGTTCGAGCGCGGTCGCGGCGCCGATCACGACGGCCAGGACGCTGGTCGCGATCACGGCGACGCCGGCGCGCCGGCGGGCCGGCGACACCGCGCGGAGGCTGGGCACCAGGGTCACCATTGCGGCTCCCGGCGGTACCGGCGGTCCTCGATCGCCCGCATCCAGGTGTAGCCGCCGTCGAGCTGGCGTCGTACATCGGCTGGGTCGTCGAACGCGAAGGACCGACGCAACGCGAGCCGATCCTGGTGCGGACGGTTGCGCCCGCGGTCGCAGGTGATGGCGGCGGCGTACCCGGCCTCGCCCGTGAGGTCGCGGATCGCGCGGTGGTAGCCGCCCATCGGGTAGGCGCAGGTGCGGATCGGTCGCTGCAGCAGGTCCTCGAGGGCGGTGCGGGAGCTGCGCAGCTCCTCCGCCACCTCCGCGGCGGTGAGTGACGGCAGCCAGCGGTGGGTGCGGGTGTGCGAGCCGATGTCGAGCCCGTCGTCGGCGGCGTCGCGCACCTGCGCGGCGGTCGCCAACCGGGTCAGCTCGGTCGTCCCGTGCCGCTCGTCCCAGGGGAAGAGCCGGTCGCCGTGCAGGAAGTCGCTGACGGCGAAGAGGGTGGCGGGCAGTCCGCGCTCCTGGAGCTCGGGCCAGGCCAGCTCGAGCACGGAGGCGTAGCCGTCGTCGAAGGTGAGCGCCACGGCGCGCGGAGGGAGCCGGTCGGCCGCGAGCAGCTCCACCGCCTCGTCGAGGGGGAGGACGACGGCGTCCCAGTCGGTCAGTACGTCGAGCTGGCCGCGGAAGTCGTCGAAGGACGTCGTCAGGCCGTCGGCGGCGTCGCCGATGCGGTGCCAGCCGAGCAGGGTCAGCGTCGAGGTGCGGCAGGTCGCGCGGGTCCAGCGCGCCACCGGGGTGGCGATGGCGCCCGCCGTACGCGTCAGGGTCCTCATCGGCGCCGCCCCCGGATCGTGGGCACCGGCAGCAGCCGGTGCCGGTCGAGGCTCAGCAGCGGCACGAGGTAGGCGAGCAGCGTGGCCGAGCCGATGATGAGCAGGCCGACGTACGACACGCGTGCCCATGGCAGGAGCTGCGCGAGCCCGAGCTCGACCGCGACCATCCCCGCGACGCCGACCAGGATCGGCAGACTGCGGCGCGCCATCGTCCACCACTGCAGGCCGGCGATCCGGCGCTGGAGTGCGATCGCTGCCACGACGAGTGAGGCGGCGCCCGCCACCAGCTGGGCGACGGCCACCATCTCGACGCCGCGGTCGACCCAGACCTGGAGCAGGCCGGCGAGCAGCACCAGGTGCAGCAGCGTGAGCCAGAAGCCGTCGCGGGTGTGGCCCGCGGCGTTGAGGGCCACGATCGCGAGGCCCAGCACGCTGAGGACGATCCCGTACGCCGCGAGCCACCGCAGAGCGGGGACACCGGGCTCCCACTGGGTACCGAGCAGGGTGAGCTGGGGTGCCAGCAGGATCATGCCGACGTAGAGCGGGACGACGATCGCCAGCGTCCGCAGCATCGTCTCCCCGACCGCGCGCCCCAGCTCCGGACCGCGGATGCGGCACAGATGGGCGAAGGCGGCGCCGGCGATGACGACGCCGACGAGGAGGTAGGGCATGTATCCGAGCCGGAACGCCATCGAGTAGATGCCGAGCTGCTCGGCACCGAGCCGGTTGGCGACCATGAGGTAGTCGACGTTGAGCATCAGGAGCTGGAGCACGGCTGCCCCGGCGAGGTGGAAGCCGTAGGCGAGCAGGGCGCGGACGTCCGTGGGGACCCAGCCGGGCAGGACGGGCGGGCGCACGACCCAGCACAGCGCCATGACGAGGAACGCCTGGACGAGCTGGCCGATCACCAGCGAGATCGCGCCGGCTCCGGCATACGCCAGACCGATCGAGACGAGGGCGCCGACGACCGCGCCGACGACGTCGGGGACCACGCGGCGCTTGAACGCGAGGTCGCGGCGCAGCAGCTCCTGGCTGATCGCGGCGACGGCGTACATCGGCAGGCAGAGCATGAGGCCGCGGATGATGGTGACGCCCAGATCCCCACCGTTGAGCACCTCTGACATCCACGGGGCCGCGGCCCACGTGATCGCGGTGAGGCCGAGGGCGAGTCCGCCGGCGACCGCCAGCGCGCTGCGCGCGGCGCGCTCGGCGTCACCACGCCAGTGCACGAGGGCGGTCGCCGTGCCGAGGTCGGTGACGGCGGAGGTGACGTTGAGGACGAGTGCCCCGATGGCGATCACGCCGATCGCCGAGGGCTCGAGGAGCGCGGCGAGGACCAGCAGGACGATCGTCTGGGCGGCCTTGACGACGCCGGCGCCGATGCCCAGCCAGCCGGCTCCGCCGAGGGTCCCGGCGCGGGCGGGGATGGAGCCGCTCGGCGGGAGGGCGGTGTCGGCGATGGCACGCAGGGTCTCGCGGTAGGCCTCGAGCCGTTCGGCGTCGAGGTCGACGACCGACCGGTTGCGCAGGTGGAGCACGGCGGCGGCGACGACGAGGGCGGCCCGTTCGACGGGGCTCCAGCTGGTCCACTCGCGCCCGGCGACGCGCGCCTCGAGGGGGAGCTCGAGCAGGTCGTGACACGCGGTGGCGAGGTCGACGCGGTGGGTGGTCGCGCGCTCGAAGGCGGCCACCAGCAGCTGGTCGATGCCCTGCGGCGCGTCCGCGACTGCGTTGTCCCAGTCGGTGACGACCGGGTGGGGCGAGGCGGGCAGGACGTTGCCGGGCCACGGGTCGCCGTGGCACCAGCCCGTGGGGACACCGTCGTCGAGCCGCTCGAGCAGCGGCACGAGGCGGTGACGGGTGCGGGCGTCGAGGAGGTCGACGGCGGCGAGCCACGTGAGGGACCAGCCGGGTGCGGTCCGCCCGGTGGTGGTCTCGGCGAGGGTGCGCGCGACGGTCGGCAGCGTGGTGGCAGCGAGGCGGCGGTGGGTGCGCGGTGCGACCGCGGGCACCCACCGGGTCGCGACCCACCGCAGGCCGTCGGTCGTGCCGGCGGCGACGGTCTCGGGGACCCAGGGCGCGATGGCGGGTACGGCGGCCACGACCCGGGAGGCGCGGTCCAGGTCGGTGCCGGTGCCGAGCAGGCTCACCCGCACGGCGAGGTCGCCGCCGCGGGTGCGGTAGCGCAGGATCGTGTGGGTGCCGGTCAGGACGCCGGCCAGCTCCACCGGGCCGCCGACGGCGGCGGTGAGGTCGGTGGCGATGCGCTCCGCGACGCTGCCACCGGGTGCTCCCGACACCGACAGGCGCGGGGCACGCGCACGGCGTACGACGTCGCGGACGCCGGGGACGCTCGTACGTCGGCGCGGGTGCGGCCAGTCCTGGTGGCGCAGCTGCTCCGGACGGGCCAGGTCCGGGTCGACGAAGAGGTCGCCCTGGTCGCCGATCGTCGCGCAGACGCCGTCGGGGGCGACGCAGGACTCGAGCGCCGTGCGCTCGTCGGCGGTGAGCAGGCGGGTGTCCAGGACGAGCAGGTCGATGCTGCCGGTCTCGCGGGGGGCGTCACCGGAACGGTGCACCTCGGCGTCGGGGAACCGGGCACTGAGGGCGGCGGCGAGCGCGGGGTCGACGGCGAGCAGCACGCGGCGGGGTGCGGGCGGGAGCAGCACGGTGAACCCGACCAGGCGGTCGCCGGTACGGCCGGGGCGGGTCGGCTCGGTGAGGGTGGCCGTCACCTCTCGTCACCCCCGGTGGTCGAGGTGCTCGCCGGGGTGAGTGAGCGGACGAGGTCGGCAGCGCGCCGGCGGGTGGCCTCGACGAGCAGGAGGAGGCGCAGCAGCACCCGAGCGCGGACGCCATGGGCGGCCCGGACGCGGAGCACCGCGCGCTCCTCGCTTGCGAACGAGCGCTTGTAGGGCTCGTCGCCGCGCAGGAAGTCGGTCTCGCTGACGCCCGCCTCGCAGGCGTCGCGCAGGGCGGCCATCGTCACGACGGTGCCGACGTGGTTGAAGTCGCGGCTGAGGTCGCGGGCGAGCTGGTAGTCGCTGAAGCGGCCGGCG
The DNA here is from genome assembly GCF_030811215.1 of Nocardioides massiliensis. Lineage (NCBI taxonomy): Bacteria > Bacillati > Actinomycetota > Actinomycetes > Propionibacteriales > Nocardioidaceae > Nocardioides > Nocardioides massiliensis. The sequence continues at coordinate 1,334,758 of NZ_JAUSQM010000001.1, forward strand.
GTGCCGAAGCCCAGGAGCACGGCGCCGCAGCGGCCGTCGCGGTCGGCGCGGTAGACCACTGCCTCGCCGTGGCGGGCGGCGGCGGTGATCGCCTGCTCGAGGCGGTCGGCGTGCCGCATGAGGGCGCGCCGGTCGTCCCGCGCGCCGTGCAGCCTGCGGAACTCGGCCAGCGCCGCCGGCAGGTCCTGCTCGTCGACCCGGCGCCAGGTGATGCCTGCCTCGGCGGCGCGTCGCTCGAACCGGCGTACGCGCTTGCGGAAGGTGGCGGAGCGGCTGGCGAAGTAGTCATCGACGTCAGGGGCGAGCTGGCCGTAGACGGCCGTCTCCACACGGGTGAGGGACGGTGCGGGGAGTGCGTCGACCAGCCGGGAGTGCTCGACGAGGCCGTCGACCTCGAGCAGCCGTGCGCCCGGCGAGACGAACCACTCGCGCAGCGCCGCTACGACCTCGGGCACCCGGGCGGGGTCCGCGACGAGGTCCAGGTGGTCCGGGCAGAGCTTGCCGCCACCGACGCCGCGCAGGAAGGAGACGCGCGCGATGCGGCGCTCCTCCAGGGCGAGGCCGCCCACGAGCTCGTCACCGTCGAGCACGAGCACCAGGTGACGGGGCGCGCCGGCCGCGGCGTCGACCCACCACGACCGCAGGAACGGGGACGGCACCGGCGCCTCGAGGACGAACGCGTCCCAGGCTGCGGCGTACGCACCGAGGGAGCTCGCGACGCGTACCTCGAGTCCGGCGGTCGACGCCGGGGCGGGGCGGAGCTGGTCGAGGGACGTCATGAGGCGGACCTCGCAGACGGCACGGGGGAGGGCACCCAGGGTGACGCCGGCTCGGGGTGCGGCGCCGAGGCCAGGACCTGGGCGTAGGCGCGCTGGAGCTCGCGTCCCTGGATGCGGCTGCTGTGCCGGTCGGCGAGGGCGCGCGACGCGACCTGGGCGTTGGCCCAGTGCTCGGGTGAGCGCAGAGCGGTCAGCGCCTCGGCGAGCTCGGTCACCGAGCCGGCCAGGCCGGGCAGGCGGAGGCTCTGCAGGGGCGGGATCGCCCGGACCGCCAGGGGGAGTCCGAGGGCGGCTGCCTCCAGGATGCTGATCGGCGCCGCCTCCCAGGCGGCGGTGTGCAGGTAGACCTGGGCGCGGCCCATCTCGGTCAGCACTGCCTCGCGAGGGAGCCACCCCGAGACCTCGACGCCCGCCGCGCGCAGCGCGCGCTCACCCTCGGCGTCACCGCCGCCGATCCACTGCCACTGGGCGACCAGGCCCAGCTGCTGTTCGGCGTACTGCTTGACGTGGAGGAAGTAGCGCCAGTCCTTCTGCGCCGACACCCGGCCGGTCGTCAGCACCCGCAACGGCAGGGCGTGGCCGGCAACCCGGTTGACGGCGAGCACCGAACGGTTGGGCACGTAGGCGACCTGCTCGTGGCCGAGGCCGAGCGCCAGGTCGATCTCGTGCGGGGCGACGGCGACGAAGAGGTCGGTACGGCGCGCCAGCATCCGCTCGACGAGCTCGAAGGCGCGTCGCTGGCTGCCGCTGATGTCGCGGCGCTCGAAGGCGAAGCAGTGCGGGCTGTAGGCGATCTTGGTCCGGTCGAGCCCGGCGAGCCGGGCCATCACACCGGCGTACGAGGAGTGCGCGTGCACGACGTCCGGGTAGAGCTCGCGGACCCGACGGCGCAGGGCGGTGACGCCCCCGACCAGGCGCCGCGGGAGCTCTGCGGACGAGGCGAACCGCTCACGCCAACCGTCGCCGGTCTCGTGCTGCGGCCGGGCGGTGGCGATCAGGTGGTGGTCGACCTCAGGGGTCGACCCCACCATCGCCAGGAGGGAGGTGACGATCCCTCCGCCCATCGCCTCGGTGACGTGCAGGACGCGCATGTCATGCGCCCTTGTCGGGGCGGTTCGACCGCGGCTCGGGTCCGCGGAACAGCGTGCCCAGCGGGCGGCCGCCGGAGGACTGGGCGCTGCGCGCCGCCGGCTTCGCGGGCTTGCCGGCCTTGGCGGCAACCGGCTCGGGCTCCTCCTCGACCTCGGCCTCGTCCTCGACCGGTGCCTCGGCGGTGTCCTCGCTGGCGTCCGCCGCGTCGTCGACGTCCGCGGTCCCGTCGGTGTCGACGTCCGGCTCGTCCGCGGCAGGCTCGTCCTCGATGTCCACAGCAGCGTCAGTGGCGGCGGCGGTGGACGAGGACTCGTGCTCCTCGAGGCGCGCCTCGGCGTCATGGGCGAGCAGCTCCATCGCGCGGACCTGCAGGACCAGGCGCTCGGAGGTCTCGGTGAGGGTCGCGCTCAGAGTCTGCAGCGAGCTGGTCGCGAGCGAGACGACGGAGGTCGACTGGCGCAGCAGCGCGCGGGCCTCCTCGCGGATCGCCTCGGCGTCCTGGGCACCCTGCGCGACCGCCTCGGCGATGCGCTGCTCGGCGACCTCCTCGGCCTCGAGCTGCGCCGCGGCGACGGCGTCCGAGCGGATCTGCTCGGCGTCACGGTGCGCGGTCTCGGCGAGGTCGGTGATGAGCTTCTCGATCCGTTCACGCTGGGCCTCAGCCCAGGCGGCGGTCTCGCGCTGGCTCTCCTCGGCGCGGCGCTTGCTCTCCTCGTGCACCCGTTCGGCGGCGTCGCGGGCCTCGCGGACGATCTTCTCCGCCTGGGCGGATGCCGAGCTGCGGACCTTCTGGGCGACCGCGAGCAGCTCCTGGGCCTCCTGCTGCGCGCTGCGGGTCTCCTTGAGGACGTGGGCGTGGCCCGTGGCTTCGGTGACGATCTCGTCGAAGCCCTCGGGCTCGGCGGCCGCCGGGACCGAGCGGACGCTCTCCTCGAGCCGGCGCAGCAGGTTCTCGACCGGCTCGCGGTCGCTGGGGGTGGCCGGCGCGGGGGCGTCGGTCGTGGCTTCGGTCGTGGCTTCGGCCTGGGTGGTCGGAGCGTCGGTGGACTCGGGTTGCGGGGCGCCCTGCGGGCGACCGGTCGACTTCTTCATCGTGAACCTCCTGGTTCGTTCGTGCGGCAGCGGGGATTGGCCGACCCGCGACACCCGTTCTCGGTTGAACACGTCCCACTAGTGCGGTGACGTGGGGGGTTTGATCCGTGTGGAGCAGAAATCTTTTTGGTGGTGGCTCGGCGCCGGCGCGTCAGTAGGCGCCGGTGCCGCGCAGGACCGCCGGCACGGTGCGGAGCAGGATCAGCAGGTCCAGGCGCAGCGAGCAGCGCTCGACGTACTGCAGGTCCAGCTCGACGGCGCGCTCCCAGGGCAGGTCGCTGCGTCCGCTGACCTGCCACAGCCCGGTCAGGCCAGGGCGGACCACGTGGCGGCGATGCATCGCGTCGCCGTACCTGGCGACCTCGATCGGCAGTGCCGGCCGCGGACCGACCAACGACATGGAACCGGTGAGCACGTTGAACAGCTGCGGCAGCTCGTCCATCGACGTACGCCGCAGCACCCGGCCGACCCGGGTGACGCGGGGATCGGCACGGATCTTGAACAAGGGGCCCGCCGCCTCGTTCTGCTCCTGCAGGTCCGGCAGCTCGTGGGCCGCGCCCGGTCGCATGGTGCGGAACTTCCACACGACGAACTCGCGTCCGCCGCGACCGACCCGGACCTGGCGGTAGAACACCGGCCCCCGGCTGGTGCACGCGACGACCGCGGCCAGAAGCGTGAGCAGGGGGAGCAGCGCGAGGATGAGGGTGGCGGCGGCGACGAGGTCGACGACGCGCTTGGTGCGGTACTCACCGCGCGCTACAGCCGCGACGGCCTCCGAGGGAGCGGCGCGCGGCGTGGAGGTCGACGCAGGGTCGACGGCGTAGGTCGTCATGCCGGCCACCCCGGTCCCGCCCGCTCCGCGTCGGAGCGGGTCATCTCGTCGAGGCGGGCCCACGCGGTGGCCTCCTCGACCCGGAGCAGGGCCCGCATGGAGGCGGTGATGCGGTCGGCCTCGTCGAGCCGGTCATCGAGCGCCTCGAGACCCAGCCGCCGCAGGGAGGTGGCCTGCTCGAGTGCCTCGGCGATGATCGCGCGGGCCTGCTCGTTGGCGGCGGCGAGGCGGCGTACCGACAGCCGGGATGTCGTGGACCGCAAGCGTTGGGCCTCGCGGCTGATCTGGGCGAGCAGCGTCGTCAGGGTCTCGGGGTCGGCGGTGTCCGCCTCACGCAGGCGCGTGAGCAGCTCGTCGATCTCCACGTGCGGGAACCCCGGGGGCCAGCCCTCGTCTGACCCCCCGTCCGCCGGCTCGTGCTCCATCCGGTCGTCCGGGTTTGCGTCCGCCAACTCGTCTACCACCTCGGGTGCTGTCCCGCGCCCGGTTGCGCGGATACCTCACTGGTGGCGGCAGAGCGGCGTTTGATCCACGCGAGTGGTGACTTTTTTTCGGGGATCCGAGTTCCGGGCATGCCGATGCGCCCGCGCGGGGTTCTCTGACTTCTCGTTGGTCGAGCCTGTCGAGACCCGGGCGGGCGTCGGGGCGGGGTCGTTAGGTGGGTGGGTCGGTGCCGCCGGGTCCGGCGACGTACTCGACGAGGAAGTCGTGCAGATACATCTCGATGGCTGAGGTCTTTGTCGATCGAGCGAGCGTGCTCGTCGATCGAGCGAGCGTGCTTGTTGATCGAGCGGAGTCGAGATCTGGTCCTTCACCGTCTCGGACGGGTCGTCCCCACCGGTCCCGCCAGGCATAGGTGCCGTCGGTGCGGCGCTGGTACGTCCAGCCCATATGGGTCTTCAGCCGATGGTGGCTGCGACACAACGGCGCAAGATTGCCGAGGTGGGTCTGGCCCGGCGGTCCGCCCTCATCCATCGGCACGTAGGGCTCGATGTGGTCCGCGTCGCTGCGGCGAGCGGAGACGACACAGCCGGGGAACACGCAGACTTCGTCGCGCAGGATCATCGCCTCGCGCATCCACGCGGGCGGGTCGTGCTGGTCGACGGCTTGGTCGGTGTTGGTGTCGATCACCGGTCGGACGTTGATCCGTCCGGATCCGACGCCGCCGGGGCGGGTCAACCATTCGCTGAGCCGCGCGAGGGTGATGGGTCCGAGCTTCTCGATGCTCGCGCCGTGGTCGATGCCACGGCTGGTCATGATCGCGAGGTCGGCGAGGGCGCAGTGGATGTAGATGTTCGCGACTCGGGTCGTTGTGCCTGGCGACTTCGTCTTCGTGGTCCCGCCCGAACTGGTGTCGGGCAGGGTGCCGTTGAGGAAGTCCATCGCCAGTTGCGGGTCGAGCAGGGTCCCGACCGCTTTGGCGCGGCGTGCTTGGTGGTCGTCGGTGTCGCCGGCAGCTTTCAGTCCTGCGGCGATGGTGTCGAGGGTCTGGTCGAGCAGTTCGGCGTCGGGGGCGTCGAGGTTCATGTGCACCCCACGCAACAGGCCTTGGCAGGTGTCGGGGTCCAGCCAGACCCCGCGGCCGTCCTGGCGGCGCTGCTCGCGCTTGGCGAACAGCTCAGCGTCGAACCGGCGGATCGCCTCATCCACCAACTGCGGGGCGGCGTTGTTGGGCTTACGCTTCTGCGCCGCATGCACGAGCTGCGCATCCACCCACGACGCGGCCTCGAAGCTCAGTGTGCGCGTCTCCTTGGCGACGGCCCGGACCCGCCAGGCTTCGGTCTTTCCCGTCGACCATGTGCTGCCACAGACGAGGCAGCCGGTGGGCGATCTCGATCGCGTCCCCCAGCAGCTGGCGGGCGGACTGCAGTGGCATCCGTAGGTGGCCGGACAGCTCGCTGGCGGCGTACTCGCTCAGGATCGGTGCGCCCTCACCGGCCAGCGCGACCATCCGCTCGGGTTCGTGCTTGAACGCGGCGTGATCAGCGACGATCTGGTGGCCTTCGTAGAGGCCGGCCAAATGGTTGGCGATGAGCAGGTCGTCGACGTCGAGGCGGTCGCGCGTGGCGCGGTTTGAGCGCAGCGTTTCCCAGGCTTCGGCCTTGCCGAAGTTCTCCAGGTCGCCTCGATTGAGCATGGTCACAGTCTCCTAGGGCCCACCGACACTCGCCGGTCGGGAAGGTTCGTCGAGTGCCCCGAACGGAGTGAGGGGTGTATCGAGACGGCCGTGGTTGACAGAGAAAGTCCCGCTCCCGGTCTCGATACACCGGGCTCGGCTAGCGCCTCGCCCGGCACTCGACCACCAATACCAGCCCCGCGCTCGGCTAGCGCCTCGTCCGGCACTCGACCACCCCCATGACGGCGCGCACCGTGAAGGTTCGTCGAGTGCCCCGAACGAAGTGAGGGGTGTATCGAGACGGGTGTGGTTGACAGGGAAAGTCCCGGTTGTGGTCTCGATACACCGGTCTCGGCTAGCGCCTCGCCCGGCACTCGACCACCAATACCAGCCCCGCGCTCGGCTAGCCGCCCGGCACTCGACCACCAACATCGCGGCATGCACAGTCCCCGGCGGTCTTGGTTCGTCGAGTGCCCCGAACGGAGTGAGGGGTGTATCGAGACGGCCGTGGTTGACAGGGGAAGTCCCGGTCGTGGTCTCGATACACCGGTCTCGGCTAGCGCCTCGTCCGGCACTCGACCACCGACGGCGACCGGCACTCGACCACCGACGGCGACCGGCACTCGACCACCAAGGCGAGGTGGCACTCGACCACCAAGGCGAGGTGGCACTCGACCACCAAGGCGAGGCGGCCCTCGACCACCACAGGCAGCGGGCACGCGACCACCGCGGCGGGCCGTGAATTCAGTTGGTGATGGGGCGGGGGGAGGGGAAGGCGAGGACGTTGGGTCCGGCGCTGGGGGCGAGACGGGTGGCCTGGGCGTGGCCGACGGTGACGGGGGCGGCCTGGTGGCGCGTGGTGGCGGAGAAGTAGCGGAACGCGCCCCACCCGTGCGGGTCGGGGTTCTCGCTCGCGAGGGTCGTGCGGGCGCGGGCGAGTGCCTGGCGCACGGAGTGGGTCGTGAGCAGGTTGGCGTAGAACTGCACCATCAGCTGCGAGGTGGAGGCGTCCTCGACCGGCCACATCGCGGCGACGACCCCGCGGGCGCCGGCGGCGAGGCCGGCCCAGGCGAGACCGATCGGACCGTGGTCGTTGGCGGACGAGGCCCCCGCGTCGCAGGCGCTGAGCACCAGCAGCGTCCCGCGCAGGTCCGCCTGGAGGAGGTCGCGGGCGGTGACCCAGCCGTCGCTGAGGCGCAGCGCGGAGTAGAACGGGTTGCGCGAGCGGTAGACGCCGTGACAGACGACGTGCACCAGGCTGCGGCCGGTCGAGTCGTCGAGCAGCCGCTCGCGCGTCGCGGCCTCGTGGGTGAGGAGCTCTGCGGTCGGCAGCATCGCCGCCACGACCTCGGCCTCGTTCTGGATCAGCGGAGCGGCCTCGTCCGGCACCGAGAGGACCAGGGGAGGCCGCATGGCCTCGGGGACCTCGATCGCGACGCCCTGCTCCTCGGGACGCGAGGAGAAGCCGAAAGCCAGTGTCGGTTGGGCTGCGTCGGTCCAGCCCTCGTGATGCTCGAGCGCGAGGATGGCCTCGAACGGCACCTCGTGGAGGTGCCGGTGGGCCACGACCAGCCACTCCTCGCCCTCCCCGTCGCGCAGGTCCTCGAGGGGCTCGATCAGCAGGGAGCGCAGCTCGGCCAACGCCGCACGGGCCTCGGCGCCCTGGTCACTGGCAACGAACCGGTCGGCGAGCGGCCCGAGACCCCGCAACGCGCAGTGCTGCTGCCAGGCCTGCACGGCCCGACGGGACGGCTCGACCGTGTCCCGGAGGCGGCGTACGTAGACCTGACCCTCCCGGACGACGAAGGCGATGATGTCGCGCTCGAGGACGTGGTACTCCAGCAGCGGTCCCTCGGGCACCACCGGAGCCGACACTCCGGGCGGCGGGAGATGACCGATGTCGGGACTCGACGCCACCATCTGGTCGAGCTCCTCGGGGGAGATCGGCCAGGGGCCGATCGCGACGTCGGAGGTGCCGTCGTCGTCCTCAGGGCGCCATTGGGCCGCGGGGCGAGCCAGGTGGCGGACGCTGCTCGCCTTCGCTGCGCTCGCGCATGCCCACGCGTCGATCAACGACTGATGGCTGCCCTGGTCGACCAGCAGGTCGATGAGCAGGTCGCGCGTCTCCTGCAATGGGGACGAGCGCAGAACCCGAGTCTGGGCACCGCTCTCGTCGTGCTCGAGCGACCCCGCGAGCCGCTCGGCCCGGCGGAGCACCTCGATCGCCGAGGAGGTGTTGGCCTTGGACAGGTGCCGTCGTGCGCGCACGAGGCTGATCGCGAGGTGCAGCGGCGAGGAGCCGACGGCGTACGCGATCTCGGTCGCGCCCTGCAGGTGAGCGTCGGAGCCGGTCTCGTCGAGGGTCGCCAGCGTGAGGTGGGCGTCGGCGGCGCGCAGCGTCGGGGAGTCCTCCGACTCCTGCGCGAGCACCTCCCGGCACAACCGCGCGGCCTGCTGCTTGTCGCCGCGCTGCTCGGCCACACGTGCCTGCGCCAACAGCGACTCCGACAACAGGTGGCCGGCCCCGCAGCCGCGCAGCAGCCGCTCCGCCACGGACAGCGCCGACTCGGCGGCGGGCAGGTCGTGCATGGCGTACGCGACGCGGGCGCGCAGCAGCTCCGCTGCGCCGGAGCGCTGCATCATCATCAGCTGCGCGAAGGTCTGTGCGGCCTGCTGCGCGAGGACGTGGGCGTCCTCGACGAGACCCGCCTGCAGCAGCGCGGAGCTCAGCGCCAGCTCGACTCGGCGACGTCGCCGCGGGCACCGAGGAGGACCAGCTGGATCCGGGTCCGCTGCAGCAACGAGATGGCGGCACTCACCCGGCCCTGCGAGAGCAGTGCCCGGCCGAGGTGCACGAGGGTGCGGTGGGCGGGGAGCTCCAGGCGGGCGCTGTGGAAGTGCTTGTACGCCGCGAGCAGCTCCTCGACCGCGCGGTGCGCCATGTTGAGGGTGAGCAGCGTGTGGCCGCGGGCCGCGTGGGTCTGGGCGACCCCGGTCGGGTCGCCCAGCACCTGGAAGAGGTTGGCGGCGACGTCGAAGTGCCGCATCGCCGGTCGCGTCTCGCCCTTGCCGTCGAACGCCCGACCGATCGCGAGGTGGGCCTCCGCGTGCCAGGAGATGAGCTGTTGGTCGCCGTCGGGGCCCAGGTCGGCGCTGGCCATCTCCGAGAAGATCCGGCGCGCGGAGTCCACGACCATGTCGAACTCGCTCAGTGCCAGGAACGGCTCGTGCGCCGCCAGCTGCGCCAGCGTCCCGCGCTCGGGGTGACCCTCGGCGATCCACTCGCGGTGGGCGAGCCGGATCTGCGCGAGCGCGGGGAAGTGCTCACCGCGCACGGTGTGGGCCCGTGCGCGCAGCAGCGCGAGCCGACCGACGACGTCCTCGTGATGCGTGCCGGCGAGTGCCTGCTCCGCGGCGGCTGCGAGGGGGAGCGCGCCGATGGGGTCGGAGAGGGCGACGCTCTCCGCGCGCCGCAGTGCCTCGTACGGCTCGTTCCCCAGCAGCCTCATCTCACTCGCCGCGGAGGTTCACTGCGGCGCGGACGCGCTCGTCGCCGTACGTCACCCAGATCTCGTCGACGTCCACGGGCAGGCCGCGGAGCTCGAAGGTCTCGCGGGCACTCTCGCAACGGACGGCGGCGTGCAGGACGCCGTCCGCCATCGCGGCGACCTCGAGACCGCCGACGGTCATGCCGGCCACCGGGCTGTCGACCCAGCTGCGCAGCAGCAGGACGCGCCCGTCGACGTCGACGGTGCCGGCGCCCGTCGGGGACACCCGCAGCAGGAGGTCACCGATCGCGGTGTGGAAGATCAGGTGGGTGGTGTCGCGACGCCCCGCCGAGCGGAAGCCCGCCGCGTGCGGGAGCTCGGTCTCGGACGTGTCGGGGCTGGCCTCGCTCCAGCCGCCACCCGCGCCTGGGTTGGTGAAGCGCTCGAAGGCCGCGTGCAGCGACGCGCTCACCTCCGGCGGCGGCGCCTCCAGGGGCATCTGCGCGGCTGCGGCGTGGAAGGCGTGGATCCACTCCACCGTCTCGCGCAGCTCGGGGTCGAACTCGACCGCGGTCGCGACCTGCTCGGCGGTGTCCTCGGGCAACCGTCCCTCGACCCAGTCGAGCAGGGTGGCCATCGACGGCTTGCCCGGTCGGCGCGCCCCGGACATGCGGGGCATGGGGAGGTCGTTCATGACGACTGATCCTCCTCCAGCAGGTCGCGCAGCTTCTGCAGGCAACGCCCCCGTAGCGGGCCGATGCCGCCGATCGAGCGGCCGAACCGCTCGGCGATCTCGGCGTAGCTCGGCTCCGCCGGGTCGAAGTAGAGCGCGTGCAGCAGTTCGCGGCAGGTGCCGCCGAGGACGGCGAGCGCGTCGTGCAGCGCGGTGAGGCTGTCCCACTCGGCGTACGGGTCGTGGGTCGCCGGCGCCGGCTCGGGCACCTCCTCGACGCTCACCTTGCGTCGGTCGAGGTTGCGGATCCGCCAGGCCTGGCGCCGCGCCACCGTCATCAGCCAGGACGCGAGCTGCTGGTCGTCGCGCAAGCGGTGCAGCGAGTCGATGAGCGTGACGAACGTCGTCTGGGTGATGTCCGCAGCATCTTCTGGCGACACGCCGTTGCGGATGGCGACGGACCAGACCAGTCGCTCGTACCGTGTCACCAGCATCGACCAGGCTGCTGCGTCACGCTGCCGGCACCGCGCGAGCAGCTCGGCGTCGGAGGGGACGGCGGCCTGGACAGCCCTGACCGCCCCGGCGCGCTCCGGTCGCACGGGGCTGATGCTGGTCATCGGACGCCACCTGGTCGCACGCGGCGGACGGCAGGTGCAGGGTTCATGTGTGCGGCTTTCGGTTCGCAAGAGCCGGACAGGACAAGGGCAGGGCGGGGTACGCCCGGCCTGTTCAACGGAGCCGTCCGCCGGAGGTCACGGGCCGCGGTCGAAATCTTCGCACCCGATCAAAATGCGTGATCCGGCTCATATCTCAAGTTGAGTGGAACAGACTCAACTCTGCCGACGTTGCTCCCGACGAGGACCGCAACGGAAGGGCACACAGGAGGAAGACCCGATGGACGCATCGAAGCTGACGACCCGCAGCCAGGAGGCGATCGGCCTCGCGAGCCAGCTCGCGATCAAGGCCGGCAACCCGCAGATCGACCCGCTCCACCTGCTCGCCGCGCTGCTGTCGCAGACCGACGGGTTGATCCGGCCGTTGATCGAGGCCGTCGGCGTCGACCCGCAGGTCGTGGTCAGCCGGGCGGCCGAGGCCGTGGCGACCCTGCCGGCGAGCACCGGCGCCACCGTGTCGACCCCGCAACCGGCCGGTGCACTGCAGCGCGTGTTCGTCTCCGCCATCGAGTCCGCTTCGGCCATGGGCGACGAGTACGTCTCCACCGAGCACCTCCTGGTCGCCCTGGCCGAGATCGAGAGCAGCGCCCAGCGCGTGCTCACCGACGCCGGGGTCACCGGCGCCGGCCTGCGGTCGGCCTTCGGCAGCGTCCGCGGCTCGGCCCGCGTCACCACCCAGGATCCGGAGGCCACCTTCCAGTCCCTCGAGAAGTACGCCGTCGACCTGACCCAGCAGGCGCAGGAGGGCCGGCTCGACCCCGTGATCGGCCGCGACGCCGAGATCCGGCGGGTCATCCAGGTGCTGAGCCGGCGTACGAAGAACAACCCCGTCCTGATCGGTGAGCCGGGCGTGGGCAAGACCGCGGTCGTCGAGGGTCTCCCCCAACGGATCGTGGCCGGCGACGTGCCGGACTCCCTCAAGGGCCGCCGGGTGCTCAGCCTCGACCTCGCGGCCATGGTCGCGGGTGCGAAGTACCGCGGTGAGTTCGAGGAGCGGTTCAAGGCCGTGCTCGAGGAGATCAAGGCCGCCGAGGGCCAGGTCATCACCTTCATCGACGAGCTGCACACGGTCGTCGGCGCGGGCGCCGGCGGGGACTCGGCGATGGATGCCGGCAACATGCTCAAGCCGATGCTCGCGCGCGGCGAGCTGCACATGGTCGGCGCGACGACGCTCGACGAGTACCGCGAGCGCATCGAGTCCGACCCGGCCCTGGAGCGTCGCTTCCAGCAGGTCTTCGTCGGCGAGCCGAGCGTGGAGGACACCGTGCAGATCCTGCGCGGCATCCAGGAGAAGTACGAGGCACACCACGGCGTCCGGATCACCGACGCCGCCCTGGTCGCGGCCGCGACGCTGAGCGACCGCTACATCACCGGTCGCCAGCTCCCCGACAAGGCGATCGACCTCATCGACGAGGCCGCGAGCCGGCTGCGGATGGAGATCGAGTCCTCCCCCGAGGAGATCGACCAGCTCCGCCGCGCCGTCGACCGGCTGAAGATGGAGGAGTTCGCCCTGGCCAAGGAGAGTGACGAGGCCTCCGCCGAGCGTCTGGCCGCGCTGCGCGCCGACCTCGCCGACAAGGAGGAGGAGCTGCGCGGTCTCGAGGCCCGCTGGGAGCGCGAGAAGGCCTCCCTCGAGGGGGAGGGCGAGCTGCGCCGCCAGCTCGACCAGCTGCGCATCGAGGCCGAGCGGCTCCAGCGCGAGGGCGACCTCGGCCGGGCCAGCGAGATCCTCTACGGCCGCATCCCCGAGCTCGAGCAGCAGATCGAGCAGGCCACGGGGGCCGAGCACGAGCTCGACCCGCTGGTCGGCGAGGAGGTCGGCGCCGAGCAGGTGGCCGACGTGGTCGAGGCCTGGACCGGCATCCCCACCGGACGCCTGCTCGAGGGGGAGACCGCCAAGCTGTTGCGGATGGAGGAGGTCATCGGTGCCCGGCTGATCGGGCAGCGCGCCGCGGTGGCCGCGGTCAGTGACGCCGTACGCCGTTCGCGTGCCGGCATCGCCGACCCGAACCGCCCCACGGGTTCGTTCCTGTTCCTCGGTCCCACGGGTGTGGGCAAGACGGAGCTGGCCAAGGCGCTCGCGGACTTCCTCTTCGACGACGAGCGGGCGATCGTCCGCATCGACATGAGCGAGTACTCCGAGAAGCACAGCGTCTCGCGCCTGGTCGGAGCGCCCCCTGGCTACGTCGGCTACGACGAGGGCGGGCAGCTCACCGAGGCGGTGCGCCGCCGGCCGTACTCCGTCGTGCTGCTCGACGAGGTGGAGAAGGCCCACCCCGAGGTCTTCGACATCCTGCTGCAGGTCCTCGACGACGGCCGACTCACCGACGGGCAGGGCCGCACCGTCGACTTCCGCAACACGCTGCTCATCCTCACCTCGAACCTCGGCTCGACGTACCTCGTCGACCCCACGCTCGACGAGGAGACGAAGCGCGACTCGGTGATGGCGGTCGTGCGGGCGTCGTTCAAGCCGGAGTTCCTCAACCGGCTCGACGAGACCGTCATGTTCGACCCGCTGAGCATCGACGACCTCGCCCACATCGTCGACCTGCAGCTCGACGAGCTGCGCCGCCGGCTCGCCGTGCGACGGATCGAGATCGAGGTCAGCGACGCGGCACGCTCGTGGCTCGGCACCACGGGCTACGACCCGGCGTACGGCGCCCGCCCGCTGCGCCGGTTGGTCCAGACGGCCATCGGCGACGCGCTCGCCCGCAAGCTCCTCGCCGGGGAGGTCACCGATGGCGGCACCGTGCGTGTCGACGTCGGCGACGACGGCCTGGTGCTCACCTGAGCCGGTGGAGTGCGGCGTGATGGAATGAGGACATGAGCGACGACGGCGCCGCCAAGCATCCACGGCCGAGCCAGGTGAGCCTGGCCGGCTGGGTGACGGTGAGCGCCTCGGTGCTGCTGCTGTTCGCGCTCTTCGAGGACATGTCGGGCCTGCGCAGCCTCGCGCTGCGCGAGGGCGTGACGGAGTACCTCGCCGAGCCGCCCGGCAGCAGCCTCGCGCTCGACGTCGACCAGGTGCTCACCCTGTTGCGGGTGGGGCTGATGGCCGCCGGCGCCTGTGCCGCGGCCTCGCTGGTGCTGGGCATCCACGTGCTCAAGGGCAACAAGGGTGCGCGGATCGCGTTGGTCCTGCCGGCGGTCTACCTCTTCCTCTGTGCCCTGCTGGCACCGATGACCGGCAGCTTCTTGGCCGTCATGATCTCCGTCTCCGCCGTTCTGCTGTGGTCGCGCCCGGCCAACGACTGGTTCGCCGGCAGGCCTCCCCTCACGCGAAAGGACCTGACGATGTCCGAGCAGTACCCCGGCCGACGTCCCGACGAGCACCAGCCCGGCCAGCAGCCGCCCCAGCCGCAGCCGCCCGCCTACGAGCAGCAGCCCCAGCAGCCCCCGGCGTACGAGCAGCAGCCCTACGGCCAGCCGGCGTACCCCCAGCCCGGCCAGCAACCCGGCCAGCAGCCCGGCCAGCCCTACGGCCAGCAGCCCTACCAGCCCTGGCCGGGAGCGGCGCCCAGCGGCGGTCAGCGCCCCGACAAGCGGCCCGGCACGGTCACCGCGGCCGCGTGGTTGACCTGGGTGTTCACCTCGATCACCGCGCTCTTCGCCACGGTGATGGTGGGGGTCTTCGCCGCCGCGTCCGACGAGATCGTCGACGAGCTGCGCGCCGACCCGGTCTGGACCGACCTGCAGGGGCAGCTCGACGCGGCCGGCCTCACCATCGACGACCTCACCACGATGATGCTGGTCGGCGGGATCGTCGTGCTCATCTGGTGCCTGGTCGCCTTCGTGGTCGCGATCTTCGCCTTCCGTCGCCAGAACTGGGCGCGGATCGTGCTGGTCGTGTCGGCTGCCGTGAGCGCCCTGGTCTGCCTCGTCACGATCGCCTCGTTCGTCACCGTGGTGCCGCTCGCCGCCTCGATCGCGACGATCGTGCTGCTCTTCGTCGGTGGCGCGAACGACTGGTACGCCCGTCGGGGCGCCCCGGGCGGCTACGGCCAGGGCCAGGGACCGCAGGAGCCGCCGCGCCCCTGGTGAGCGCGCGCCTCAGGCGTGCAGGTCGGCGGCGAGCAGCCGCTCGATGCCGGCGTCGATGAGGCCGGTGTCCTTGCAGAACGCCCAGCGCACGAGGTGGCGTCCCTCGTCGAGGTCGTCGTAGAAGACCTGCGACGGGATCGCCACGACGCCGGCCCGCTCGGGCAGGGCGAGGCAGAAGGCGCGGGAGTCGGCGTGGCCGTAGCGGCGTACGTCGGTGGTGACGAAGTAGGTGCCCTGGGGCACGTGGACGTCGACATCGAGCTGGCGCAGCCCGGCGCACAGCCGGTCGCGCTTCTCGGCGAGCTCGGCCGCGAGCGCGACGTGGAAGCCCTCCTCCTGGCGCAGCGCGTGTGCGATCGCGGGCTGCAGCGGTGCGCCCGAGGAGAACGACAGCCACTGCTTGGCGCCCTCGACCGCGCGCACCAGCTCGGCCGGTCCGGTCACCCAGCCGACCTTCCAACCGGTGAAGGAGAAGGTCTTGCCGGCGCTGGAGATCGTCAGCGTGCGCTCGGCCATCCCGGGCAGCGTCGCCAGCGGCACGTGCGCGTGGCCGTCGAAGGTCAGGTGCTCGTAGACCTCGTCGGTCACCACCACCAGGTCGTGGGCCTGGGCGATCTCGGCGATGAGTGCCCGCTCCTCGGCGTCGAGGACGCGCCCGGTCGGGTTGTGGGGGGAGTTGACGAGCAGGAGCTTGGCGCGCGGCCCGACCGCGGCCTCGAGCGCCTCGCGCTCGACCCGGAAGTCCGGGGCGCGCAGCGTCACGGGTCGGCGTACGCCGCCTGCCATCTGGATCATCGCGGTGTAGGAGTCGTAGTAGGGCTCGAGCACCACGACCTCGTCGCGCGGGTCGACGAGCCCCAGCAGCGCCGCGGCGATCGCCTCGGTCGCCCCCGTGGACACCGTCACCTCGCTCGCGGGGTCCCACGTGAGGCCGTAGTGGCGCTTCTGGTGCTCGACCACGGCCTCCCGCAGCTCGGGTACGCCGGAGCCCGGCGCGTACTGGTTGCGTCCGGCGCGCAGGGCCTCGACGGCAGCCTCGACGACCGAGGCCGGCCCGTCGACGTCGGGGAACCCCTGGCCGAGGTTGATCGCGTCGGTCCGCACCGCGAGCGCGGACATCTCGGTGAAGATCGTCGGCCGGATGCCGGCCAACCGGGCGGCGGCGCGTCCACTCATGCCACCCGACTCTAGGCCGACGGGCCACAATGGGGCCGTGACCACGGCTGCGACCCCTCCCCGCACCCGGCGCCGTGGGGCGTCGTACTGGATCGGGATCGCGCTGGTGCTCGCGGGCCTGGGCATCCTCGGCTACCTCGCGTGGCAGCTGTTCGGCACCAACGTCGTCGCCGAGCGCGAGCACAAGCGCCTGGTCGAGCAGACCGAGCAGGCCTGGGCCGAGCCGGGGCCGGTGCCGACCGGCGACGTCACCGCGCTCGTGCGGATCCCGCGGTTCGGTGACGACTACGTCGTCCCGGTGCTGGAGGGGATCGACGACGACGTCCTGCGCCGCGGCTTCGGGCACTTCGAGCACAGTGCCGAGGCCGGCGAGGTCGGCAACTACGCGATCGCCGGCCACCGGATCACCCATGGCGAGCCGCTGGCCGACATGCCCGAGCTGCGTCCCGGCGACGAGGTCATCGTCGAGACCCGCGAGGCGACCCACACCTACGTCCTCGACACCGACCCCAACGAGCTGATCGTGACGTTCGAGGACACCTGGGTCGTCGACGCGCTGCCCACCAACCCCGACCCGGGCGGGGTCCAGCCTGAGCAGGCCGAGGACCAGCGGCTGATCACGCTGACCACCTGTGCCGAGCTGTTCCGCACCGCCGACCGGATGATCGCCTTCGGCCACCTCGTCGAGACGGTGCCGCGCAAGCCCTAAGAGTGCTGGTCAGGGCAGCTGCGCGGGCGGGGTGCCGTCGCCGGGCTGCGGGCCGTAGCGCTCGCGCAGGCTCGCGGTATCGGTGAGCCGGAGCGCCGAGGCGTTGTAGGCCCGGTTGGTCGCGGGGTCGACCACGGAGACCCCGAGACCGGCGTCGGGCTCGCCCTGCCGCAGGATCGCGTACGTCGCGTCGAGCGTCGCGACCGGATCGACCCGCGCGCCGGGCTCGAGCTGCACCTCGCCGCGGTAGGTCCGTCCGCCGCTGAAGGTGTCGGAGAAGACGACGTCGGCCTCCGCCACGCCGGGCAGCTGCTCGATCTGCGTGACCAGCTCGGTCTCGCTCAGCGGCGTGTAGTCGGCCACCGGGTCCTCCTCCTGACCGCCGCACGCGGTCATCAGTACGAGTGCCAGGACGAGTCCCACGCTGCTGCCGACTCGGCGGCTCAAGCTCGTCACGGGTGCCCCGGGGCGACCTCGAAGACCAGGGCCGGGTCCGTGACCCCGGCGCTGGGGACGAACGCCGCGGAGTCCTCGAGCCACTGGTCGACCGAGGCCTGCAGGTCGGGCGGCAGGGTGCCGGGTCGCTGCGCCCCCGCGCCGGTCTCCGCGTAGTCGTCGAGGCCGTGGGCCTCCGCGATCGGCGACTGCTGGCCGTCGAAGGCACTGTCGGGCAGGTCGCGCACGATCGTGGTCCAGTTCGGCCGGTCGGGGTTGTCGGCGGCGTCGAGCTTGGGTACGGCGTCCTCGGCGTGCTCGATCGCGAGGACGGCGACGTCGTCGGGGATGGGGAACCGACCGATCGGCGACCCGGCTGTGAGGACGCTGTCGATGCCGAACTCGCGCTGGAGCGCGGGGTCGCTGGCGATCGCGGCGGCGATGATGCCGCCCTGGCTGTGGCCCATGAGCATCACCGGGTGCGCAGAGCTCAACCCCGCGTCGCGCATGGCCTGGGCGACCGCCTCGGTGATGATCGCGCGCTCCTGTTGGGTCATCAGGGTGACGTTGCTGGTCAGGTCGTAGCGGTTCGCCGGGTCGGCGACGGGGTCCCACACCTGGGTGCCGGGGATCTGGACGACGTACGCCGTCTGCCCGTCGCGCTGCACCGGCAGGATGTGCACCCGCGGCACCTGCACCTCGGTGCCGTCGCCGAGCACGACGGTGCGGTAGGCCTGGTCGCGCTCGAGGAGCAGCAGCTGCTCGATGAAGCGGTCGCCGGTGAGGTCGTAGGCGTGCCCCTCCGGACCCCGGTCGAAGGCGAAGGGGACGTCGTCGCGCAGCAGGCCGAAGCGTGCGGCCAGGGCCTGCAGCCCGATGATCGCGTCCTCATAGTCACCGGTCGGCCAGCGTCCGTCGGTGCCGAGCAGCACGGCGAGCGGACCCAACAGCGCCAGCGCGCTGCCCTGCAGCAGGCCGGGCGCCATCGTGGTGAGGGCGTCGAGCAGCCACGGGTGGTCGTCGAGGTTCTCATAGAGCAGGTAGCCGGTGATGCCGGTGCCGAGCGGGTTCAGCAGCAGCGAGCCGAGCAGGGCGGGGCCGGCGACGAACCCGGCGGCCGTCCACAGGTCCTCCTCCAGCTCGGCGAGGAGCTCGTCGGTCGCGCGGTAGAGCTCGACACCTTCGCGGACGACCTTCGCGAACGCCTCGAGCTCGACGCCCTCCCAGTCGGCGCCGCCCGGCGCGATCGTGGCGAGGGCGAGCGAGCCCTCGACCACGGCGACCTTGTCGGCGGCGACCACGAGTGCCTCGGCGAGGTGGGGGCTGAACGCCACCGCGCGCACCTCGCCACCGGCCTCCCGCAGGACGTCGGCGCTGAGGTCGAGGCGATCGGCGACCGCCAGCATGTCGTCGTAGCGCGCGGTGATCCCGCCAGCGCCGCCGTGTCCGTCGTACTCGCCCATCAGCTCCCCCGTCCGTCGCGCCGGTCGCGTGCGAGGCGCGTCGCGCGCTCGGCGGCGCCGGCGATCGCGGTCGTCAACACGTCGCGCAGGTCGTCGAGGCCCACCCGGCGGTGGTGGACACCGGCGGCGTCGACGCTGGTCTCGACCCAGCCGTCGGTGCCGAGCAGCAGACGCAGCACCTGCGAGGAGCTCCCGGGTGCGCTGAGGGCCAGGCTGAACTCCCCGCGCAGGGTGGCCAGCGAGGTGAGGAGGGCCGGCGGCTCCTCGGTGCCGAGCTGGGCGCACACGGCGCGGACGACAGCCTGGTCGTCGGCGCGCAGCGCGCGCACCAAGGTGGCGGTCAGCTCGGGGGGACAGCTGACCGGGACGACGTCGGGCCGGGGTGCCGCGGCGGCCTCCGCGCGGGCGGGCAGCAGGCGCAGCACCTCGTCGACCAGCTGGCTCGCCGGAAGGAGTGAGACCTCGGGGTCGGGGGCCAGGCCGATCGGCTGGTCCGGATCCGGCGTCGCGACGAGCCGGCGTACGACGCTCGCCGCGCCGGTCAGGTCGGAGGCCAGCGCGAAGGTGATCCCGGCCTGTCCGCGGGACGCCAGGCCGTGCATGCGCAGCCAGCCGCCGGTCAGCATCCGTGCCGCGGCCGTCAGGTCGGCGTTGTCGTCTGCAGCGTCCTCGCCCGGGAGTGGGCGGGCTGTGGCGGGGAGCTGCTCGGCGACGTCGCTGGGGACCGCCGCACGCCAGGCGTCCTCGGACACGATCCGCCGGTACGCCGTCAGGGCCGCGCTCCCTGCCCCGCTCACCAGGGCATCCGATCGCGCGCGAAGCCGACGAGGTCCTCGGCGTAGTCCCAGGTCCGGCGTGCCCCGTCCTCCACCCCGTCCGTCAGCGCGTCGACGGTGTCGTCCCAGGCGTCCTTCGCCGCGTTCCACGCCTCGAGCAGCGCACCCTGGCGGCTCTCGAGCGTCTGCGCCAGGGTGTCGAGGTCGTCGGCGGCGTCGTCGAAGCGGCGTGCGACGGTCTCGAAGGCCGCGGCGTGGTCGGCGAGCCGGTCGCGGTAGGTGTCGGCCGCCGCGCTCACCCACGCGATGCCGGCGCCGTCGCGCACCAGCAGCGCCTCGGCGCGGACCGTCGCGGCCTCGTCGCGCACCCGGCGAGCGAGTGCGCGGATGTCGTGTGGATCTCCCCCCGGCAGAACCATGCCCTCGAGTATGTCCCGGATCGGCGGATGACGACACCCTTCCCTACGCTGACGCCATGGCTGCCCCGACTGACACCGCCCCCCGCGCCGCGCTGGCCGAGCAGATCCGCACGAAGGCCGTCGTCCACGGTCGGGTGACGCTGTCCTCGGGCAAGGAGGCCGACTACTACGTCGACCTGCGCCGCGTCACCCTCGACGCGGAGGCCGCGCCGCTCGTCGGTCAGGTGATGCTCGACCTCACCGCGGACCTGGAGTACGACGCCGTCGGCGGGCTGACGCTCGGTGCCGACCCGGTGGCGACCGCGATGCTGCACGCGGCCGCGGCCCGGGGCCGGCGGCTGGACGCGTTCGTCGTGCGCAAGGCGGAGAAGGCGCACGGCATGCAGCGCCGCGTCGAGGGTCCGGACGTCGCAGGACGCCGGGTGCTCGCCGTCGAGGACACCTCCACCACCGGCGGATCCGTGCTCACCGCGGTCGAGGCGCTCGAGGAGGCCGGGGCGGAGGTCGTCGCGGTCGCGGTGATCGTCGACCGCGGCACGGGCGCCCAGGAGCGGGTCGAGGCCGAGTCGGGCGTCGGGTACCGCGCGGCGTACGGACTCGCGGACCTGGGTCTCGCGTGAGCACCGCCCGTCCGGAGCCGGCGGCGATCCGCCGCCGTCCCCCGTTGCGGGGTGCCCTCGACCTGGTGCGTGGCTTCCTGATCGGCATGGCCGAGCTCGTGCCTGGGGTCTCCGGCGGAACGGTTGCCCTCGTCACCGGCGTCTACGACGAGCTGATCGACTCCGCTAGCCACGTGCTCGGAGCGCTGCGCGCGCTCGTCCGCGGTCCCGACCGGTGGTCGCGGGCGCGCGCCGAGCTGGCGCGCAGCGACTGGTGGCTGCTGGGGCCGGTGTTCGCCGGCATGGTCGCTGCGGTCCTCACGATGGCCGGGGTGATGGGCGCCTTCGTCGGCGACCACCCCGAGCACGCCCGCGGACTGTTCCTCGGGCTGGTGGCGGCGAGCGTGGCGGTGCCGCTGATGCTGCTGCCGCCGCGCGCCGGCGGGCCGCGGCGCGGTCTGGACGTCCTCTGCGTGGTGGGCGGCGCGGTCGCCGCGTTCCTCCTCACCGGTCTCGCCGGTGGCCGCGAGGTCGAGGAACCCGCCCTGGTCTGGGTCTTCCTCGCCGCCGCGGTCGCGATCTGTGCGCTCGTCGTGCCCGGCATCTCCGGCTCGTTCTTCCTGCTGGCCGTCGGGCTCTATGCCCCGACGCTGGCCGCCGTCGACGAGCGCAACCTGGTCTACATCGCGGTCTTCGCCGCAGGTGCGGCCGTGGGGCTCGGATCGTTCGTCCAGCTTCTGCGCTATCTCCTCGACCACCGGCGGCGTACGACGCTGCTGGTGATGGCCGGACTGATGGTCGGCTCGCTGCGCGCGCTGTGGCCGTGGCAGGAGGGGCAGTCCGAGGTCGACGGCGAGGCGAAGGGCGCCGGGACGATGGTCGCGCCCTATGACCCGCTCGGCGGTCCGGTGCTGCTGGCGCTGCTCGGTGCTGCGATCGTCGTCGTCCTGATCCTGGTCGAGCGTCGCGCCGCGGCCAGGGCCGCGTGAGCGAGGAGCCGCGGGCGCCGTACGACCCGATGCCGCACGGCCCCGAGCAGGTCGGGGTCGGGCCCTGGCCGGGTGGCCGGGAGGCGTGGCCGGCCGGTGACCAGTGGGACCCCGAGCTGCTCGCCCACGGCGACCGGCGCAACGTCGTCGACCGCTACCGCTACTGGCGCCTCGAGGCGATCGTCGCCGACCTCGACACCCGCCGCCACGACTTCCATGTCGCGATCGAGAACTGGCAGCACGACTTCAACATCGGCACCGTCGTGCGCACGGCCAACGCCTTCCTCGCCGCGGAGGTGCACATCGTCGGCAACCGGCGGTGGAACCGGCGCGGCGCGATGGTGACCGACCGCTACCAGCATCTGCGCCACCACGCGGACGTGCCGGCGCTGGCGGCGTACCTCGCCGAGCGTGGGGTCGAGCTGCTCGGCATCGACAACCTGCCGGGCTCCGAGCCGCTCGAGACGATGGAGCTGCCGCGCCAGGCGTGCTTCCTGTTCGGCCAGGAGGGACCCGGGCTCTCCGCCCAGGCGCGCGAGGTCTGCGACCGGACGTTCTCGATCGCACAGTTCGGCTCGACGCGCTCGATCAACGCCTCGGCTGCCGCCGCGATCGCGATGCACTCCTGGGTACGCCGCCACGCCGACCTCGCCGGGGATGCGGCCTGGCGGGGCGGCGGACCGTCCTAGTCCGTCCTGGCCGGGGTCACCGGCGGTCGTCTTGCGGATACCTTGCTGAGATCCGCGCCACAGATGTCCGGAAATGGGCCCGGTCGGTTGGACGCATGAGGAATGATGGAGCCAGCGCGTCGGGGTGATGGAGGGTCACCCCGGCGCGCCTTTGCGTTCGCGGGTTGCGGTGCGGTGCGGGTCGCTGGGTCAGCGGCACCCCCGCAGCGGCAGGGTCTTGACCTGGCCGCGCTCGATGCGCACCTTCCCGGCGGCGAGGACCTTCCCGCCCCGCGAGCAGGTGAGTGTGTAGCGCTCGGGTCCCTCGGCGATCGGGCGGGTGGAGGGGTTCACCACCCAGCGGAAGGTGCCCTTCGGGCCGACCCGCAGCGTGCTGCTGACGGCGTCGGGGATCGAGGAGGTCCACGTCGGGGTGCGGAACTTCTTGGTCAGGCGCAGGACGGTGCCGCGCGGTGCGGTGCCCTTCAGCACCCCGTGGTGACGCGTGTCGGCGGCGTGCTCGAGGGCGATGAGGAACGCCTCGCGGTTGCCCTTGCCCGCGTGCTTGCCCGCCCCGACGTACTCCTCGACGACCTTCTCGAACGGCGGGTGGAACTCCTCGGCGCCGATCTCGAAGGTGTAGCCGAACCCGCCGGTGGCGTTGTAGGACCAGTCCTCGGTGGTGCCGGTGGTGTCGTAGAGCTCCCAGCCGTGCTGGTTGGTGTAGCCGTTGGTGGCCGCCATGCGCGCGCCGAGGGCCTTCAGCGCCGCCTCGTCGCGGGCGTTGCCCATCGGCTTGCCGCGGTAGAGGGTCTTGGGGTTCACCCCGTTGGGTCGCAGGATCAGGTTGCTGAAGGTGTGGTTGCTGATCATCATCGTGGTCTGTCGACTCGCGATGAGGTCGCGGACGTTCTGCGTCTCCGGCTCGGAGAACGGCGCGGCGCCGCGGTAGGTCGCGCTCAGCGGCCCGAGCACGTCGAGCGGGCTGTCGGGGTTGACCGCGCCCAGGTCGCCGGCCGCCCCAGGGCCGCCCCAGAAGCCGCCGTAGTTGCGGTTGAGATCGACCCCGAGACCGTTGCCGCCCGGGCTGGCCAGCGACAGTCGGCACGTGCCGTCGGGCTGGTCGACACCGTCGACGAGCCGGCAGTTCTTGCGCTTGTAGGCCTGGCCGGGCGTCGCCAGGACCGCGAGGGAGCCGCCGAGCGGGTCGATCGGGTTGAGCGCCTGCAGGTCGAGCAGCCCGCCGTCGGTGCGCGAGAGGTCGAAGCCGTCGGGGTTCACCACCGGGACCGCGACGACCCGGGCCCGCCGCAGCAGGCGGGTGATGCGCGGGTCCTTGCCGTAGGACTTCACCAGATCGGTGGCGAACTCCATCGTGAGCTCGCCCGAGGGCCACTCCCGGGCGTGGTGCAGTCCGAGGATCACGAAGGTGGGCTTGCCGCGCGGCGGCTGCTTGACGCCTTGGCCGATCTCGACGGCGTGCAGGCGGTTGCCGTCGAGGGTCGGTCGCTTCAGCGTGAAGTGCCGCACGAGCCGCGGCCGCTGCTTCGCCAGCGCCTTCAGGTCGGCCTCGTAGTCGCGCAGGGTCCGATAGGAGTTGCGGCCCGACGGTAGGGCCGTGCGCGGGTTCTCGGCCGCGAAGACGATGTTGCGGGCGTTGTTGCGCGCCGAGCGCTGCAGCAGGTCGGGGATGCGCACGTCATAGCGGAAGCCCGCTCGACGCAGCCGGTCGCGCTCGAGGCGCGAGTGCAGGATGACCTCGACGTAGTCGTGCCCGCCGTGCTCGGTGAGGTCCAGGCCGAGGCGCTGGAGTCGCGCGCGGTCGGCCCGGGTCGGGGTGTCGACCGTGACGACCTGGGGCGAGAAGATGCTCGGCACTGAGGCGTCGGCCGAGGCGTCGGCTGGGGTGCCGGCCGCGGTGCTGGGGGCGGACAGGAGGCCGGCGGCGAGGGCGAGGCTCGCGAGAGACCCGAGGGCGGCGGCACGTAGGCGGACGGTCGGCAGCATGTCGAGAACAACGCCGTACGCCGTGCGGGGCTACGGCCCGAGCGGGCCGATCTGCTCAGGCGGGTTCGAGCAGGAACGCGAGCACGAGCGTGATCGCCAGGACGGCCAGGGCGGCGTACGCCGGGGTCCGCAGGAAGGCGGTGGTGCCGCGCTCACGGTCGGCGATGGCGCCGCGGCGGGCGATGACCAGGCCGATGAAGACGAAGACGACCGCGACCGCGCCCAGGCGGCCGAGCAGGACGCCGAGGGCGAAGTCGGGACCGATGATCTCCAGGGCGCTCTGGGTCTGCCCGTCCGGCGCGCCGCGGCCGCCGAACGTCACGAACCCCGGGACGGCCAGCAGCGCCAGCACGCCGGCAGTAACCCAGCGGCCAGCGGTCGAGGTGCGGGTCCCGCGGGACTGGTGGCGCGCTGCCCGCAGGAAGACGAGCGCCGTCGGCAGCAGGAACGCCGCCCACACCGCCCAGCCGGCCAGGCGTTGCGCCGTCGGTCCGTCGCCGATGGCGGGCGCGAGCCATGCGGTCAGGTCGGGAAGGAACCACATGCCGAGCCCGACCAGGACCAGATAGCCCACGGCGAGTGCCACGGCCAGGGCGATCGCCCCGCCTGAGATGCGCGCGTCCTCGTCCGCCGTCGACGACGGGTCCCCCGTGGTGTGGCTCATGGTCCCAGCGTAGGAGCCCCCCAGGTTTGGCCGCGCGCCCGTCCGCGCAACAATGGGGTCGCAAGCCACACGGGGGACTGATCGACACGGGGGATTGATCATGGGCGATCTGGTGCTCGACACCGACCAGCTCCAACAGCTGGGCGCGGATCTGCGCCTGGTGGGCGAGGAGTTCAAGCACGCCAACAACCGCAGCGACGACGTCGCCGACGCGGTGGGCGACGACGACCTGGCCGACGCCATCCGCGAGTTCGCCCACAACTGGGACGACAAGCGCGAGAAGATGGTCGCCGACATCGGCAAGCTGGCCGAGGCGGCGATCGCGACCGGCGACGCGTTCGAGCAGCTCGAGACCGACCTGGTCGCGTCGCTGGAGGGTGACCAGTGAGCCGCCCGACCGACTGGACCCCGCTCGGGCGCTCCCACGACCCGATCCCCGGCGACGGTGACGTGGTCCTCAACGCCGGCAAGCACTACTCCGCCGTCGCCGACGCGATCAAGGACGCCGCCCGTCAGCTGCGCAAGCTGGCCGACGACGACGAGCTGGTCAGCAAGGCACGCGACAACCTCACCGAGAAGGCCCACGGCGTCGCCGACGACATCGAGAAGGCCTGGACGCGCTACGACGAGGTCGGACAGGCGCTGGAGAAGTACGGCCCGAAGCTGACGACCTACCAGGACGAGGCCGACGCGCTGCTCACGAAGGCCAAGGATGCGCTCGAGGCGGCCGAGGACTACGAGAACGCCGCGCGCACCCACGACCGCAACGCCTCCGACGACCAGGCCTCGGGCGGTGACGGCCAGGTCTCGAAGGACGCGGCCGACCGCCAGCGCGAGCACGCCACGACCCAGCGCGGGATCGTCGAGCAGGCCAGGAAGGACCTCGTCGAGATCGAGGGTCGCCGCGACCGTGCGGCCAAGGCGGCCAAGGACTCCATCGTCGCGATCCACAAGTCCGGCGGGCTCAAGGACGGCCACTGGGACAACTGGGGGTCCAAGCTCACCAAGCTGGTGCAGAAGATCGCCAGCACCGTAGCGCTCGTCGCCGGGGTGCTGGCGTTGGCGGTCAGCTGGATCCCGGTGGTCGGGCAGGCTCTCGCCGCCGTGCTCGGGGCGATCGCCCTGGTGGCCACGGTCGTCTCGTTGGTCTGCAACATCGTCCTGCTCGCCAACGGCGAGGGTTCGTGGGTCGACCTGGGCCTCGACGTCCTGTCGCTGGCGACCTTCGGTCTGGGCCGCCTGGTCGGTGCCGCCGGCAAGGGCTTGGGCTCGGCGATGAAGGGCATCAGCCGGATCCGCGCGGGTCAGCTCGGTGCGGCGCCGGGGCGGGGATTCCGCGCGCTCGCCGGCACCGACGACCTGGTCAACATGAGTCGCAACACCGCGCGGTCGCTGCGCAGCATGGGCTCGCTCAACAAGATTGGCCGATTGGCGCTCGACGACCTCGCCTCGACCTTCAAGCTCGGCCCGCACCTGCGCACCCTGAGCTCGGCGTCGAACTACACCCGGGGTCTGTCCGAGATCCCCGACCTGGCCGCACGGCTGCGCGGCCTGGGACCGATCAACGCCGCCAGCGACCTGCTGGGTCACGGTTCGCTGGTCGACGACCTGGCGAGGGTCGGCAGGGCCTCGCCGGAGCTGCTCGCTGACCCCGTCGTCCGCAACGCGACCAACCTCGCTCTCGGAGCGCAGGGCACCGGCCTGCTGCTGGGCGGCTACGAGGTCGGCTCGACCATCAAGGGCGTCGTCGACGCCGTCACGCCCGGCGGGGACTACGACGTGCCGTACGGCGGCGCCGAGATCCCTGACTACTCGGACGACGACTGATGGGTGCAGGTTGGCGCATCGGCGCCCACCGGGTCGACGTCCCGGTCACGTGGCACGGCGTGCCCGTGGGGGAGTCCGCACCGGCCGACTGGATCGACGTGATCGTCACCGAGGTCGGGGCGACCGGTGAGGACGCCGACGCCCTGCGTCACAACCTCGACCTCGTCCGCACCCGGCTGCGGGCCGGCGTACCTCTCCTCAACGCGGCCGTGTGGATCCCCGAGCCCCGCACCGCCGCGATCGCCGGCGTCATGCGCCTGCATCTGCTGGTCGGGGCGACGGACGACGCGGCCTACACGCTCGAGCAGCGCGAGGCCGAGCTGGCCGCGCCGGAGCCCGCGACCGAAGTCGCTCGCCGTGAGCAGGAGCGCACCGACCTGCCCATCGGCCCGGCGCTGGTCACGCGCGACCTGCTGACCTTCACCGACGGCGGCGCGGCTCAGGAGCGGATCGAGGTCGCCGTGGTGCCGGAGGGTTGCGTCGAGGGACTCGCGCTCGAGGTGCTCAGCCAGCACCTGTTCCTCGAGGACGAGCTGCTCGCCGACGTGCTGGCCATGGCCGACCGGATCCAGGTGGCGCAGGCACGATGACCTCCCCGACACAGCCTTCCCAGGCCCAGGCCGCGCCCACCGACCTGCGGGTGGTCCTGCCGCGGGAGTGGTGGTTCATCCCGCTCGACGACGCTCAGCGACGCGACTCGGTGATCGCGGCGATCGTCGACAAGCAGTACGCCGGCCTCGACGACCAGCCGCTGGCGAAGGCCGAGGCGCGCAAGGCACTGGGCAGGAACGCGCTGCGCGCGACCGAGCTCGGCGGCCGCCGCATGGCCTACTCGCTGATGTCGCTGGCGGGCCTGCCGCTGTCGGCGACGATGACGTTGTTCTGGCACGACCTCGGTGCGCCGTACGGCGCGGACCACCTCGTCGACCTGTACTCCTCCTTCCTCACCGAGCAGGCCGAGGAGGCCGATGACCACGAGCAGGCGTTGGCGGCCGGACGTCCGGTGCCGCAGGGCCCCGAGGTCGCGCTGGCCCGGGCCGAGGTCGCGGCCGGGCCCGTGCTGCGCCGGGTCACCAGGGCGACGGGCGGCGACGACCTCGGCACCGGCCTGCCGGCGTACGACGACGCCGCGACCGTGCCGATCCTGCTCGCGGAGTACTGGCTGCTGGTCCCCGGCGGTCAGGGCCTGGCGCAGCTGTCGTTCTCGACCGGCCTGGTCGCCTGGAGCGAGCAGCTGCTGGAGTTCTTCGACGCCGTCGTCGGCACCGCGAGCTGGGCCCGACCGGCCCACTAGGGTGAATGGCGTCGTCCTGTGTACGTCCTGTTCGTCTTTGCCTGAGGAGCTGCACCGATGCCCATCGCCACCCCCGAGGTCTATGCCGAGATGCTGGACAAGGCGAAGCGCGAGTCCTTCGCCTTCCCCGCCATCAACGTCACGTCGTCGCAGACGCTCAACGCCGCGCTGAAGGGCTTCGCCGACGCCGGCAGCGACGGCATCATCCAGGTCTCGACCGGTGGCGCGGAGTACCTCTCCGGCCCGTCGGTCAAGGACATGGTGACCGGCTCCGCCGCGTTCGCGGCCTACGCCGCCGAGGTCGCGAAGAACTACCCGGTCAACATCGCGCTGCACACCGACCACTGCCCCAAGGACAAGCTCGACGGGTTCGTGCGGCCGCTGATCAAGCTGTCGGCCGAGCGGGTCAAGCGCGGTGAGGCTCCGCTGTTCCAGTCCCACATGTGGGACGGCTCCGCCGTACCTCTCGACGAGAATCTCCAGATCGCCGAGGAGCTCCTGGCCGCCTGCACCGAGGCCAAGATCATCCTCGAGATCGAGGTCGGCGTCGTCGGCGGCGAGGAGGACGGCATCGTCGGCGCGATTGACGAGAAGCTCTACACCACCCCCGAGGACGCCCTGGCCACCGTCGCGGCGCTCGGGCTGGGGGAGAAGGGCCGCTACATGACGGCGCTGACCTTCGGCAACGTGCACGGCGTCTACAAGCCTGGCAACGTCAAGCTCCGCCCGGAGATCCTCAAGGACGCCCAGCAGGCGATCATCGAGAAGTACGGCGAGGGCTCCGGCTTCGGCCCCGACGCGCTCCCGCTCGACCTGGTCTTCCACGGCGGCTCCGGCTCCAGCGCCGAGGAGATCGCCGCGGCCGTCGACTACGGCGTCGTGAAGATGAACGTCGACACCGACACCCAGTACGCCTTCACCCGCCCGGTCGTGGAGCACATGCTCCGCAACTACGACGGCGTGCTGAAGATCGACGGCGAGGTCGGCAACAAGAAGCTCTACGACCCGCGCTCGTGGGGCAAGGCCGCCGAGGCCGGCATGGCCGCCCGCGTCGTCGAGGCCTGCGAGAACCTGCGCTCCACCGGGAAGGCCGTCAACGTCTGACGGCACCGGCAGTTTCACCGCCCGTCGAACGACACGCCCGCTCGTCGTACGAAACTGCCCGGCGTGTCGGGCAGTTTCACCGCTCGGGCGGTGAAACTGCCGACCCCGCTGGCCCCACGCGTCACTCCATCAACGCCCAGAGGGTGACGTCGGGGGCGAGGGTGCCCGTCGTGGTCGCCGCGTCGCGCTCGGGGTGCGGGCCGTCCTCGGTCGACAGCACCACGCGTACGCCGTCCGGCACCGCGACGTCGGCGGTGCCGAGGTTGGTGAGGACCAGCACCTCGCCGAGCGGGGTGGACCGGCGCATGGCCAGCACGTCGTCGTCGCCCAGTGTCGTGTCCCAGGTGACCTCGCCGTGGCCCAGTGCGAGCTCGCGCCGCAGCCGGATGGCGCGCCGGTAGAGCTCGAGGGTCGACCCGTCGACACCCTCCTGCCGGTCGACCGCGAGGTCGCCGAACTCCGGCGGCTGCGGCAGCCACGACTCACCCGTCGGGCTGAAGCCGTAGGCCGGGGCGTCGCCCGTCCACGGGATGGGGACGCGGCAGCCGTCGCGCCCGACCACCGCACCGTCGTGGCGGAAGAACGTCGGGTCCTGACGCACCTCGTCGGGCAGCGTCGTGTGCTCGGGCAGGCCGAGCTCCTCGCCCTGGTAGAGGTACGCCGATCCGGGCAGCGCGAGCATGAGGGCGGTGGCCGCCCGCGCGCGCCGCAGGCCGAGCGCGGCGTCGGGTTGCGGGTCGCGCGGCCCCAGGCCGATGCCGACGAACGACCCCGGCGTACCGGTGCCGAGCCGGCTGGCGTGGCGCACGACGTCGTGGTTGCTCAGGACCCAGGTGGTGGGTGCCCCCACCGCGTCGTTGGCGCTCATCGACCGCTCGACCGCGTCGCGCAGCGCCTTCGCCTCCCACGCCGCACCGAGGTAGGTGAAGTTGAACGCCTGGTGCATCTCGTCGGGGCGGACATACATCGCCAGCCGCGCCGGGGGCTCGACCCAGGCCTCGGCGACCATCATCCGCGAGCCTGCGGGCTCGTAGGAGTCGAGCACCTTGCGCCACTCGCGGTAGATCTCGTGCACCTCGTCGCGGTCCCACATCGGTGCGGTGGGGCCGTCCTCCGTCGCGCCCGACAACAGCGCCAGCTCGACGTCGTGGTCGGGCAGCCCGTCGGCCTTCACCAGGGCGTTGGCGACGTCCACGCGGAAGCCGTCGACACCGCGGTCGAGCCAGAACCGGAGGACATCCACGAACTCCGCCCGCACCTCGGGGTGGTCCCAGTCGAGGTCGGGCTGGCGGGTGTCGAACAGGTGCAGGTACCACTGCCCCGGCGTGCCGTCGGGCTCGGTGACCCGCGTCCACGCCGCGCCGCCGAAGACGCTGGTCCAGTTGTTGGGCGGGTCGTCACCGCCGGGGCCGCGGCCGTCGCGGAAGATGTAGCGCGCCCGCTCCGTGCTGCCCGGACCGGCGGCCAGCGCCGCCCGGAACCACGCGTGGTCGTCGGAGGTGTGGTTGGGGACGAGGTCGACGATCACGCGCAGGCCGAGCTCGTGGGCGCGGGCGATCATCGCGTCCGCGTCGGCCAGGGTGCCGAACACCGGGTCGACGTCGCGGTAGTCGGCCACGTCGTACCCGGCGTCGGCCATCGGCGAGGTGTAGAACGGCGAGAGCCACACGGCGTGGACCCCCAGCTCGGCGAGGTGGTCCAGGCGGGCGGTGATGCCCGGCAGGTCGCCGATGCCGTCACCGTTGGCGTCGGCGAAGGACCGCGGGTAGACCTGGTAGATGACGGCGTCGCGCCACCAGGTCGTGCTGCCGGGAGCCTGGGTCTCGAGGGGCGTGCTGCTGCTCATGGGGTCATCGTCCCAGGTGCCTGCCGGGCACGTGCCACAGTGGGGCCATGTCGTTCCCTGACTTGATGGCGGGTCCCCCGCCCACGCACCTGCCCGAGGACCCCGCCGCCGCCGAGCTCGCGGCCGGCACGCCGACCACCGACGTCGTACGCCGTCATCCCGAGTCGCCCATCGCCTGGGCCACGCTCGCCCAGGAGGCGCGCGACGCCGGCGCGGACGACGTGACGGTCTACGCCTACGCCCGGGTGGGCTACCACCGCAGCCTGGACATGCTGCGGCGCAACGGCTGGAAGGGTCACGGCCCCGTGCCGTGGGAGCACGAGCCCAACCGCGGGTTCCTGCAGGCGCTGGCCCTGCTGACCCAGGCCGCCGGAGCGATCGGCGAGACGGGCGAGGAGCAGCGCTGCCGCGACTTCCTGCGCGACTCGAGCCCCGCGGCGTACGACGCGCTGCTCGCCTGACCGCAGGCGCTCCGCGCGCAGTCGCCCTGCACAGCAACGGGGCACCGGAACCGTCCCCCGACGCGTTTCCGGTGCCCCTGCTGCTGTTTCGAGTCGGGCCGCCTCGGCACGTCCCCCGTACGAACTTCCGTCCGTGCCGACTGGCCCACGTCCCCCGTGGCCACCCCCGTCGGCATCCCCCGTCCGGATCCCCCGAAGTAGTTCCCCTCGAGGCGGTCCCGATCTCGATGAGGGCGACGTTAGTGGCCCGTTCGGGCTACGTCTTGGCAGCTTCGTGCCAACGGCACTAGGTTGTCACTCATGCCGGATGCCCGCACCCTCGCGCGCCGCGCCCGGACGACCCCGGCGCCCACCGCCCACCCCCTGGCGGTGCTGGGGTTCGACGCGGCGACCGAGCAGCTCTACCGCCAGGTGCTGCGCTACTCCGGCATGCGCGTCGCCGAGATGGCCTCGCTCGTCGAGCGCACCCCCGAGGGCCTCGAGCACGACCTGACGCCGCTGCTCGCCGTGGGCCTGGTCCGGATCGTGCGCAACCGCATCACCGCCGCGATGCCGCAGGTGGTGCTCAACCGGCTCATCTCCGAGGAGGCGCGGCGCCTCGCCACGGTCGGCGAGCAGCTGGAGCAGCTGCGCGCGATGGTGCCGCAGCTGCAGGCCGAGCACTTCGACAGCGTGGGGACCTCCACCCGGCCGGTGGTCGGCGAGGTGGTGCCGGCCGCGGACCTGCCCGGCCTGCACCGCGCCCTGATCGAGCACGGCTCCGGCACCCTGCGCTGGCTGCGCCCGATGCCGGCGTACGACGAGGGGCAGGCGGGGGCGGCAACGGGGGACGAGGTCGACGCGACGGTCGATGCGGCGGTCCTGGACGCGCTGAAGGCCGGCAGGCGCTCGCAGGCGCTCTATCCGGCCCGGGCGCTGCAGGTGGCGGCCGAGGAGCTGCGGGCACGCGCCGGGCACGGCGAGGAGATCCGGGTGGCCGCCGAGGTCCCGATCCGGCTCGAGGTCCTCGGCAGCAGCGGCGTGGTGCTCGACGCGGAGACCGAGGACGGCGATCCGGCCCGGCTCGTCGTACGCCACGACCAGGTCGTCGCGATCGCCGAGCTCGCGTTCGCCGGCCTGTGGGAGCGCGCACTGCCCATCCCCGGGCTCGAGGCGCACCGTGACCGCCGCGCCCGTGAGCGCACCCTGCTGCTGGAGCAGCTCGCCGCCGGCGCCAAGGACGAGCAGATCGCGCGGGTCCTCGGCTGGGGGCTGCGCACCGTCCGCCGCCGCGTCGCCGAGCTCATGGAGGAGCTGGGCGTCGAGACCCGGTTCCAGGCCGGCATGGAGGCCGTACGCCGCGGCTGGCTCTGAGTCCCACAGGTCACAAGTTTCACCGCCCGACTAACGAAACCGGGCGTTCGGGGCGTCAGGAACGTTCGACGAGCGGGCGTGTCGTGGCTCGGGCGGTGAAACTGCCGCGGCCCTACGGAAGCAGCATCTGGAAGGCCGCGGGCTCGACGGTCCAGGTGCGGTTGCGCTCGGGACCGTCGATCTCCCCGTCGGCGGAGCACCAGAACTCCCCGCCGGTGACCTGGACGGTGCGGCCGCGCAGGTAGGCGACGTCGTCGCGCTCGTGGTGCTCGCCGCGGGCGAGACGCGCGGCGTACCCGATCCGCGCCAACGGCCCGATCGCGAAGGAGACGAGGATGTCGGCCTGGCCGTCGTGGGGCGTGGCGTCCGGGGTGAGCTCGGTGCCACCGCCGACGTAGTCGCTGTTGCCGATCGCGACCTGCAGGACCGGCCGGTCGACGTCGGCGACCACCTTGCCATCGACCTCGACCCGGAGCCGGACGAACGGCGGTCGCACCGCCGCCTGGGCCGCGCCGACGAGGTAGCCGAGACGCCCGAGCTTCACGACGTTGAGCCGCGACTTCCACCGGTCGGCCTTGCGGCTGGCCTGCGCCCCGACGCCGATGTGGACGCTGTTGACCACGACCTCGCCGCGGCAGTCGACCAGGATGTCCACGAGCCGCGGGCGACCGGTGAGCACGACCCGCGCGGCCTCCTCGGGCTCGAGCGGGATGTCCTGGCCGCGGGCGTAGTCGTTGCCGGTCCCGAATGGGATGAGCCCGAGCGTGCGGCCTTCCAGCTCGCGGCGCCGGTGCAGCGCGGCGACGATCGCGTGCAGGCTGCCGTCACCGCCGGCCACGACGATCCGGCGGGACCCGGCGCGGTGCAGCACCCCGTCGAGCTCCCCGGGGTTGCTGGTCGAGGCGACCTCGACGTCGCCACCGGACCGGAGCACGGTCAGCGCCCGCTCGAGGTTCTCGGAGTCGGCGGTGCCGGCGTCGGCGTTGGCGATGAGCAGCAGGGGTTCCACAGCGTGAGCGTACGGGGCGGAGCTTCTTGGTAGCGTGGCGTCGCAAGAGCCCCGGCTGTTGTCCGGGGCTTCGTCTTTGCGAGGAGACCTGACATGCCCGCGATCGTCGTGCTCGGCGCCCAGTGGGGCGACGAAGGCAAGGGCAAGGCCACCGACCTGCTCGCCACCACCGATCCCATCGACTTCGTGGTGCGCACGAGCGGCGGTCACAACGCCGGTCACACCATCGTGGTCAACGGCGAGAAGTACGCCACCCACCTGCTGCCCAGCGGCATCCTCACCCCCGGCGCGACGTCCGTGATCGCCAACGGCGTGGTCGTGTCGCCGGAGGCGCTCTTCCGCGAGCTCGACGGCCTGCTCGAGCGCGGCGTCGAGGTCGCCGACCTCAAGGTCAGCGCCAACGCGCACGTGATCGCGCCGTACCACACCGTCATCGACAAGGTCACCGAGCGCTTCCTCGGCAAGAACCAGATCGGCACCACCGGCCGCGGCATCGGCCCGACGTACGCCGACAAGATCAACCGCACCGGCATCCGCATCGCCGACCTCTTCGACGAGGGCATCCTGACCGAGAAGGTCGAGGCGGCGCTCGACGTCAAGAACCAGCTCCTCGCCAAGGTCTACAACCGGCGCGCGATGGAGGTCGACGAGGTCGTCGAGGAGCTCTTGTCGTACGCCGAGCGGCTGCGGCCGATGGTGTGTGACACCAGCCTGCTGCTCAACCAGGCGCTCGACGCCGGCAAGACGGTGCTCTTCGAGGGCGCCCAGGCCACGATGCTCGACGTCGACCACGGCACCTACCCGTTCGTGACGTCCTCGAGCCCGATCGCCGGCGGTGTCTGCACTGGTGCGGGCGTCGGGCCCACGCGCATCGACCGGATCATCGGCGTCATCAAGGCCTACACCACCCGGGTCGGGTCCGGTCCGTTCCCGACCGAGCTCTTCGACGCCGACGGCGAGGCCCTGCAGCGCATCGGTGGCGAGATCGGGGTCTCGACCGGTCGCACGCGGCGCTGCGGGTGGTACGACGCGGTCATCGCGCGCTACTCCGCGCGGGTCAACGGGCTGACGGAGTTCTTCCTCACCAAGCTCGACGTGCTCGACAGCTGGGAGAAGATCCCGGTCTGCGTGGCCTACGAGGTCGACGGCCAGCGCCATGACGAGATGCCGATGACGCAGACCGAGTTCCACCACGCGAAGCCGGTCTACGAGTACCTCGACGGCTGGCAGGAGGACATCACCGGCTGCCGGAGGTTCTCCGACCTCCCCGCCAACGCCCAGGCCTACGTACGCCGGCTCGAGGAGCTGTCGGGGGCGCCGTTCTGGGCGGTCGGGGTGGGCCCGGGCCGCGAGCAGACCGTCGTCGTCCACGACGGCTGACAGCCAGTAGGCTCCCCGCACGTGAAGACCCTCGTCATCGGCAGCGGCGGCCGCGAGCACGCCCTCGTGCTCGCGCTCTCCCGGGACTCGGGGTTGAGCGAGGTGCACGCCGCGCCCGGCAACCCCGGGATGGTGGGGATCGCGACGCTGCACGACGTGGTCGCGACCGACCCGACGGCGGTCGCCGACCTGGCTGATCGGCTCGGTGTCGACCTGGTCGTGGTCGGACCCGAGGCGCCCCTGGTCGCCGGTGTCGCCGACGCCGTCACCGCGCGCGGCATCGCCTGTTTCGGCCCCTCCGCGGAGGCCGCCCGCCTCGAGGGTTCGAAGGCTTTCGCCAAGGAGGTCATGGCGGCCGCCGACGTGCCGACCGCCGCCGCCCGGGTCTGCCTGAGCGCGGAGGAGGTCGCCGCGGCGCTCGACGAGTTCGGGGCGCCGTACGTCGTCAAGGACGACGGGCTCGCCGCCGGCAAGGGCGTCGTGGTGACCGACGACCGCGACGCCGCCGTGGCCCATGCCGCGACCTGCGAGCGGCTGGTGATCGAGGAGTACCTCGACGGCCCCGAGGTCTCGCTGTTCGCCATCACCGACGGCTCCACGGTCTATCCGCTGCAGCCCGCCCAGGACTTCAAGCGGATCTTCGACAACGACGAAGGCCCCAACACCGGTGGGATGGGCGCCTACACGCCGCTGCCGTGGTCGGCCGAGAGCCTGGTCGCCGAGGTCCTCGACCGGGTCCTGCAGCCGGCCGTCGACGAGCTCTCCCGCCGCGGCACCCCGTTCCGCGGGCTGCTGTACGCCGGGCTCGCGCTCACCAAGCGCGGGCTCAAGGTGGTCGAGTTCAACGCCCGCTTCGGCGACCCGGAGACCCAGCCGCTGCTCGCGCTGCTCGACTCCCCGCTCGGCGAGCTGCTGCACGCGGCGGCCACCGGCCGGCTGCACGAGGTGCCGGCGCCCGTCTGGAAGGACGGCGCGGCCGTCACCGTCGTGATGGCCTCTGCCCACTACCCCGACACCCCGCGCACCGGTGACGAGATCACCGGCATCGCCGACGCCGAGGCGCTCGAGGGCGTCCACGTCATCCACTCCGGCACCCGCCTCGAGGGCGACCGGCTGGTCACGGCCGGGGGACGCGTCCTGGCCGTCACCGCCGTCGGCGACGACGTCGCCGGCGCCCGGGCTGCGGCGTACGCCGGGGTCGAGCGCATCCGCTTCGACGGCGCCCAGTACCGCACCGACATCGCCGCCGGCATCTGAGCGGCGCGAGAGGACTCCGTGTGAGCATCCCCAACGTCCTGGCCAACCGGTACGCCGGCGCCGACCTGGCCGCGCTGTGGTCGCCCGAGCACAAGGTCGTCCTCGAGCGGCAGCTGTGGATCGCGGTGCTGCGCGCGCAGCGCGACCTGGGCATCGAGGTGCCCGAGGGGGTGGTCGAGGCCTACGAGGCGGTCGTCGACCAGGTCGACCTCGCCTCGATCGCCGAGCGGGAGCGGGTCACCCGTCACGACGTGAAGGCGCGCATCGAGGAGTTCTGCGCGCTCGCCGGCCACGAGCACATCCACAAGGGGATGACCTCGCGTGACCTGACCGAGAACGTCGAGCAGCTGCAGATCCGCCAGTCGCTGGCGCTGCTGCGCGACCGTGCGGTCGCCACGCTCGCCCGGCTCGCCCGCCTGGCCGCCGAGCACGAGGCCACCGTCATGACCGGTCGCTCCCACAACGTCGCCGCGCAGGCCACAACGCTGGGCAAGCGGTTCGCCTCGATCGCCGACGAGATGCTCGTGGCCGTCACGCGCATCGAGGAGCTGCTCGCGCGCTACCCGCTGCGCGGCATCAAGGGCCCGGTCGGCACCGCCCAGGACATGCTCGACCTGCTCGACGGCGACGCCGACCGGCTCGGTGAGCTCGAGCAGCGGATCGCGACCCACCTGGGCTTCGACGCGGTGCTGACCAGCGTCGGTCAGGTCTACCCGCGCTCGCTGGACTTCGAGGTCGTGTCCGCGCTGGTGCAGCTCGTCGCCGGCCCGTCCAACCTCGCAACCACGATCCGGCTGATGGCCGGCATCGAGCTGGTGACCGAGGGGTTCAAGGAGGGCCAGGTCGGCTCGTCGGCGATGCCGCACAAGATGAACACGCGCTCCTGCGAGCGGGTCAACGGGCTGGCCGTCATCCTGCGCGGCCACCTGTCGATGGTCGGCGAGCTCGCGGGCGACCAGTGGAACGAGGGCGACGTCTCCTGCTCCGTCGTACGCCGCGTGGCTCTGCCCGACGCGTTCTTCGCCGCCGACGGCCTCTTCCAGACCTTCCTCACGGTCCTCGACGAGTTCGGCGCGTTCCCGGCGGTCATCCAGCGCGAGCTCGACCGCTACCTGCCGTTCCTCGCCACCACCAAGGTGCTGATGGCCGCCGTACGCCGTGGGGTGGGCCGTGAGGTCGGCCACGAGGCGATCAAGGAGCACGCGGTCGCGGTGGCGCTGGAGATGCGCCAGGGCCGCGCCGACAACGACCTGCTCACCCGGCTCGCCGGGGACCCGCGCCTGGGCCTCGACGAGGCCGAGATCCGGGCGCTGGTCGCGGAGCCGCTGGGCTTCACGGGCGCCGCGGTCGCCCAGGTCGAGCAGGTCTGCGCGCAGGTCGAGCGACTGCTCGAGCGGCACCCGGAGGCTGCGGCGTACTCCCCGGGCGACATCCTCTGAGCACCCCGGGCGGCGGCGGTACGACCTGCCCGCCGTCGCGAATTCGGCTACGGTGAGGCCGGCGTCGAAGAGTGCGGCGCACCGAGGCCACGTCGGAGAGGAGTGCTGTGTCCGCCGCCACTGGGCTGCCTGGCGACAGGGCCGCCCACACTCCCGCGTACGGCGCCGTCGACCTCACGACGTGTGACACCGAACCGATCCACATCCCGGGCGCGGTCCAGCCGCACGGCCTGCTGCTCGCCGTCGACGACGACCTGTGCGTCGTCGTGGTGTCGGCCAACTCCGGCCGGCTGATCGGCCAGGAGCCCGACGAGGTCGTGGGCCGGCAGCTGGCCGACGTCATCGGCCCCCTCGCCTCGCGCTCGGTGCAGCTGCTCGCGGAGTCCGAGGACTTCTACGAGCCCGTGCGGCTCGCCCTGACGTGCCCCGGCGGGGAGTTCGCCGCCGGTGAGGTCGACGTGATCCTGCACCGCGTCGGCGACCGCATCATCGTCGAGATCGAGCCGCGCGCCGGCGTCGCGCCGCTGCGTCCGGTGTCCTACCGTTCCGCGCGCGGCGCGGTGCTGCGACTGACCGAGGCGTCCACCGTCGACGGCTTGATCAAGCGGCTCGCGGCGGAGATCCGCGCGGTCAACGGCTTCGACCGGGTGATGGTCTACCGCTTCGACAAGGACTGGAACGGCGAGGTCGTTGCGGAGGAGAAGCGCGAGGACCTCAACTCCTTCCTCGGGCTGCACTACCCGGCCTCCGACATCCCGGCCCAGGCTCGACGGCTCTACACGACGAACTGGACCCGGCTGATCGTCGACATCGGCTACGAGCCCGTGCCGCTGCACCCGGTCCTCGACCCCGGCACCGGGGCGCCGCTGGACCAGTCCCACGGGGTGCTGCGCAGCGTGTCGCCGATCCACATCGAGTACCTCCAGAACATGGGCGTCACCGCCTCGATGTCGGTCTCCCTGATCGTCGGCGGCCAGCTATGGGGTCTGGTGGCGTGCCACCACTACTCCGGTCCCCACCGCCCGTCGCTCGACGCCCGCTCGGCGGCGGAGTTCCTCGGCCAGAGCGCCTCCGCGCTGCTCACCGACCGGTTGCGCGCCGACGCCGAGCAGGCCGGCAACCGCGCCAACGCCGTCGTCTCCGCGATCATCGCCGACATCGCCGACGACCCGCAGGAGGTCACCGAGGCCCTGTTGCACCACCCCAAGCTGCTCGACCTCTTCGACGCCGGTGGAGCCGCCGCGATGGTCGACGGGAGGCTGCGGACCGTCGGCCACGTCCCGGACGCCGACGTGCTCGCACGCATCGCCGACCTGCTCTACGACCCTGAGGAGCCGGTGACGGCCAGCGACGCCGTCGCCCGGCTCGACCCCTCCCTGGCCGCCGCCTCGCCGGTGATGTGCGGCGCGCTGCGCATCGGCCACGACGTCGACCGGTGGCTGCTGCTCGTGCGCCCCGAGATCCTGCGCGTCGTCGACTGGGGCGGCGACCCGCGCAACAAAGCGCTGGCGCTGGCCGAGGGGCCCGACGTACGCCTCAGCCCGCGCAAGTCCTTCGAGAAGTGGCAGCAGGAGGTCCGCGGCAGCGCCCAGCCATGGGAGGAGTGGCACCTCGAAGCAGCGCGTGCGCTCGACACGGGGGCGGGGGCCGCGGAGGTACGCCGCAGCCAGGGCCAGGTCCGCATCGCCGAGTCGCTGCAGCGCTCCGTGGTGCCCGAGATCGCCTCGGCCCACGACGGCATCGACATCGCGGGCTACTACCGGCCGGCCGCGGGGGGTCAGCTCGGCGGCGACTGGTGGGACACCATGGCCCTCGACGACGGCCGGGTCGCCGTGATCATCGGCGACGTCTCCGGCCACGGGGTGCGCGCGGCGACGGCGATGACCCAGGTGCGGATGGCGCTGCGCGCCTACCTCATCGAGGGCCGCCCCGTCGCGGAGTGCCTCGACAGCCTCGACGCCGTGGTCACCCGGTTGCTCGACGGCCACACCGCCACCGTGCTCGTCGCCGTGGTCGACATCCGCACCCGGCGCGTCGAGCTGGCCAGCGCCGGCCATCTGCCGCCGCTGCTGGTCGGCCCCCTCGGCGGCCGGTCGCTGGAGCTCAACGGTCGCCCGTTGCTCGGTGTCGGCGTACCCGCCGGCCGCTCCGAGGTCGTCGAGCTGTCGTCGGAGGACGTGCTCGTGCTCTACACCGACGGCATCGTCGAGGAGCGGCGTACGCCGATCGACGAGTCCATCGACCAGGCGATCCGGCGCGCCGGCGCCGGCCCCGGCCCCGACCAGTCGCTCGAGGCCTGGCTCGACCGGTTCCTCGCCGGCGGCGGCGTCGACCTCACCGACGACCGCACCGCTGTCGCCGTCCGCATCCCCTGACGGCCCCTCCGGCCGCTGCCCCTGCGTCCTGGACGAGGATCGCAGGCATCACGTGACTGGGATCCTCGTCTGGGATGCAGTCACGCGCTCTGCCGTACGGCGCACTCCGGCCCGCACGCGGTCGCGCGGCCGGTCCAGCCCG
This sequence comes from Nocardioides massiliensis, assembly GCF_030811215.1. Classification (NCBI taxonomy): domain Bacteria; kingdom Bacillati; phylum Actinomycetota; class Actinomycetes; order Propionibacteriales; family Nocardioidaceae; genus Nocardioides; species Nocardioides massiliensis. The sequence continues at coordinate 1,374,937 of NZ_JAUSQM010000001.1, forward strand.
CCCGACGGAGCAGCACGCCGAGCCGAGCGGCTGTCCAGCACGCCTTGTCGAACACCTGGCCGTAGGTGAGCCGGACGGTGCTGAGCCCGTCGACGGCCGCGTCGAGGTCTCGGTCGTGCGCCGCCTCCCACGCCGCGGCGTCGTCGTGATGGGTGCGGCCGTCGAGCTCGATCACCAGGGAGCCCGCCAGCAGGTCGCGGAAGATCCGCTGTCCGCTCGCCGCCGCGCGCACCTGCCGATCACCGCGCGGCAGTCCGTGTGGGCGTTCGACGTTCACGAGGTAACCGTGCTCGAGGACCGAGTGCGTGCCGAGCGCCAGATCACCGAGGAGGCGCTCGAGCCAGCGCCGGTCGGGCATCCGCGGACGTGCCTTGAGTGCATGCTGGAGCCGGACCGCCGTGGTTCGCCGCGCCTGGATCCCGCCGGTGAGCTCATCGATCACCGCCTGTCGCGAGCGCCGGTCCGCCACCACGTCGAGGACTGCCTCCTCGTAGCGCACCCGGGGTGGGCTGCGGTTCCAGCGCACGATCGCGTCCAGTCGCGTCGAGCGATGGACGCAGACTCCGGGTCGGTCACTGACGTTGCGCTCCGCGGCGACCACGACGTGGATCAGCTCCTCGGCGCTGTCGCGACGCCCGGGGCCGTCATCGGCGCGAAGCGCGGAGCGACCGGCGAGGGCCGCGGGCCAGACCAGCAGGACCCCGCCCCAAGCGCGCTGCAACCAGGACGGCTCACCCGTGTGGGCGACGAACACCCCGGGATGCAGCGGAGTCAGGTCGCGCCGGCGCACGGCACGGCGTACGTCGTTGTCGTCCCACCCGAGCTCGCGCAGTTGTCGACGTGCGACGACCTGCGCCTGGTCACCGAGCAAGGCCTTGACCGCATCGTCCATCGGCTCAGGATCGCGGCTCTCCCGGGATCCCGCTGAACGCCTGTGGACAACCCGGGTGCGCCCCAGCCGAGGATTCCAGTCACCCCATGACTGCGATCCTCGACTGGGAGCCCATGAGCCGGGGCAGGGCGCCGCACTAGGCTGGCGCGGTGAGCATTCCCGCGGCCCCCGCGCTGCCTGGCGCCGAGCACGTCCACTCCGGCAAGGTGCGCGACCTCTACCGCCTGACCGAGGGGCCGCACGCCGGCAGCTTCCTCATGGTGGCCAGCGACCGGATCTCGGCGTTCGACTTCATCCTCGACACGACGATCCCCGACAAGGGCGCGATCCTGACCCGGATGTCGCTGTGGTGGTTCGACCAGCTGGCCGACCTCGTGCCACACCACGTCCTGTCCACCGACGTGCCGGACGCGGTGCGCGGACGGGCGGTGGTGTGCCGACCGTTGGAGATGTTCCCGGTCGAGTGCGTGGCCCGCGGCTACCTCACCGGCTCGGGGCTGAGCGACTACCGCGCGAGCGGCGAGGTGTGCGGCGTACCCCTGCCGGCGGGGCTCGAGGACGGGTCGCGGCTGCCCGAGCCGATCTTCACGCCGGCGACGAAGGCGGCGTTCGGCGACCACGACGAGAACGTGTCGTTCGCGGCGGTCGTCGACACCATCGGGGCAGAGGACGCCGAGCGGCTGCGGGAGCTGACCTTGGCCGTCTACGCCCGCGCGGAGTCGATCGCCCGCGACCGCGGCATCATCCTGGCGGACACGAAGCTGGAGTTCGGGCTGGTGCCCGGCACCCGCGACGTCGTCCTCGGCGACGAGGTCCTCACACCGGACTCGTCGCGCTTCTGGCCGGCCGACGACTGGCAGCCGGGCCGGACCCAGCCGTCGTACGACAAGCAGATCGTGCGCAACTGGCTCTTGTCGCCCGAGTCGGGCTGGGACCGCTCCTCCGACGCCCCGCCTCCGCCGCTGCCGCCCGAGGTCGTGGAGCGCACCCGGAGCAGGTACGTCGAGGCCTACGAGCGCCTGACCGGCGAGACGTTCTGATGCCGTCCGGGTCGCTGGTCATCGGGGCACCGCTGGTCGAGGTGTTCGACTTCCTCAGCACGCCCGCCTGTCGGCCCGAGTGGCAGTCGAGCCTGCGTCGGGTCGAGGATGTCGCGCCCGCCGAGCCCGGGGTCGGGCAGAGCTGGATCGACGTCACCGCCGCCGGCGTACGCCCCCGCATGGAGACCACCGAGCACGTCCCGCCCACCCGCTGGGCCGAGCGTGGCACGTGGGGACCGTTCGCCGCGTGGTTGCGGCTCGACCTCGCGCCCACCGACGGTGGCACCGAGGTCCGGTGGGAGCTCGACCTGACCGCCACCGGCCCGGCCGGCGTTCTCGCCCGGGTCCTGAAGCAGGCTGCCCCGCTCGCCGTCGCCTCCGACCTGCGCCGGGCCGCGCGGCTGCTGGAGACTCGGCAGACGCGCTAGGTTCTAGTCACACCTACTGCCCAGTCACCCCACCCGCTCGGAGGAACCGTGGCCAACCTCGCCGCCCTGCTGGAGAACAGCGCAGAGAAGTACGCCGACCGCGACGCCGTCGTCTTCGGCGACACCCGGTTGAGCTACGCGCTGCTGAACATGCTCGCCAACCAGCTCGCGGGTTATCTCACCTCGGCGGGCATCAAGCCCGGCGACAAGGTCGCGCTGTCGTGCCCCAACGTGCCGTACTTCTCCATCGTCTACTTCGGCATCCTCAAGGCAGGCGCCGTGGTGGTCCCGCTCAACGTCCTGCTCAAGGGCCGCGAGATCGCCTACCACCTCGACGACTCCGACGCGAAGGCCTACTTCTGCTTCGAGGGCACCCCCGACCTGCCCATGGGCACCGAGGGTCACAAGGGGTTCACCCAGACCGAGACCTGCGAGACCTTCGTGGTCATCACCGCCGACCCGGCCGGCGCCTCGCCGATCGACGGCGTGCAGACGCTCTTCGGTGTCATGGGCGGGCAGGCCGGTGAGTACGACACCGTGCAGACCGACGACGACGACACCGCCGTCATCCTCTACACCTCCGGCACCACCGGCCAGCCCAAGGGCGCCGAGCTGCGGCACCGCAACATGCGCGACAACGCGCTGCTCGGCGAGGCGCTCTTCGGTGCCGACGCCGACAACCCCGACACCTACCTGTGCGTGCTGCCGTTGTTCCACTCCTTCGGCCAGACCGTCATCCAGAACGGCGCCTTCGCGTACGGCGGCACCGTGGTGATGCTGCCGCGCTTCGAGCCGCAGCCGGCGCTGGACCTGATGCTGAAGGAGAAGGTCACCTTCTTCGCCGGTGTCCCGACGATGTACTGGGGTCTGCTCGGCGCGCTCGAGGAGGGCGTCGACGTCGCCTCCATCAAGGAGAACCTGCGCGTGGCCGCAGCCGGTGGCGCGGCGCTGCCCGGCGAGGTGCACCGCGAGTTCGAGCACCGCTTCGGCATCACCATCCTCGAGGGCTACGGCCTGTCCGAGACCAGCCCCGTCGCGTCGTTCTCCCCGCTCGGCAAGGAGGTGCGGGTCGGCACGATCGGCACGGCAGTGCCGGGCGTCGAGATGAAGCTGATCGACGCGGAGTGGAACGATGTCGACACCAGCGACCCGTCCGCCATCGGCGAGATCGCGATCAAGGGTCACAACATCATGAAGGGCTACTACGGCCGCCCGGAGGCGACCGAGGAGGTCCTCAAGGACGGCTGGTTCCGCACCGGTGACCTCGCGACGGTCGACGCCGACGGCTACTTCACGATCGTCGACCGCGCCAAGGACATGATCATCCGCGGCGGCTTCAACGTGTATCCGCGCGAGCTCGAGGAGGTGCTGATGACCCACCCCGACGTCTCGTTGGTCGCGGTCATCGGCGTCCCCCACGACTCGCACGGCGAGGAGATCAAGGCGGTCGTCGTGCCCCGCCCGGGAGCCACGGTCGACCCCGACGAGCTCGTCGCCTGGGGCAAGGAGCAGTTCGCGGCCTACAAGTACCCCCGCATCGTCGAGGTCGTCTCCGAGCTGCCCATGACCAGCACCGGCAAGATCCTCAAGCGCGAGCTCAGCTAGGCACGCCCTAGACTGGTCGGGTCTGGTCCGCCGCACCTCCAGGAGTCCTAGTGGCCCGCGTCGTCGTCGACGTCATGCTCAAGTCCGAGATCCTCGACCCGCAGGGCAAGGCCGTCCACGGCGCACTGCACCGGCTGGGGTTCACCGACGTCACCGACGTCCGGCAGGGCAAGCGCTTCGAGCTCGAGGTCGACGGTGAGCTCACCGACGACAAGCTCGCGAAGGTCGAGGAGCTGGCCGGGTCGCTGCTGGCCAACCCGGTGATCGAGGACTTCACGGTGACGCCGGCATGAGGATCGGTGTCGTCACCTTCCCGGGCTCGCTCGACGACGTCGACGCGGCCCGCGCCGTCACGCTCGCCGGCGGGGAGCCGGTCGCGCTGTGGCACGGCGACCACGACCTCCAGGGCGTGGACGCGGTGATCCTGCCGGGCGGCTTCTCCTACGGCGACTACCTGCGCTGCGGCGCCATCTCCCGCTTCTCCCCGGTGATGACCGAGGTCATCGAGGGTGCCGCCAAGGGTCTGCCGGTCCTGGGCATCTGCAACGGCTTCCAGATCCTCTGCGAGTCGCACCTGCTGCCCGGCGCTCTGATCCGCAACCACCACCGCAAGTTCGCCTGTGTCGACCAGCGGCTGCGCATCGAGAACGCGTCGACCGCGTGGACGGCGTCGTACGACGAGGGGCAGGAGGTGACGATCGTGCTCAAGAACGGCGAGGGCAGCTTCGTCGCCGACGAGGACACCCTCGACCGGCTTGAGGGCGAGGGCCGGGTCGTGGCGCGCTACCTCGGCAAGGACCCCAACGGGTCGCTGCGCGCGATCGCCGGCATCACCAACGAGGCCGGCAATGTCGTCGGGCTGATGCCGCACCCCGAGCACGCGGTCGAGGACCTCTGCGGTCCCGGCACCGACGGGCTCGGGTTCTTCACCAGCGTGCTGCAGCGCGTCCTGGTCTGACGCGTTCTGGGGGTCAGCCCAGGAGAGGTAGCTCGAGGTCGTAGGCGAGCACGATGGCGCGCGCCAGCTCCGCCTCCTGGCTGTCGGTGAGGCGCCCGACGGTGCGACCGAGGGCGCTCACCGGGACGGTGAGGACGTTGTCCAACGCAACGACGCAGTCGTGGTCGAATCCGTTGGCAGGGCCGAGCCGGACCTCGCTGGAGAGGCCCTTGATCGTCGAGGTGATGGGCGCGATCGTCACCTTGGTCATCGCTGCGCGGGCAGCCGCGCGCGTCAGGATGAGTGCCGGGCGTGTCTTGTCCAGCCGCGCCAGGCAGATCTCGCGCATGCTCTCACTCCTCGAGCGCGACGTGCGTGGCGGTCCACGCGACCAGGTCGTCGAGGTCGTCCTCGGTGCCCTGGGCACGCAGGAGCTCCGCGTCGTGCTCGGCGACCAGCCGCCGCATCTCGCGTTCGAGCGCGGACGTGACGAGGGCGGCTCGACTGGGGGCCTTGCCGGCGGCCACGGCCCGGTCGAGGAAGGCCACCATCTCGTCGGGGAGGCGCACGGCGATCTGCGTACTCACGGCCTCATCCTACCCCAATGCATCCCAGAGTGGGATGCATTGCGCACCGTCCGGCCGGCGGCCGCCACCACCGCCTCGAGCGGCCCCCGACGCCGTACGACGGCGAAGACCGCGCCGACCACCAGCGCGAGCGCGACCTGGCGGGCGAACGCGTCCGGGCCCTCGGTCCAGACGTCCTCGCCGAGCAGCACGACGTGCAGGGAGTAGAGCGTGAGCGTCATCGCGCCCGCGCCGAACGCGATCGCCCACAACCGCGGCAGCACGCGCGCCGCCAACACGCAGACCCCGATCACCAGCAGGGCGCTGCCGCCGGTGCGGGCGAGGTCGAGCGGGGTGCTGGCGTGGGGGTTGGCGACGGCCAGCCACGCCCACGTGTCGGTGGGGACGTTGCCGTAGAGGCTGCCCTCGAGACTGCGGTCCAGGTCGCCGGGGACGATGCCCGGCGTCCACGTGGTCGCCACGGAGTCGCGCAGCGCGTCGCGGATCGCCGGCTGGGCGACGAGCAGGCGGGAGACAACAGGCGCCGCGAGCGCGAGCGCGAGTCCGACCAGCGCGAGGCGGGCCGCGGTCATCGTGCGGCGCAGGTCGAGGCGTCCGATCGCCATGCCGAGCAGGAGATAGGCCAGCCAGACGAGCACGGGGTAGTAGCCGGTCACGGTGAGCTCGGCCAGCAGCTCGGCCGGCCGCTCGGTCAGGTGCGCGAACGTCGGGCTGTCGAACCCGCGCTCGGGGAGCTCGGGGCGCACGACGAACGACACCGCCGGTCCCACCAGCGCCCACACGCCCGCAAGCACGAACAGGGCGCGGGCGCGCAGGCCGAGGAAGGCGATGCCGAGGCAGAACAGCACCCCGTAGTAGGTGAGGATCACCGCCACCCCGGAGTCGCGGCCGCCGAGCCAGAGCCCCAGGGCGGCGATGAGGACGGCGCGGGCCAGGAGGCCGACGGCGACCCCGGCCCGCTCGCGACCTCGCACCGGACGGGCACCGCCGCTCATGAGCGCCAGCGACACCCCGGCCAGCACGGCGAACAACGCCGACGCGCGCCCACCCGCGAGCTCCGCCGCCCACGACCGCTCGCCGGCCTCGTCGTACGTCGCGATGACGTGGGTGGCGATCATCCCGAGCAGCGCCAGGCAGCGGGCGACGTCCAGGCCGACGATGCGGGTGCACGGTCGCGGCGTGGGGCGGGTCACGCAGTCAGCATCGCAGCCGCACCCGGCGCGGGGCCGTCCGACGCGGCCGGGGAGAATCGGTCCATGAGCCCGCACCGGTTGTTCCGCATCGTCGCCGTGGCCGAGGCCATCACCTGGGCGCTGCTGCTCACCGGGATGTTCCTCAAGTACGTCACCGAGACCACCGAGCTCGGCGTGCGGTACGGCGGGATGCTGCACGGCGTCGCGTTCGTGGCGTACGTCGTCACGACCGTCGTCGTCGCCGTCGACGCGAAGTGGTCGCCGGGCCGGACGCTCGTCGGCCTGCTCGCCGCGGTGCCGCCGTTCTTCACCATCTGGTTCGACGTCGCCATGGAGCGTCGCGGTGCGCTGCCGCGGGCCTGGCGCCTGCGCACCGAGCAGCCTGCCGGCGCCCTGGAGCGCCCGGTCGCCGCCCTCGTCCGCCGTCCCCTGGTCGGGCTGCTCGTGGGTGTGGTCGTCGTCGCTGTCCTCACCGGGCTCGCGCTGCTCGTCGGCCCGCCGACGGGCTGACGGCCGCGAATTCGCTACACGTGTAGCGAACTCACCGCCTTGTAGCCGTTCCAGCCGGCGTGTCGCACAAGTTCGTATACACAGTCCGGCTCAGACCCGGACGCGGATGACCCGGTCGTCGTGCGGGCCGGGCGTGCCGCGGCCGTCGCGGTTGGACGTGGTGATCCACAGCGAGCCGTCGGGTGCGCGCTCCACGGTGCGGATCCGCCCGAGCCGACCCTCGAACAGCCGCACCTTGCGGCCGCGGCGAGCGCCGTTGAGCTTCACCGCCCACAGGCTGCGACCGCGCAGCGCGGCGACGTACGCCCAGCCCTTCGCCGTGGCGATGCCGCTCGGGGAGCACTCCGCGGTCGTCCACGTGACGAACGGGTCGCGGTAGCCGGGGCCGCGGCCCTCGACGACCGGCCAGCCGTAGTTGCCGCCCTTGACGATGCGGTTGAGCTCGTCGAGGCGGTTCTGCCCGAACTCGCTGGCCCAGAAGCGGCCCTTGTCGTCGATGACCAAGCCCTGGACGTTGCGGTGGCCGTAGGTCCAGGTGTAGTTGCCGTACGGGTTGCGCTTGGGCACCTTGCCCGTCGGCGTCATCCGCAGGATCTTGCCGGCCAACGAGCTGCGGTCCTGCGATAACGAGGTGTCGCCGGCATCACCCGTGCTGGCGAACAGCATCCCGCCAGGGCCGAACATCAGCCGCCCACCATTGTGGGTGTGGCCCTTCGGGATGCCCGCCAGCACGACCCGCCGGCGGCCGAGCCGGTTGCGCGCGAAACGCATCCGCACGATGCGGTTGTCGGTGGCCGTGGTGACGTAGGCGTAGACCCAGTTCTTGCCGCGCGCGAACTGCGGATGCACCGCCAGCCCGAGCAGGCCGCCCTCGCCCGCCGCGTCGGTGGGGATGTTGCCCACCAGCCTCCGTCCGCCGGTCTTGCGCACCCGCCAGACCCGCCCGCTCATCCGCTCGCTGACGAGGGCGTCGCCGTTGGGGAGGAAGGCCAGGCCCCACGGGACCTCGAGCCCCGTGGCCAGCACCTTGCCGAGTCGCGGCGCCGCGTCCGCGGGCGCTCCGCTCAGCAGCGTCGCCGCCCCGGCCGCGCCCAGGCCGAGGAACCCGCGTCGCCCCACGCTCACGGCCGCACCTGCCACAGCCGCGCCTGCTCGCAGATGCCGGAGTCGGCGACGAACAATCGACCCTTGGTCGGGCCGTTGAACGATGCGGCCGCGCCGTCGGGGTAGCACGCCCCCGTCCTGGACCCGCGCACCGCGAGCTTGGCGCCGAGGACCCACACCGACGGGTGCGACTCGTCGCGGTCGGGGCGGGTGACGACGACGCGGTTGGCCGCGCGGTTGACCGCGATCGCGCCGCCGGCGTTGTAGCCGCCACCCGGCAGCACCCGGCGCTGGAGGGTGCGTCCGGTGGCGACGTTGATCCGGCTGACGACGTACCGGTTGCCCGAGCTGAGCAGATAGAGCGCGTTCACACCCTCACCGAACGCGGCCGCCGTGACATCACCGTCACGGATCGCGTAGGACCGCACGCGCCGTGCCTGGCGCGGCTTGCGTACGTCGAGCACGTGCACGCGGCGACTGTCGGTCGCGACCAGCCGCTTCCCGTTGCGCGAGATCGCGAGGTAGGTCGCGGCGACCGGGACGCGGCGTACGAGCTTGGGTACGCCGTTCTTGCGCAGCGCCAGCACGAGGACCTGGGAGCCGGGCGTGTGGATCCAGTCGTCGGCGGTGACATAGGCGAACTTGCCGTTCGGCGCGACCACGACGTCGAAGAGCGTCGCGCGCTGGCCCGCCACGCGGAAGCCGACCTTGCCCACGCGGCGGGGCTTCGCCTTCCCGATGTCGGTGACCCACAGGTTGCGGTCCTCGGTGGTGTAGGCGAACCGGTTGCCACGCACGGCCAGCGCGCTGTCGGTGTCGGCAGGCACCGGCACGCTGCCGGTGATCCGGTTCGTGCGCAGGTCGATCTTGTGCAGCGCCTCGGGGCCGTAGCTGCTGCCCTGGTGGACGATGCCGAACCGGCCGTCTCGGGTCACCTGCACCCGCGCGTCCCCGCGGCCCGGCGCGAGGTCGGTGACCGGCACCAGGCCCGCGTCCGCCACGCCGTACGACGACCCGTGCCCGACCGCCCCAGTGGGCCCGGAGGCCAGCACCGGCGCGACGAGCGCCACGACCCCGGCGGCCAGCCCGGCCGCGATTCCTCTGCCTGCTCGTGCCATCCGCCGACCGCTCCCCGTCCGTCTAGCCCCACGGCCGCGGCACCCGTTGTCGCGGCTCGGCTCAGGTTAGGTGGCGGGGGCGGTCCGGGCCAGCCCTCCGGGGACCGGAAGGCTCCTGGCTCCGGGTAGATTCAGGGCCGTGACCCAGGCCCCCATCGCCCTCGACACCGTGGCCGCCGCGGCCACCGATCCCGACCGCGAGCAGCCGTGGGCCGAGCTCGGCCTCAAGCCCGACGAGTACGCCCGCATCCGCGAGATCCTCGGCCGCCGGCCGACCTCCGCGGAGCTGGCGATGTATTCGGTCATGTGGAGCGAGCACTGCTCCTACAAGTCCTCCAAGGTGCACCTCAAGCAGTTCGGCGAGTCGATGACCGACGAGATGCGCGAGCCGCTCATGGTCGGGATGGGCGAGAACGCCGGCGTCGTCGACGTCGGGCAGGGCTACGCGGTCACCTTCAAGGTCGAGTCCCACAACCACCCGTCGTACGTCGAGCCCTACCAGGGCGCGGCGACCGGCATCGGCGGCATCGTCCGCGACATCCTCGCGATGGGCGCGCGGCCGGTCGCGGTCATGGACCCGCTGCGCTTCGGCCCGCTCGACGCCGAGGACACCAAGCGCGTTTTGCCCGGGATCGTCGCCGGCGTCGGCGGCTACGGCAACTGCCTCGGGCTGCCCAACATCGGCGGCGAGGCGGTCTTCGACGAGACCTACGTCGGCAACCCGCTGGTCAACGCGCTCTGCGTCGGCGTGATGCGCCACGACGAGCTCCACCTCGCCAACGCCTCGGGCCTGGGCAACCAGGTCATCTTGTACGGCGCCAAGACCGGCGGCGACGGCATCGGCGGCGTGTCGGTGCTGGCGAGCGAGACGTTCGAGGTCTCGACAGGCTCGACCAGCGGGGGGCCGGCCAAGCGCCCCGCCGTCCAGGTCGGCGACCCGTTCATGGAGAAGCTGCTCATCGAGTGCACCCTCGAGCTCTTCGCCGAGGGTCTCGTGGCCGGCATCCAGGACCTGGGCGGCGCGGGGCTGTCGTGCGCGACGTCGGAGCTGGCGAGCGCCGGCGACGGCGGCATGCACGTCTGGCTCGAGCGCGTCCCGCTGCGCGACTCCAGCCTCGCTCCCGAGGAGATCCTCATGAGCGAGTCGCAGGAGCGGATGATGGCCGTGGTCGAGCCGGAGAAGGTCGCGCGCTTCCTGCAGATCTGCGCGAAGTGGGACGTCGACGCCACCGTGGTCGGCGAGGTCACCGACACCGACCGGCTCGTCATCACCTGGCACGACGAGGTCATCGGCGACGTACCCCCGCGCAGCGTCGCCCACGACGGGCCGACGTACGACCGTCCCTACGCTCGCCCCGACTGGCAGGACGCGCTGCAGGCCGACCGCGCCGAGGCCCTGCCGCGCCCGCAGACCGGCGACGAGCTCCGCAGCACCCTCCTGCAGCTGGTCGCCAGCCCGAACCTGTGCGACAAGTCGTGGATCACCGACCAGTACGACCGCTACGTCCGCGGCAACACCGTGCTCGCCCAGCCCGAGGACGCCGGCGTGATCCGCATCGATGAGGAGACCGGGCTCGGCGTCGCGGTGGCCACCGACTGCAACGGCCGCTTCGCGAAGCTCGACCCGTACGCCGGCGCGCAGCTCGCGCTCGCCGAGGCCCACCGCAACGTCGCGGCCACCGGTGGCCGCCCGCTCGCGGTCAGCGACTGCCTCAACTTCGGCTCGCCCGAGGACACGGCTGTCATGTGGCAGTTCGCCGAGACCACGCGTGGCCTCGCTGCGGGCTGTGTCGAGCTCGGCATCCCGGTCACCGGCGGCAACGTCAGCCTCTACAACCAGACCGGCGAGACCGCGATCCTCCCGACCCCGGTCGTGGCAGTCCTCGGTGTCGTCGACGACGTGAAGCGGCGTACGCCGTCGGGCTTCGCGAGCGCGGGGCTCGAGGTGTATGTCCTCGGCACCACGCGTGAGGAGCTGTCCGGCTCGGAGTGGGCGCACGTCGTCCACGGCCACCTCGGCGGGCTCCCGCCGCAGGTCGACCTCGCCGCGGAGAAGGCACTGGCCGAGGTGCTCGTCGAGGGCGGGCAGGGCGGCGTGCTCGCTGCAGCCCACGACCTCTCCGACGGCGGGCTCGCCCAGGGGCTGGTCGAGTCGTGCCTGCGGCACGACGTGGGTGTGCGGGTGAACGTCTCCGGCATCGCCGAGGGCGACGCGTTCGTCGCGCTGTTCAGCGAGTCGGCCGCGCGTGCGGTCGTCGCCGTACGCCCCGAGGACGCCGACGCGCTGCGCGCGCTGGCCGAGAAGAACGGCGTGCCGCTCACCCGCATCGGCGTGACCACCGAGGAGCCCGTCCTCGAGGTCGAGGGCGAGTTTGCCGCGCCGTTGAGCGAGATCCGCGAGGCGTGGTCGGCGACGCTGCCCTCCGTCTTCGGCTGATCCGTCGGTCGAGCGGAGCCGGATCTTCGGTCGAGCGGAGTTGAGAGCCGGAAACTTCCGCCGGCCAGGGGCTCGACGTGGGTGCCCGATTGGGCTGGAATGTCCCCACCAGTCCACACAGCTCTTCACGGGGGATCGATGCGTCGTACGCACACTCGCTGGTTCACGTCCTTGGCGGCTCCGATCGCAGCCGGCGGACTCGCCGTGTCGATGCTGGCGGCCGTCCCGGCGGCCGCGGACGGGTCTGATGGTGCCGACGGCACGATCCTGGCCGACCTCGCCGCGGTGAGCACCCGGGCCGCCGACGCGAAGTCACCTGCGGTGCAGCAGGGGCGGCAAGTGGCGCAGGGCGGCTTCGGTGCCGCGAGCACGACCCGACCGATCCGGCGTACGGCGACGGTCACCGACTTCGAGTCCGACCCTCCGCCCCCGGCCAACGCGGCGCAGCGCCTCACGCGCGTGGTCGCCACTCAGGACCTGCAGAAGGGCGAGTTCGTCGCCCAAGCGACCTTCGCCTCGGCTCCGTCGGGCGCGGCGGACAACGCGATCGTCGCGGTCTACTTCGGCGAGTACGTCGACGGCTACTGCACCAGTCGGATCTCGATTCTGGGCGAGACCCACGGATCCGGCACCGGCGGGGTCTTCCAGAGCGACGGCGCGAATCTGGCGGTCAAGCGCTCGCGCTCAGGGGAGACGGTGACGCTGCGCAGCAGCGCGCTTCCCGCGCGGGTGAAGGCAGCCGAGCCGGAGTGCATGCTCGCGGCGGTGTTCGTCGACGACCCCGACGTGCCGGTGCACAAGACGACGGCCCCGAGGCTCAGCGACGTCCACCCGCCGGAGCCGTTGAAGTTCACCATCACCCCCGGCGACCCGGTGCAGGGCAACTACGCCGGCAAGGTGACCCGGATCCGCCTCGAGGTGCGCAACGAGTCGCGGACCCCGGCGACCGGCGTACGGCTGCGGGCGATCGGCAAGAGCATGAAGATCGGGAAGCCGGTGCGGAACCTCGGGCGGGTCGATGGCCGGACGACGAAGCACGGGATCATCTACAACGTCCGGTTGCAGGGGGCGAAGCCGCGCAAGCTCATCTTCCGTGTCACGGCCGGCGGACGCACCTTCAACCGCGCGATCACGATCGCCCGCAAGCCCGCGCCACGCCGGCTGCCGTCTCTCGTCGGCCGCTACTTCTGGGGCCACGGTCCGGCCAGTGCCGACACCGGTTGGGACACCCGCGCGGCGTACTTCGTCAACAACCGATTCGTCTACCTCGGCTTCCCGCAGGGCGGTCAGCGGCCCGCGTGTCGCCAGGCCACCAAGCTCTGCAAGCGTTATGCCTACAACGCCCGCACCGGCAGGCTGAAGATCGCCAAGGCGAAGCCGGTCGCCATCACGTCCGAGGGCTTCGGGTTCCGCAACGGTCGCTACTACCCGACGACGCTCGCGAAGAAGGGTCAGCGCTTCAGCGTCAACCTCAAGCGCCACGACTTTCACGGCAACTGCCTGGTCTTCTGCAACACCCGGACCGAGTGGCTCCAGTTCAACAAGAACGGCCGCTTCGTGTTGTCGAGCATGTCGATCGGCAGCTGGGGCGTGCCCGGGTCGGGCGGCCAGTGGTCCACGATCCCGCCCGACGAGAAGGGGACCTATCAGGTGATCGCCCGCGGCCGGGTCCAGCTCAACTTCGCCAGCGGCAAGAAGCAGCGCCACACCCTGGCTATCGACCACGACATCCGCAACAAGCCGTCCCCGGGTGGTGCGGGCCTGATCCTGGGCGACCGCAACTTCTACCTCGACGACTGACCCATCCCGAGTCGTGGGTCTGGGGCCTCCCGATGCGGAGGCCTCAGACCCACGACCGTGGCAGGATCGGCCGGTGACCGAAGCGCCTCCGCTCGCCGCGGACCCGAACTTCCGCCGCTTCTGGGCCGGCGTCACTCTCGGCCAGCTCGGCGCGCAGCTCGGCCACATCGCGCTGCCGGTCGTGGCGGTGCAGCTGCTGATGGCGAGCGAGCTGGAGCTCGGCGTGCTCAACGCGGCGGCGACGGCCGCCTTCCTCCTGGTCGGCCTGCCCGCAGGTGCGTGGGTCGACCGGTGGGCCAAGCGGCGGGTGATGATCCGCGCCGACGTCGTGCGCGCGGTCGCGATCAGCGCGATCCCCGTGCTCTGGGCGTTCGACGCGCTGGCGATGTGGCATCTGTACGTCGTGGCGGCCGTCATCGGCGTCGCGACCGTCTTCTTCGACGTCGCCTACCAGTCGGTGTTGCCGTTCCTGGTCCGGCGCGAGCAGGTCTCCGACGCCAACGGCAAGCTCGAGGGTGTCGCCCAGGTCGCGCGCGTCGCGGGCCCGGCCGCCGGCGGGTTGTTGCTCAAGGTGGTCAGCGCACCGCTGCTCTTCGTCGCCGACGCGATCGGCTACGCCTTCTCGGCGTTCTTCCTCTCCCGCGTCCACGACCGGGAGGTCCCGCGGGTGCGGGCGCCCGAGGCCCGGCTGCGGACGGAGATCGCCGAGGGACTCGGGTTCGTGCTGCGCCACCGGCTGCTCGTGCGGATCGTCGCCTGCACGACGTTGTCCAACCTCGCGTTCACACTGGCCTTCACCCTGATGCCGATCCTGGTGCTGCGCATCATCGGACTCGAGCCGTTCTGGTTCGGCGTGGTGATGGGTGCGGGCGCCGTGGGCGGGATCGTCGGCGCGGTGCTGGCGCCACGCATCGGCCGGGTCGTCGGCGAGGGTACGGCGATCCCGCTCGCGTCGTTGCTGGGTGGCGCGACCTTGGCGCTGGTGCCGCTATCGGCCTCGCTCGGGTCGCCGTACGCCGCGATGGGCGTGTTGCTGCTCGCGGAGTTCTGTTTCAGCTTCTCGGTGCTCGTCTACAACGTCATGCAGGTGAGCATGCGTCAGCGGATCTGCCCCGAGCACCTGCTGGGCCGGATGAACGCCTCGATCCGGTTCTTCGTCTGGGGGATCATGCCGCTGTCCGCGCTGCTCTCCGGCGTCCTGGGCGACCGCATCGGGGTCGTGGCGACGATGTGGGTCGCGGTCGTGCTGGCGTGCCTGGCCGCGGTGCCGGTGGTGTTCTCGCCGTTGCTCGGGATGAAGACCTTGCCCGACGCACCCGACGCCGCGCCGGAGCCCGCACCGAGCGCCGCGGCGACGCCCGACCCGCTGGGCTCAACGCCTCCCGGCGCGGAGCGCGAGCCAGGTGGTGGTGCCGGCGACGCCGGTGACCGGTAGTCCGACGCGCTTCTGATAGGCCCGCACCGCCTGAGTCGTCTCGTAGCCGTAGTAGCCCGTCACCGGGAGCCGCGGCGTGCCGGCCGCCTTGAGCGCGCGCTGGAGGCGGCGTACGGCGTGGCTGCCGCTGCCGTACTTGCTCACCGGACCGGGACCGGCGGAGTGCAGCGCCACCCAGGTCGGCCGGGTGAGCCGTCCGGTGGCGGGCAGGCCGACGGCGGTCTGGAACCGGCGTACGGCGACCTCGGTCCGCTTGGTGAAGCGCGGTCGGAAGCGCGGCGAGCGGTAGTGGCCCTGCACGCGCAGCAGGCACTGCGCCGCACGGATCTCGGGGTCGACGTCGCCCTGCTTCCACGGGCGGTAGCGCGCGTGGTCGATCACCTTGCGGCAGGTCTTCGACTGCGGCGGGACCCGCGTGCCGGCGCCCATGACCGTGTAGTTGGTGTCGATGTTGATCCGCACGCCGCCGTGCGTCTCGTCGTGGTCGCCGCGGTACTGCCGCATCACCCGGCCGCGCTCCGACCACCACGCGTGGTCGTAGAACGCCGAGGCGAAGGTCGGCGGCGTCGCGGTCGGCGGGACCCGGTAGCCCTGGGCCGGCACCCACTCGGCCACCCACAGCCGGTCGGGCATGGTGTGTCGCCCGGCCCGGCGTGCCTGGTCGAGGAGCGCGATGCCCGACGCCGCGGAGGAGTAGACGCCGGAGCGGTAGCCCAGGCGGCGTACTTCCTTGGTCCAGGACGAGAGGAACGCCAGCGCCGACTCGCGGCAGTGGGCCTTCGTCGTCGGGAACGCCTCGAGGTCGAACCACAGCACGCTGCGCGCGCCGATCCCGAGCAGCTTCGCGGCGTCGACCGCCGCCTGCGCCTCACCGGCCGCCTGCGCGCGCGCGGCGGCGTAGTCGTCCGCCGGCTTCGGCGAGATCCGGCGGTCGGCGTACCTCTCCACCGGCGAGCACGCCGCCTGCCGGCCCACCACGATGGGGAACAGCGCCCACCCGCGCTGCGCCTGCGTCTTCACCCAGGTGGCGTCGAGGTTGAGCTGGTCGGCGCAGTAGCGGTTGTCGCCGGCGATGTAGATGCCGATGCCGCGGTACGGCGAGCTCTCCCACCACGCGTCCATCGCCGCCTGCGACGGCGCTTGGCACTGGTCGAACACGTAGCCGGTCATCCGCCCCGGCATCGCCCGGGTCGCCGACGACTGGCTGACGGCCGCGGACGCCGCGCTCGCACCCCCGCCATCGTGGGGCGCCCCCGACCCACCACTGAGCGCGGGTACGGCGAGCGCGACGCCGAGCGCCGCAGCGAGGAGGCGGCGCAGGCGCGGGGAGGGGCTGAGCGACACGGTGCCTCCGGGAGTGACGAGGGAGGGCAAACGGTACGCCGTCTCGCCCGCGCGCGGACGTAGTTGGTCGAGTGCCGGCCCAACTGGGCTGGTCGAGTGCCGGCCGAGGCGTTAGCCGAGGGCGGTGTATCGAGACCGGGGAGGTGGTGGGGGTCTCGATACGCCGCTCACTTCGTTCGCGGCACTCGACCACCGTGATTTGTGTTGGTCGAGTGCCGTCCGAGGGGTTACCCGAGGGCGGTGTATCGAGACCCCGAGGGAGGCGGAGGTCTCGATACGCCGCTCACTTCGTTCGCGGCACTCGACCACCGTGATTTGTGTTGGTCGAGTGCCGTCCGAGGGGTTACCCGAGGGCGGTGTATCGAGACCCCGAGGGAGGCGGAGGTCTCGATACGCCGCTCACTTCGTTCGCGGCACTCGACCACCGTGGGTTGGTTGGTCGAGTGCCGTCCGAGGGGCCGAGTTTGGGTTGGTCGAGTGCCGTCCGAGGGGTTACCCGAGGGCGGTGTATCGAGACCCCGGGGGAGGCGGAGGTCTCGATACACCGCTCACTTCGTTCGCGGCACTCGACCACCGTGGGTTGGTTGGTCGAGTGCCGGCCGAGGCGTTAGCCGAGGGCGGTGTATCGAGACCCGTCCCTCACCGGTCGAACTCCTTCTTCGCCAGTCCCGGGAGGAGCGAGAACTCCCCACGGATCAATGCTTCGCGCTTCGCGCGCCCCCACCCCTGGATCTGCTTCTCTACCGAGAACGCGTCCGCGACCGATGCGTACTCCTGGTTGAAGACAAGCCGGACCGGGCGGCGCCGACGGGTGTACGCCGCGCCGTGCCCCTCCTGGTGTTGATGGAGCCGCGCGGGCAGGTTGGTGGTGCTGCCGACGTAGTAGGAGCCGTCCGAGCACTCGAGGATGTAGACGTGTGGCATCGCCCCAGGCTCCCGGGTTCCGCGAGTCTGCGCTGTTGGTCATCCACAGGCCGGGGTCTCGATACGCCGCTCACTTCGTTCGCGGCACTCGACCACCGTGGTTTGTTGGTCGAGTGCCGTCCGAGGGGTTACCCGAGGGCGGTGTATCGAGACCCGTCCCTCACCGGTCGAACTCCTTCTTCGCCAGACCCGGGAGGAGCGAGAACTCCCCACGGATCAATGCTTCGCGCTTCGCGCGCCCCCACCCCTGGATCTGCTTCTCGACCGAGAACGCGTCCGCGACCGAGGCGTACTCCTGGTTGAAGACGAGCCGGACCGGGCGGCGCCGACGGGTGTACGCCGCGCCGTGCCCCTCCTGGTGTTGATGGAGCCGCGCGGGCAGGTTGGTGGTGCTGCCGACGTAGTAGGAGCCGTCCGAGCACTCGAGGATGTAGACGTGTGGCATCGCCCCAGGCTCCCGGGTTCCGCGAGTCTGCGCTGTTGGTCATCCACAGGCCGGGGTCTCGATACACCGCTCACTCCGTTCGCGGCACTCGACCACCTCGGACGGGGCTCACTTCGTTCGCGGCACTCGACCACCTTGGCTTGTTGGTCGAGTGCCGTCCGAGGGGTTACCCGAGGGCGGTGTATCGAGACCGGGGGCCCGAGCGCTGGTGGGGGGTCTCGATACACCGCTCACTTCGTTCGCGGCACTCGACCACCTCGGACGGGGCTCACTTCGTTCGCGGCACTCGACCACCTCGGGCGGGGCTCACTTCGTTCGCGGCACTCGACCACCTCGGACGGGGCTCACTTCGTTCGCGGCACTCGACCACCCCATGGGCTCGCGCGGCACTCGACCACTGCGGCGCACAGGGATACTGGAGCCCGTGGCACCCCGACTCCGTCCCCAGTCCGCCGAGGCGGTGGCGCAGGCGCGTGCGGCACTCGTTGGCGATCCGACGGACAAGGCGGCGCTGCGGCTGCTGACCAAGCACTACCTCGCGGTGCTGTCGCAGCAGGCTCCTGGTGGGGCGGTGGAGGTGCGGGTGCCGCCGTACGCCGCGGTGCAGTGCATCCCGGGCACCAGCCACACGCGTGGCACCCCGCCGGCGGTCGTCGAGACCGACGCGGCGACCTGGATCGCGCTGGCGAGCGGCGAGCTGGCCTGGGAGCAGGCGACCGAGGAGGGGCGGATCAGCGCCTCGGGGGAGCGGTCGGACCTCTCGGCGTACCTGCCCCTGTGACCGAGACCACCATTCCGCCGCGTGGGGGTGCGGCGTACGCTCGGTGGTGCACGAGCCACTGAACCGTCCGGTACCCCTGGTGGACTGGAACGAAAGGCCACGACATGCGCATCACGCCTGCGCCCGTCCCTGCGGGCAGCCCTGCCCTGCCGCCGTCCCCGAGCGGGTCGGTCACCGTGGGCGTGATCGGCGCCGGCCGCGTGGGTGCCGTGCTCGGCGCGATCCTCGCCGACACCCCGGGCTATGCCCTGGCCGCCGTCTCGGGGGAGACGCCCGCGACGCGCGAGCGCATCGCGGCGCTGCTGCCGGGCGCGCAGATCCGCAAGCCGACCGACGTCGCGCGCGCCGCGGACCTGCTGCTGTTGACCGTGCCCGACGACCGGCTCGCCGGCGTCGTGTGCAGCCTGGTCGGCAGCGGGGCGATCCGGGAGGGCCAGTACGTCGTCCACACCTCCGGCAAGCACGGGCTCGACGTGCTGCAGCCGGCCGCCGACCTGGGCGCGCACGTCCTCGCGCTCCACCCCGCGATGACCTTCACGGGCACCGCCGTCGACCGTGCGCGCCTGCAGGGATGCGTCTTCGGCGTCACCGCCACCCCCGCCGACCTTGCGTACGCCGACCAGCTGGTCGCGGTCCTCGGGGCGCGTCCGGTGCGGGTCGCGGAGGACCAGCGCGCGCTCTACCACGCAGGTCTGGCCCACGGCGCCAACCACCTCGTCACCCTCGTGGCCCAGGCGATGGACATGCTCGCCGCGTCCGGCGTCGCCGACCCGTCCGGCACGCTGCGCCCGCTGCTGTCGGCGGCGCTCGACAACGCGCTGACCGACGGCGACGCCGCGCTGACTGGCCCGGTCGCCCGGGGCGACCGGCGCACCGTGCGCGACCACCTCGCCCAGATCACCGAGCACACGCCCGGTTCGCTCGACTCCTACGTCGCGATGGCTCGCGCGACCGTCGACCGCAGCGCTGCCGACGGCCGGCTCGCCGGCGGGCGCGCCGCCGCGCTGCACGAGACGCTGAGCGAGGCGCTGCCTGAGGCGCCCGGCCACCCCGTCGCGCCGGCGGACGACGCAGCCGCCGACTCCGAGCGGACCCCCCTGTGAACGCTCCCTCCCCCCGCACCCCGCGGGTCGTCGGCACGCGCGCGGAGCTGGCTGAGGCGCTCGCCGCGGTCCGCGCCGGCGGCGACCGGGTCGCCCTCGTGCCGACGATGGGTGCGCTGCACGTCGGCCACGCCAGCCTCATGACCCACGCCCGCGAGCAGGTCGGTGAGGACGGCGCCGTCGTGGCGTCGATCTTCGTCAACCCGCTGCAGTTCGCGCCCGGCGAGGACCTCGACCGCTACCCCCGCACCCTCGACGCCGACCTCGAGGTCTGCGCCGAGCACGGGGTCGACCTGGTCTTCGTGCCGCCGGTCGAGGAGGTCTACCCCGAGGGCGTGAGCGCCGGCTCCGCCGCCGACGCGGTCACCGTCGACCCGGGTCCGCTCGGTGCCGTGCTCGAGGGCGCCGCCCGCCCGACCCACTTCCGTGGTGTGCTCACGGTCGTCGTGAAGCTCTTCGGCCTCGTGCGCCCCGACGTCGCGGTCTTCGGCCAGAAGGACTACCAGCAGCTGGTGCTCGTACGCCGCATGGCCGCGGGCCTCTGCCTCGGCGTCGACGTCGTCGGCGCCCCGACCGTCCGCGAGGACGACGGGCTCGCGCTGTCCTCGCGCAACCGCTACCTCGACGACGTCCAGCGGCGTACCGCCCTGGTGCTCTCGAAGGCCCTGTCCGTCGGTGCCGCGAGCGCGGCCCGCGGCGCCGAGGCCGTGGTGGCCGCTGCGCACGACGTACTCCGTGAGGAAGGCGAGGGCGTCGACGTCGACTACCTCGTGCTCACCGATCCCGACCTCGGCGACGCCCCCGTCGCCGGCGAGGCACGGCTGCTCGTCGCCGCCCGCGTCGGCACCACCCGCCTGCTCGACAACGTGCCGCTCCTTCTGGGCGCACCCGTCCCCACCCCTGCCCGCCAGCCAGTCCACGAGGGAGCTCACTGATGCTGCGCACGATGATGAAGTCCAAGATCCACCGCGCGACCGTGACGCAGGCCGACCTGCACTACGTCGGCTCGGTGACGGTCGACGCCGACCTGCTCGACGCGGCCAACCTGCTCCCCGGCGAGCTGGTCCACATCGTCGACATCACCAACGGTGCCCGGCTGGAGACCTACACGATCGCCGGCGAGCGCGGCTCGGGGATCATCGGCATCAACGGTGCCGCCGCCCGCCTCGTGCAGCCCGGCGACCTGGTGATCCTCATCGCCTACGCGCAGATGGAGGACGCCGAGGCGCGCAGCTACCAGCCCGACGTGGTCTTCGTCGACGCCGACAACAAGGTGATGGGCTTCGGTCACGACCCCGCCGAGGCGCTGCCGCAGCAGGGGCTGCTGCGCGGCGACCTGGTCCACACTCCGCGCTGACGCCACCGCGGACCCACCGGTGATGATCCCTGCCCGCCTCGCGGCCCCACCCCCGGGTTGGGTGAGGTACGCCGACGTCGTGGTCATCGGCTCCGGCATCGCCGGCCTGACCGCGGCGCTGCGGATCCGGGCCGGGCTGGAGGCGTCAGGGCAGCTCTCGGGCCAGCTCTCCGGTCAGGGCGGCTCGGTGCTGGTCGTCACCAAGGACCACCTGTCGGCCGGCTCCACCCAGTGGGCGCAGGGCGGCATTGCCGCTGCCCTCGGTCCGGGTGACTCGCCCGAGGAGCACCTGCTCGACACCTTGAGCGCCGGCGCCGGCATCTGCGACTCCGACGCCGTGCGCGTCCTCGTCACCGAGGGACCGGCCGCAGTTCACGAGCTGATCGCGCTCGGGGCGACCTTCGACCTCGACCCCGACGGCCTGCTCGAGCTCACCCGCGAGGGCGGCCACCACCGCGACCGGATCGCCCACGCCGGCGGCGACGCGACCGGGGCCGAGATCCAGCGGGCGCTCGTGGCGGCGATCCGCTCCACTCCCGACATCGAGGTCATCGAGCACGCGATCGCGCTCGACCTCATCCCCGGCGCCGACGGCGGCGTGGCGGGCGTGACGCTGCACGTGCTCGGCGAGGGCCAGAGCGACGGCGTCGGCGCGGTGCACTGCCGGGCGGTCGTGTTGGCGAGCGGTGGCCTGGGGCAGGTCTTCTCCGCCACCACCAACCCCGCCGTCGCGACCGGCGACGGCCTGGCGTTGGCGCTGCGCGCGGGCGCCGTGCTGCGCGACGTCGAGTTCGTGCAGTTCCACCCCACCGTCATGTGGCTGGGCGGCGACTCCCGCGGGCAGCAGCCGCTCATCTCCGAGGCGGTGCGCGGCGAGGGCGCGTTCCTCGTCGACGACGCCGGCATGCGCTTCATGCAGGGTCAGCACGAGCTCGCCGACCTCGCCCCGCGCGACGTGGTCGCCAAGGCCATCACCCGCCGCATGCGGGAGCAGGGCCGCGAGCACGTCTGGCTCGACGCGCGGCACTTTGGACAGGCGAAGTGGGAGCGCCGCTTCCCCACGATCCTCGCGACCTGCCGTGCCCACGGCGTCGACCCGGTCACCGACCTGATCCCGGTCGCGCCCGCCTGTCATTACGCCTCCGGCGGCGTGGCCACCGACCTGGTCGGGCGCACCTCGGTGCCGGGCCTCTACGCCTGCGGCGAGGCGGCCTGCTCGGGCGTCCACGGCGCCAACCGGCTCGCGTCGAACTCCCTGCTCGAGGGGCTCGTCTTCTCCCGCCGCATCGCCGAGCACCTCTCCGAGACGCTGCCGCCCCGTCAGGACCCCGCCCCCGATCGGCGTACGGCGGGGCTGGTCGGGGCGGGCGCGCGCGAGCGGATCCAGGCCACGATGACCGAGCTCGCCGGCGTCCTGCGCTCGGCGTCCGGGCTGGCGCGCGCGACCGGTGAGCTGGTCGAGATCTCCGCCCTGGCGGCGGCCGATGAGCCCGACGCCGGCGCGTGGGAGGCCACCAACCTGCTCACCGTCGCCACTGCCCTGGTCACCGCGGCCGAGGCGCGCGAGGAGACGCGCGGGTCCCACTGGCGCGAGGACTTCGCCGAGGCCGACGACGCGTGGCGCGGCCACCTCGACCTCGCACTCGACCCGGCGACCGGTCGGCTGTCGCGCACCTTCCAGCCCTCCGCCGACCACTCGTCCCTGCTGGTGTCCGGAGGATCCGCATGACCCCCGACCACGTCGTCGCCCGCACGTCGTACGCCGACCTTCCCTCCGAGCTCACCACCGAGCTGCGCGCGGCCGGCCTCGGCCCCGAGGACCTGTACGGCGCCGTGGCCCGCGCGATCAGCGAGGACGTCCCCGGCACCGACGTCACCAGCGTGGCGACCATCCCCGAGACGCTGCCTGGCACGGCCGACCTCGTCGCGCGCCGGCCCGGCACCATCGCCGGGCTGGGCGTCGCGGAGCTCGTGCTGCGCTACGTGATCGGGCCCGACGTCGAGGTCGCCCGCCACGCCGCCGACGGTGACCGCGTGGAGCCCGGCGCGGTGCTGATGAGCGTCACCGGGCCCGTCCTGCGGCTGCTGGTCGCCGAGCGCACCGCGCTGAACTACCTCGGCCGCCTCTCCGGCATCGCCACCGAGACCGCCCGCTGGGTCGAGGCGCTCGCCGGCACCGCGACCCGCGTGCGCGACACCCGCAAGACCACGCCCGGGTGGCGCGACCTGGAGAAGTACGCCGTGCGCTGTGGTGGCGGGGTCAACCACCGGCGCTCGCTCTCGGACCAGGCCCTGGTCAAGGACAACCACGTGCTCGGAGCGGGCGGCGTCGTCGAGGCCTACCGCGCCGTGCGCGACCACTACGCCGGCCAGGTGCCACCGCTGGCGATCCAGGTCGAGGTCGATTCCCTCGAGCAGCTGCGCGAGCTGCTCGACGCGGGCGCCGAGCAGGTGCTGCTCGACAACATGACGCCCGAGCAGGTCGCCGAGGCCGTCGAACTCACCGCCGGCCGCGCTCAGCTGGAGGCCTCCGGCGGACTCGACCTGGAGGTCGCCGCGGCGTACGCACGGGCCGGGGTGGACTTCCTCGCCGTCGGCGCGCTCACCCACTCCGCCCGCGTTCTCGACATCGGGCTCGACCTGCGCGAGGAGGCCGGCCGTGGTTGACGCCGACCCGTTGCCCGACCCGTTGCTCTGTGTCGACATCGGCAACTCCCGCACCGTCGTCGGCCTGGTCCGCGACGGCGAGGTGATCGAGCACTGGAGCGTGCAGACCGACGAGCGGCGTACCTCCGACGAGTGGGGCCTCCTCGTCGACGGCCTGCTCCAGCGCACCGAGGTCGAGCTCGCCCCGGTCGGCGTCGCGCTGTGCTCCACCGTGCCGTCGGTGCTGCACGAGTGGCGCACCATGCTCGCGGCGTACTTCCCCGACTGCCCGCACGTCGTCGTCGAGCCCGGCATCCGCACCGGCATCCCGGTCCTCATGGACAACCCGCGGGAAGTCGGCACCGACCGGATCGTCAACGCCCTCGCGGCGGCGCGGCTCTATGACGGACCGGTCATCGTGGTCGCCTTCGGCACCGCCACGACGTTCGACGTCGTCAACGGGTCCGGGCAGTACGTCGGCGGCGCCATCGCCCCGGGTGTCGAGATCTCGCTGGAAGCGCTGGGTCGCCGCGGCGCCCAGCTGCGCAAGATCGAGCTGCGCCGCCCGCGCTCGGTGATCGCGAAGAACACCGTCGAGGCCCTGCAGTCCGGGGTGCTGTTCGGCTACGCCAGCCAGGTCGACGGCATCGTCACCCGCATGGCCGCCGAGCTCGACGTGCCCCTCGCCGCGCTCGACGTCGTCGCCACCGGCAGCCTCGCCCCCCTCGTGCTCGAGGAGTGCGCCACCATCACCGACCACCGCCCGCTGCTGACGCTGCTCGGGCTGGAGCTGGTCTTCGAGCGCAACACGTAGCCGGTCGCTGGTCGAGATCCCACATCTGCGACATCTGGCACCGGTGGCGGTGGTGAATCGGTGCCAGATGTCGCAAGTCGACGACTATCCGTCGACCCGCAGCTGCGCGACGCGCGGGACCCAAGGTCGTGCCCACGGCGGCGCGTCCAGCGTCCACGCGCGCTCCCGGGGTCGGGCGGCCAGTCGCTCCGCGTCATGCAGGAGCCGGACGGCCTCGACCCGGTCGTCAGGAGTGAGCAGGCCGCCCCCGACGATGGTCACGACCTCGAGTCCGGCACTGCGCAACCGGTGCAGCCGCGCGTTGTCCTGACGGTGCCGAGCAGCGGTGCGGTGCTCGGAGCCGTCGTACTCGATGGCGATGCCACGCTCGACGTCGAGCAGGTCCGGGCGGGCCAGGAACTCGCCGTCGGGGTCGAAGACCTCGACGTTGACCAGGGGGTCCCACCCGATCGCCCGACACACGAGGCGCAGGCGTGACTCCGGTGGTGAGCAACTGCGGACACCGGCGACCCGCAGCACCTGTCGCGCCCGACGGGCGCCCCAAACAGGCGCATCGTCCAGGGCTGTCGCGACCCAGGTGGGGTGGGCGATGCCGGCGGCGTACGCCATCTCCACGTCGACGACTGCGGTGTAGTGATCCCGCGTCAGGCGGGCGATGTCACCTACCGCTCGTGCCGGAGTCGTGACCGGAATTCCCTGGATCTCGGCTCGGTGCTGTGCCGGCAGCGGTTGGCGGACGATCCGAGCGCCGGGCCAGGCACGGGGCGCGCTGCTCCCCGGCGCAAGCAGGAGTGGGACGGGGCGTGGCGCACCGGAGTCGAGGCCGTCCAGATAGGCCGCCCCGTGGAGGCGCGCGGCTGCCCAGCCGGTCACGACGGCCTCCGGCAGCCGCGCCCACTCCTCCACGATGCGTTGCTCGACGGTCGGCTCCACCGATGACGGCACGTAGAGACCGGGGCCGGCACGCCGCCACCGCTTCCCGCGTGCCTCGCCACGGCTGGGTGCGGGCGGCCCGGAGCCAACGCGCACGGGCGCGACCAGCCGCGGCGGACGACAACGGACGTCGTTCATGCCCGACAGCGTCGCGAAGTTCGCCTCCGCGTCGCGGCGCTCATCCACAGGCGTCCGTCGTCCCGGGGTTTGCGACATCTGGCACCGATACGCCGGCGTGAGCAGTGCCGGATGTCGCAAGTCGAGCCGGGCAGAGGTGGGCCCCACGCGGTCTCTAGGATCGAGCACCATGACCGACCAGCCGACTTCCCCCGAGCACCAGGCCGATGCCCAGGCCGACGACGTACCCGAGCAGATGCGGGTACGCCGGGAGAAGCGTGACCGGCTGATCTCCTCGGGCAAGGGCGCCTACCCGATCGCGGTGCCGCGGACCCACACGATCACCGCGATCCGGGAGTACTTCGACGACCAGGACCTCGCGCCCGACACCCGGACCGGGCAGCAGGTGGCGATCACCGGGCGCGTGATCTTCCTGCGCAACACCGGCAAGCTCTGCTTCGTCCGGCTGCGCGAGGGCAACGGCGCCGAGATCCAGGCGATGCTGTCGCTGGCGGAGATCGGGCAGGACCCGCTCGACGAGTTCAAGGCACTGGTCGACATCGGCGACCTGCTGAGCGTCGAGGGTGAGGTCATCACGAGCCGCCGGGGGGAGCTCTCGGTGGCGGCGACCAGCTGGACGATGGCGGCGAAGGCGCTGCGCCCGCTGCCCAACGAGCACAAGCCGCTGAGCGAGGAGGCGCGGGTCCGGCTGCGCTATCTCGACATGATCGTGCGACCCGAGGCCCGCGAGATCGTGCGGGTGAAGGCGTCGGTGCTCAAGGCGCTGCGCGCGACGCTGGACGAGCGGGAGTACGTCGAGGTGGAGACCCCGATCCTGCAGCTGACGAACGGAGGCGCCGCGGCCCGGCCGTTCAAGACCCACCTGAACGCCTTCGACCAGGAGATGCTGCTGCGCATCGCGCTCGAGCTCGACCTCAAGCGCGCGATGATCGGCGGCGTCGACCGCGTCTATGAGATCGGGCGCACCTTCCGCAACGAGGGGCTGGACTCCACCCACGCTGCGGAGTTCTCGATGCTCGAGGCCTATGAGGCGTACGGCGACCAGTTCTCGATGATCGCGCTCGCCAAGGCATTGATCCGCAATGCGGCGCGTGCGGTCGGTCGCACCCAGGTCACCGCTCGCGACGGGTCGATCATCGACCTCGAGGCCGAATGGCGCGAGGCGTCGATCATGGACCTCGTGAGTGAGGCGACCGGACGCACCATCACTGCCGAGACGCCCGCCGACGAGCTGCGCGCGATCGCTGCCCAGCACGAGGTCGACCTCAAGGACGACTGGGGTGCCGCGGAGATCGTGGTCGAGCTGTTCGAGCAGCTCGTGGAGGACTCGCTCATCCAGCCGACCTTCGTCATGGACTACCCCGCCGAGGTCAAGCCGCTCGCCAAGCCGCACCGTGCCCAGGCCGGGCTCAACGAGGCGTGGGACCTGATCATCAACGGCGTCGAGCTCGGGGCGGCGTACTCCGAGCTCAACGACCCCGTCATCCAGCGCGAGCGGCTCGAGGAGCAGTCGCTCAAGGCCGCTGAGGGCGACCCCGAGGCGATGGAGCTCGACGAGGTCTTCCTGCGCGCGATGGAGCACGGCATGCCGCCGGCCGGTGGCATCGGCATCGGTGTCGACCGGCTCGTGATGTTGTTGACCGGGGTCGGGATCCGCGAGTCGATCCTGTTCCCGCTGCTGCGCCCGGAGTGAGGCGGCGCCGCCCAGGAGTCAGTCGGCAGGCTGGGTCACCGCGACGAGTCCTGCCGCGCCGCGACGGAGGCGTTCGTCGGTGGTGAGCAGTACGGCGTCGAGTGAGGCCGCGAGGGCGACGTACAACGCGTCTCGCGTCGCGATCCGATCGGTCAGCGCCCAGGCCGCCGGCAACAGGGGCTGCAGTGGCCAGCGCTGCGCGCTGAACGTGCGGAGTGCTTCCACGCGTGCGGCCGCGTGGGTCAGTCGGCCGGCGCGGTGGAGGCGTCCGAGCGCTGACAGCACCTCCGCGTCAAGGTGGGCCGGCGCCGCCACGGCCTCGGCGGAGGCGAGCGCGGCACGGTAGCCCGCGGCTGGCGGGAAGTCGCAGACGAGGTCGACGACCAGGGCGGCGTCGACGACGAGGACGCTCACCTGTCGACGAGCTCGTCGTCCTCGACGCGCGCTGTCGTGACCAGATCGGCCCCGGTCGGCCCGCCGGTGTGAGCGGGGCCGAGGTCTCGCACGTGGTCCAGCCACTGGTCCATGGACGGGCTCGCCACATGGCCGGCGAGCACTTCTCGCAGGTAGGCCCGCAGGCTCATGTCACGCGATGCGGCGCGTCGCGTCAGCTCTGCGTGCACGTCGTCGGGGAGGTCTTTGATCAGGACGTCCATGGGCAGACGATATCACTGCGATATCGCTCATCTCTGGGTCTGGGCGGTGGGCGGGTGAAGGTCGCTCGGTAGTCTCCCGCGGGTGTCGACCCCCGCGCCTCTGACAGCCATCGCCGCCGCGATCACGGACCTGATGGGCGACGGCCTCGCCCGCACCGAGGAGCAGATCGCCGAGGACCTCGTCGCCCGCGGCGTCGCGCTCGGCGACGATCCGTTCGACGCGGTCATGGATGTCATCGACGACGAGGAACTGACCCCGCTGCTGATGTCGCTGGCTGACGAGCGGTTGGTCCTGCTCCCGGCGCTGCTGCGCGGTCGAACCTTCACGCACCGGCTGAGTGCCGCCGAGGTCGACCTCGGCTTCCTGGCTGTCGCACCCGATCTGTCCCCGGTCTCCCTTCTCACCGAGGACGAGGGGTTCCGGCGTCTCGTCGACGGTTCGATCGTGCAGGAGGCGCTCGTGGGCTTCGATGATGACGTGCTTGCCGAGCGCGGCGTCACCCTCGACGCGGATGATGACGGCGTCTGGTTGCTCGCGCCCGACGCGCTCACCCGCGCAGGTCTCGCGGCGGGCGACACAATCGGCGTGACGGTGAGGGAGGACGGGTTCGAGCTTGCTCCTGCGACCGCTCACGAGGTCTCGCCCGAGGCCGTGGAGGTCGTGGCCGGCGCGACCCCGGAGGCCGCGGAACACCCGGGGAGCATCGCCGCCGTGGTGTGGTCGGCGTGCGCCGACGACCCGGACGTGTTCCGCACCCCGCAGCCTCCGCTATCCGAGCTGCTCCCCGCAGCGGGATTGATCTGGGACGTCGACCTCGTGGCTCCGGCCGGTTTCGACTTCGCCGGCTGGCGCAGCCGCCAACGGTTGCGACGCCTCGCCCACCTCCACCGGCTCGACGAGGACGCAGCGTTGGCGGTGCTCACGATCACCAGCCTGTACGACGACGTGGCAGCGCTGGTGGAGCGCGCAGCGGCGTACGACGACCCCGCTGCCGTCCTGGACGAGCCCGGGCCCGCCGGACCGGACGACCCGGGGAGTCCGGCACTCGACCCGGATCTGGTCCGCGCGACGCTGGACTTCCTGGCCGATCCGGACGTGGCAGAGGCGGTGCTGGTGGAGACCGTCGGCGCGGGCCGCGACGGCGCAGCGGCGTTGGGCCTGTTCGCGGAGACGATGGAGCCGCGCGCTCCGCGTGCCGCGCGGGTGGCGCTGCGGTGGCTGCGTGGCAAAGCGCACGAGCGACTGGGGGACGCGATCACGGCTGAGCGGACCTTCGAGCAGGCGCGCACCCTCGACGCCGGGTGGGAGCCGGTCCTGCTCGACCTGGCCAACTACGCCAGTGACCGGGGCGACGCTGAGCGCGGCCTCTCGCTCCTGCGCCAGGCGGGAATCTCGGATGACGACTCGCTCGTGCAGGTCCTGCAGCACTTCCGTCCGGTCGACCGTTCCGACCTGGGACGCAATGACCCGTGTTGGTGCGGGTCAGGTCGCAAATACAAGGTCTGCCACCGCGGTCGGGAAGTGCTGCCGTTGGAGGACCGGGCGGCGTGGCTCTACCAGAAGGCCGGCCGCTACCTGACCGACGGACCGTGGCGCCACGACGTGATCGACCTGGCTGAGGTGCGGTCGGCGTACGACGGGGACCGGGCGGCGATGCTCGCCGCGATCCAGGACCCGCTCGTCAACGACGCGGTGCTGTTCGAGGGCGGCGCGTTCGCGGCCTTCCTCGAGGAGCGCGGCGTCCTGCTGCCCGACGACGAGCGGCTGCTCGCCGAGCAATGGTTGTTGGTGGACCGGTCGGTGTTCGAGATCGAGGACGTGCGCCCGGGCGCCGGGCTCAGCGTGCGCGACCTGCGCACGGGCGACCGGCACGAGGTGCGGGAACGTACGGCGAGCCGGTCGCTGCGCGCCGGTGAGCTCATCTGCGCCCGCGTCGTCCCGGCCGGCGACACCATGCAGATCTTCGGCGGCCTCGAGTCGGTGTCGCTGCGCGAGCGCGACACTCTGATCGCGCTGCTCGACGAGGACCCGACGCCGCACGAGCTCGTCGAGCTCTTCACGCGCCGCTTCGCCCCGCCGGTGATGACGAACACCGAGGGCGACGACCTCCTCTTCTGCGAGGCCGTCCTGCGCAGCCCAGACGTCGAAGGCCTCGTGCGCGCGCTGGACGACACCTACGAACGCGTCGATGACTGGCGTTGGCACGCGACCGTGGTGACACACGGGATGGAGCGGGTGCGGGCGACGTTCATCCTGGACGGCGACGAGCTGACGGTCGAGACCAACAGCGGCCCGCGCATGGACCGCGTCCTCTCCGCGCTGCGCGAGCTGCAGCCTGGCCTCGAGCTGGTCGAGGACGTGCGGCGCACCATGGATGACCTGCCGAGCGAACCCACGCGCGCCCCGCTGGCGTCATCGTCCGGGCCGACGTCCGACGACCCGGACCTGCTGGCTGCGCTTGACCAGCTCGTGCGCCAGCACGAGCAGGCATGGCTCGATGAGTCGATCCCCGCGCTGGCGGGGGTCACGCCCCGCGAGGCCGCTGCCGACCCGACGCGGCGTCCGGACCTGATCCGGCTGCTCGACAGCTTCCCGCCGGCCACCGGCCCGGGCCAGATGGACCCGGACCGACTGCGCACGGCTTTGGGGTTGTGACGTCACCGGGCGAACGCAGCGCCAAATCTCGGATAGCGCTCGTTTTGCGCACCGTTGCCCGTCTGAACGGCCGAGTCGCCGTTATTGGGAGTGCTTGTGGTTGCGCTATTGTCGTCCCGGAGCAAATGCCCCGTTCCCCGGCTGAGTGAGGAATTCCCGCAATGGCGCAGAAGGTCAGCATCATCTTGGTTGACGACATCGACGGCAGTGAGGCCGACGAGACGGTCCGGTTCGGTCTCGATGGTACGAATTATGAGATCGACCTGAACGCCCAGCACGCCCAGGAATTGCGCGACACGTTGGCGACCTATGTCGGCCACGCCCGCAAGTCCGGCTCGGGTGGACGCCGCGGCGGTGGCCGGGGCCGGTCGACCAACAGCAGCGGACCAAGCGCCGCCGACATCCGCGCCTGGGGTCGCGAGAACGGCTACGACGTCCCCGAGCGCGGCCGGATCCCGGCCGAGCTGCGTGAGGCGTACGACTCCGCCAACTGACGGCGTCGGTGAGCGGCAACGGTTGGTCGAGCTTGTCGAGACCACCGCCGGGCTCGCATTCGCGTTCGTCCTCGGCTGCCCTTTATCCACCTGCAGCTCGCCGTGGCGACAGCGCGATCGTGACGCTTGCCTTCCGGACCGTTTATCGGCTCGATCTGGTCAGTCAATTGTGAAGAGTGTCGTCGTCGAGTTCTTTTCGGTGGCTACGGGTTCTTGAAGACATCGTGATCGCCGACTCGACGCCACCGGCAGCGCAGTTCACCATCCACGGTGACCAGCTCGAAGGTGGCTCGGCCGTCGGGGCTGGCGAACGACCAGGTCATTTCCAGGACGCCGTTTGCGCCCTGAACGGCCTTCACCCGCAGCGAGACTGGCCACGGGGTGGCTGGGTTGGCCGCGTACGCGTCGCACGCGGGCGCAAACTTCTCGCCGACGACCTTCTTGAACGCCGCCAGGTGCTCGCGCTTCAGACGCCGGACGTCGTGGTCGAACGCCGGCGTGGTCTCGAACTTCACTCCTCGGCCGAGGAGTCGGCCACGGCGTCGACGTGGGTGAGGAAGTCGTTGACGTCGTCATGGACCGCGACCTCACCCGCGGCCACATAGGCCTCGACCTCACGCTCGCGCTCCTGCCAGCGCTGGGTCCAGAACCATGCCTGGTCGGCCGGCACCGGGAGCGCGGCCCGCAACTCAAGAACGCCGTCCTCGCGCTCCGTGACCTCCAGCTGGGCACCGGGCTCGTCCAGGTGCATGCGTTCGCGCACCTCGGCCGGGAGCGCGACGACCCCGCGCCTCTGGAGGCTCACGTACCCGTGGAAACGCTGCGTGGCACCCATGTGGCCATGATGCCACGACCGACCGTAACGCCGCAAAACCGCAATGCGGCCGGACGGCTGGGTCCGATGATGAGGAGCGCGCTGACTGGCGTCTGCCGTTCACGACCCGCCCGACTTGGGTCGCTCGGTCGGCTGAGGAGACGCCGCCCGGTCGCTGAGGGCCCGGGCGCCGCTCAGCCACCCCCGTTCGCCCACAGCGAAGGGTGAAGTCGGTCCCATGGGGAACACGTAGGCTGGGAGACGGGTTGAACCCACTGAGCGCGCCTAACCAGGGCGCGCGTCAGCGACGTGTGAATGGCCGTCTGTGGCGACGGCGGGAGCGAGGCAGAAGATGTTCGAGCGGTTCACCGACCGAGCAAGGCGAGTGGTGGTCCTGGCCCAAGAAGAGGCCCGGATGCTCAGCCACAACTACATCGGCACGGAGCACATCCTGCTCGGGCTGATCCACGAGGGCGAGGGCGTCGCCGCCAAGGCGCTCGAGAGCCTCGACATCTCCCTGGAGGCCGTGCGCGCCCAGGTCGAGGAGATCATCGGCCAGGGCCAGCAGGCCCCCAGCGGCCACATCCCCTTCACCCCTCGGGCGAAGAAGGTGCTCGAGCTGTCCCTGCGCGAGGCGCTGCAGCTCGGCCACAACTACATCGGCACCGAGCACATCCTGCTCGGCCTGATCCGTGAGGGCGAGGGCGTCGCCGCCCAGGTGCTGGTCAAGCTCGGCGCCGACCTCAACCGGGTCCGCCAGCAGGTCATCCAGCTGCTCTCGGGCTTCCAGGGCAAGGAGACCGCCTCGGCCGGCGCGCCGCAGGAAGGTACGCCGTCCTCGAGCCTGGTCCTCGACCAGTTCGGCCGCAACCTCACGCAGGCCGCCCGCGAGGGCAAGCTCGACCCGGTCATCGGGCGCGGGCAGGAGATCGAGCGCGTCATGCAGATCCTGTCGCGCCGTACGAAGAACAACCCCGTCCTCATCGGTGAGCCCGGTGTCGGCAAGACGACGATCGTCGAGGGTCTCGCGCAGGACATCGTCTCGGGCAACGTCCCCGAGACGCTGCGCGACAAGCAGATCTACACCCTCGACCTCGGCGCGCTGGTCGCGGGCTCCCGCTACCGCGGTGACTTCGAGGAGCGCCTGAAGAAGGTGCTCAAGGAGATCAAGACCCGCGGCGATATCGTGCTGTTCATCGACGAGATCCACACCCTCGTCGGTGCCGGCGCGGCCGAGGGCGCGATCGACGCCGCCAGCATCCTCAAGCCGATGCTGGCCCGCGGTGAGTTGCAGACCGTCGGCGCGACCACCCTCGACGAGTACCGCAAGTACCTCGAGAAGGACGCCGCCCTCGAGCGCCGCTTCCAGCCGATCCAGGTCCAGGAGCCGTCGATCGCGCACACGATCGAGATGCTCAAGGGGCTGCGTGACCGCTACGAGGCTCACCACCGCGTGACGATCACCGACGAGGCGCTGGTCTCGGCCGCCACCCTGGCCGACCGCTACATCTCCGACCGGTTCCTCCCCGACAAGGCGATCGACCTCATCGACGAGGCCGGCTCGCGCCTGCGCATCAAGCGCATGACCGCGCCGCCGGACCTCAAGGAGTACGACGACAAGATCGCCGACGTGCGCCGCCGCAAGGAGAGCGCGATCGACGGTCAGGACTTCGAGCTCGCCGCGTCCCTGCGGGACGAGGAGAAGCAGCTCATCCTGCGCAAGGCCGAGCGCGAGAAGCAGTGGAAGGCCGGCGACATGGACGTCGTGGCCGAGGTCGACGACGAGTTGATCGCCGAGGTCCTCGCGGTCGCCACCGGCATCCCGATCGTGAAGCTCAGCGAGGAGGAGTCCACCCGTCTGCTCAAGATGGAGGACGAGCTCCACAAGCGGGTCATCGGTCAGGAGGAGGCCGTCAAGGCGCTCTCCCGGGCGATCCGGCGTACGCGTGCCGGCCTGAAGGACCCCAAGCGTCCCGGCGGGTCGTTCATCTTCGCCGGCCCCTCGGGCGTCGGCAAGACGTGGCTGTCGAAGACGCTGGCGGAGTTCCTCTTCGGCGACGAGGACGCACTCATCCAGCTCGACATGAGCGAGTTCGCCGAGAAGCACACCGTTTCGCGGCTGTTCGGCTCGCCTCCCGGCTACGTCGGCTACGAGGAGGGCGGCCAGCTCACCGAGAAGGTGCGCCGCAAGCCGTTCTCGGTCGTGCTCTTCGACGAGGTCGAGAAGGCCCACCCCGACATCTTCAACTCGCTGCTGCAGATCCTGGAGGAGGGTCGCCTGACCGACTCCCAGGGCCGGGTGGTCGACTTCAAGAACACCGTCATCATCATGACCACCAACCTCGGCACGCGTGACATCTCGCGCGGCGTCAACCTGGGCTTCAACCAGGCCAGCGACACCGAGGGCAGCTACGAGCGGATGAAGGCGAAG
This sequence comes from Nocardioides massiliensis, assembly GCF_030811215.1. Taxonomy (NCBI): domain Bacteria; kingdom Bacillati; phylum Actinomycetota; class Actinomycetes; order Propionibacteriales; family Nocardioidaceae; genus Nocardioides; species Nocardioides massiliensis. Next base: position 1,409,252 of record NZ_JAUSQM010000001.1, read on the forward strand.
GTCTCGGAGGAGCTCAAGCAGCACTTCCGTCCGGAGTTCCTCAACCGCGTCGACGAGATCGTGGTCTTCCCGCCGCTGTCCAAGGAGCAGATCGTCGCAATGGTCGACAACATGGTCGCCGCCGTCGAGGTGCGCCTGAAGGATCGCGACATGTCCCTGGAGCTGACCCAGAAGGCCAAGGACCTGCTGGCGGAGCGCGGGTTCGACCCCGTGCTCGGCGCGCGGCCCCTGCGCCGCACGGTCCAGCGCGAGATCGAGGACGTCCTCGCCGAGAAGATGCTGTACGGCGAGGTCGGTCCCGGCCAGATCGTGCTGGTCGACGTCGAGGGCGAGGGCCCGACCGCCACGTTCACCTTCGCCGGTGAGCAGCGCGGCGAGCTGCCCGACATGCCCCCGGTCGAGGCCGCCGAGAACTAAGTCGGTCGAGCTCACCTGGTCGGTCGAGCTCACGTTGTCGGTCGAGCGAAGTCGAGACCTTGGTCGGTTGAGTAGGCCGAGGCGCTAGGCGAGACCCCTGGTCGGTTGAGTAGGCCGAGGCGCTAGCCAGGACTCCTGGTTGGTTGAGTAGGCCGAGGCGCTAGCCGAGGCCGTATCGAAACCACCAGCACAACTCCACAGCCACACCACGCCGTACGCCCCCGGGTCCCACCCGGGGGCGTACGTCGTTCGGGGCCGCGGGCGCGACCCCGCCGGACCGGCCACACCGAGGAGCACGAGCTGGGCGCTCGGGAAGACGCTGACCGGCGGTCCTGCCCCTTCACCGCCCGGCAGGCCAGCGACGGGCGATCTCCGGCGTCGGGCCGTCCGAAATGGCTCAAGTGTCCGCATAGCAGGACCCCGGCCACCGGTACCTGCCGGTAAGCAGTTCACAGCTGTGTCGTTGCCAAAGCGTTATCAGGGGCCTGTCGGGTCTCCGCGCGGGGTCCCACGGGTGTCCCTGAAGCTGGAGGCGACGAAGGTCACACGCGCCTCACGTGACCCAGAAACCCCCGTGTTCGTTGGGATTTCTCGTTTCCGCGCGCCCGTTCGTGGGCAACGGAGGGCCGCCCTCCCCGACTGATGGCCGGGAGGGCGCAGCTGCCGCCTAGCCCACGCGGCTGAGTCGAGATTTCAGTGATCAACTGTTTAGCGACACATGCGAGGGGTAATCGGTCCGGCGCCCCGCCAGAGATGTGTAAGGTGTGGCACGCAGTACGGACGGTGTCCCGAGTGGGGGCCGTCGCCCTCAGGGGGTAGCACCCCCACTCGTTACGAGTTCTCTTGGAGGAGATCTTGAGTAAGCCCAACATCGGGTGGCGCAAGGCTGGCATTGCCAGCCTCGCGACGACCGCGCTCGTGTGCACCTCGGTGTTCACGGCCGGCGCCGCCAGCGCAGTCCCCGGATTCGAGTTCGAGCGTGTGGCCGGCCAGACCCGGTACGACACCTCCGCCGAGACCGCCCAGCGGTTCGGCAACGCCAACACCGTGATCCTCGCCAGCGGCGAGTCGGGTCGCTTCGCCGACGCCCTCGCGGCCAACTTCCTCGCGGGCGACCGCAACGCCCCGGTCATCCTGACCCAGGGCGACAGCACCCCCACCTCCGTCCGCAACGCCATCGAGGCGTCGGGCGCTGACAACGTCATCATCGTTGGTGGAGAGCTCGCGGTCTCCGCGGCGCAGGAGGCCGCTCTGCGTGCCGACTACACCGTCGAGCGCATTTCGGGCCGCACCCGCTTCGACACCGCCGCGGCGATCATCGCCGAGGGTGACGGTGCTGGCACGTCCAACGTTGCGCTGATCGCCAGCGGCACCGGCTTCGCCGACGCACTGGCCGCGGGCCCGCTGGCCTTCGCCGGCAACCACCCGCTGGGTCTGGTCAACGCTGACTCCGCTCCCCAGGAGGTCATCGACGCGCTCCTCGCGGCCGACGTCGACGAGGCCATCATCGTGGGTGGCCTGAACGCCGTCAGCGACGCCGTCAAGGACCAGCTCGAGGCTGCCGGCATCACCGTGATCGAGCGGTTCGAGGGCGGCAACCGTGCCGACACCTCGCGCCTGGTCGCGGAGTACGCCGTCCAGAACATGGGCTTCACCAACGAGTCCGTCAATGTCGCCTCCGGCCGCCCGCAGGGCGAGGGCGCTGACGCGCTCGGCGCCGGCGCGCTGTCGGGTCAGACCCAGACCCCGCTGCTCATCACCGCTGGTGAGGGCGTCGCGGGTCCGGACCTGCTCGCGTACCTCGAGGACAACGCTGCGACGCTCGAGGATGGCCTGCTCTTCGGTGGTCCTCTCGCCGTCCCGGCCAACGTCGAGGCGCAGATGGAGGCCGCTGCTGGTGCCGAGGGCGAGGAGCCCCCGCCGGCTAGCAACGCCGACTACGCCGTGACGCCGGCCGAGGCTGCGACGCTGCCGTTCTCCCTCGCCGCTGACGACCCGTCGACGGCTGCGGACGAGCGCACGCAGGGTGTGCGCCGCTACACCGTCTCTGGGCTCGACGACACCCGTACGTACCAGATTCAGCTGTTCGACGCTGCGAATGTCATTCGCACCGGTCAGGTGGTCAGTTTCGCTGACGCGGAGACCAACGCAGACGGCACGACCGGTAACAACGTCGCTGACCGCGGCACCGTCGACGCCCGAATCACCTCCGTCAACAACAGCACCCCCGGCGTGGGCACCGAGACCACAACCGCTACGCCCGTCAACGGCACCATCGTGTTCACGGTGAACTCCGCGCAGGCGGATGCCGTGACTCCGGTTGTGTTCTTCAATGGCGCCGGCGGCACTGCAGGCCTGGACCTGGCCGCGGACAACACTCCCACCGAGGAGTTCGGTGTGGGCGGGACCACCACGTGGACTGCACCTGCTGCCACCAGCGAGGCCAGCGCGACCGGCACCGTGACCGCTGTTGACAAGGACGCGAACACCGTCACCTTCGGTGTCGGCCCGGCGGCTCGCACCTACAGCTACGACGCGAACGACACCTTCGCGTTGAGCGGGGCGACCCCCCCGGCGCGCACGTTGGAGCAGTTCGAGGCCGCTTTGAACCGCGGTGACACCGTCACCGTCGCGCCCTACTACGCGAACTCGGCTCTCTCGTCGCAGTGGACCCTGACGGACAGCTCGCCGAGGGTCACGGGCGCCGCTGTTGCGGGCTCGGGTGCCTCTAGCAACGACGTCACCGTTACGGTCACGCCGACCGCCCCGTCGACGGCTGCAACGTACTCGAGCTTCATCATTCAGCGCGCCCAGGGCGCGGCGCCGGCCCCCGGTGATTTTGCGACCATCGCAACGATCACTGCAGCCGACGACGCGGACCGCAACGCCGCCGGTATCCAGTACGTTGACGAGAACCTGCCTGCTGGGCAGTACACCTACCGCGTCGCGGGCATTGTTGACGGTGACCAGAGCCCGTGGGCTGCGGCTGGCACGGTCAACTCGGTTACGCCCGGCCCCGACACCACTCGCCCAACGGCAGTGGACACTCGGTTCAGCACGACTGGCGGGCTCGCTGGTCAGCTCGACCAGGGTGACGTTTTCAAGGTCGTCTTCGATGAGACCATGGCTGCCCCGGCCGCTGGTGCGACTCTGCAGGTCCGGGACACCGATGGCACCATCGCCAATTTGGTCAACGGCACGAATGCCACGTTCGCACTGAACACTGCGGCCGAGACTGTCGGCGATGTTTCTCGCCAGGCGGGTCGTGTGCTCACGGTCACGCTGACGGGTGCGCCGACGATCCTGCAGGCGGGTGGCACCGTGGGTGTCCAGAACCCTGCTGACATCGTTGACTCGAGCGGCATCGCAGATCTCGCCGGCAACCGGTTCAACGTCAGCACGGGCGATGTCACCATCGATGTCGAGCCTGTGGACCAGACGCCGCCGGTCGTTACCGCTCCGGCAGCGGCTCCGGTAGCCGGCGCCACCACGGTGACCTTCACCGCGAACGAAGCCCTGAACCCGGCAACGGTTCAGACGGGTGACTTCACGGTTACGGGCGGGGCTACGCAGCCTGCAGTCACCGGCGTCGCCGTCTCGCCTGACGGTCGCACCATCACCGTGACGACTGGTGCGCTCGTCACTGGCAACGTGGTGACGCTTGCCGCGAACAGCGTCGCTGACACCACGGGTAACACCGGTCCGACCGCTCCTGTGTCGACCGTTGCCGTCTGACAGATCCTGGCTTAGGGCCTAGTACGCCCGCCGCCTGATCAGAAGCCCCGGCCCCCCTCTTACGGGGGTCGGGGCTTCTGTATGTCCATCAGCCAGCTGCATCAGCGGAAGTGCATGTCGGGCGGCGGGGCTTGGGTCGGGACGATCGACCGATTGGACGGCGCCTTCGAGGCGTCCGCCTCCGGAAGGAAGCCGTGCGGACGACTGACGTTCCCGGTTGCGTGAATCGGCTCGAATACCGACCGTGCCCATCGTTGCGACCGCACGAGCCGCCTGAATCAGCCTCGCCTTTACGCTCGTGGTGCGGGGTCGCAGCAGGGCTGTTTGTGTACTTTCGGCATCCCTTGTGCGGCACGTCCTCCATACTCTGGGCGGGTCGTGCGCCGGGCAGGTACCGGATGTCCGTGGCCGTGAAAAAGTCCCCACTGGTGGCCAGGTAGAAGCACGACCTACAAGACGGTGAAGCGGATCGTCACCGCGTATGGGCTGTTCAGCAAGGGTGCTCATCCGCCGCCGCGGGCGAGGAACTACGACGGGGTCGCCGAGGCGGTGGCCAAGACCGTGGGCAAGATCAGCGCCAAACGGCTGCTGTCGGCCGCGCGAGCGGCTGACTATGAGGGTTCTGATCGCAACTTCCGGCGTCTGGTCGCGACCGCGAAGCGCGAGCGGCGACTCGGTCAGGTCCGTGCGGGTGGTCGCGGCGGCGGGGTCGCCTGGTGAGGTGCTGGCGATCGACTGGGGCGAGGAGATCCTCGCGGGTCGCAAGGTCCACGTGTTTTGCGCGGTGCTCGCCTGGTCGCGGTTCCGGTTCACCGCTTCGCTGCCGATGAGCAGCAGGCGACCACGCTGGCGATGTGGGCAGAGTGCTTCGAGGTCCTCGGTGGGGTCCCGAAGGCCGTGCTCGCCGACCGCAGGGTTGTTTGAAGGGCGGCGTGGTCGCCGACGTCGCCGTCCCGGCGCCGGACTATGTCCGGTTCGCTACTCATTACCGGTTCCGGCCCAACTTCTGCCACGGCGCGCACCCGGAGTCGAAGGGGATCGTGGAGAACCTGGTCGGCTATGCCAAGGACGATCTGCTGGTTCCCCTGGAGCTCGAGGACGACCCGTGGGCCGAGGGACTGGTCGGGTTGAACACCCGCGCGCAGGCGTGGTGCGAGGAGGTCAACGGCCACCGTCACAGCGAGACCCATGCGGTCCCGGCCGAGCGGCTCGACAACGAGCGGGAGCTGCTGGGTGAGTTGCCGTCATTGCGGCTCGAGGTCGGCCCAAAGCCGACCACCCGCAAGGTCGACAAGCTGTCCTGCATCCGGTTCGCCTCGGCCTGCTACTCGGTCCCGAACCGTCTCATCGGGACCACGGTCACCGTCCTGGTCGACGAGCGGGACCGGGTGCTGCGGGTGAACGAGCCGGTCACCGGTCCACGCGGAACACCAACTGGTCGCGCCGGGCGAGACCAGCATCGTCGATGCCCACTACGACCGATCACGCCCGGACACTCCGCGCCGCGGTGCTCGGCCCAGGACGGCAGCGGAGCGGGAGTTCCTCGCTTTGGGCCCGGTCGCCGAGCAGTTCCTGACCGGCGCGGCAGCGGCCGGGGTGACCAAACTCGGCACCGAGATCACCGAGATCCCCACCCTGGGCGCCGCGCACGGCACCGGCCGGCTGCTCACCGCGCTGCAACGGGCGGTGGCGTTCGGGCGGTGGCGCGCTGCAGATGTCCGGTCGATCCTGGCCACACCCACGGACACGCACCGACCCACCGCCGCGGGCCACGCACTGGTGATGACCCTGCCGACCGTCCCGACCAGGTCGCTGGAGGCCTACCGCATCGGTTCCGGCGCCAGTGCCGATGCCGAGGTGGTGAGGGAGCATGACCGCGACGTCCCCGCCGCCGCTGCCGGCGGATCTGAACGAGGGCCTGAAACGGTTGAAGATGGCCGCGATGCGCCGGCCGGGACCCGAGCTGCTCCTCACCTGTCGGCGTACGACCTCACGTGTCGGGTGGGGTACGACCTGACGTGTCGGTCTCGGCGGGGATGACTATGGCATGGGTTCACCTCCGGTGACGAGGTCGAAGCGGTCCTTGAGGCGGTAGGAGGGGCCGTTGATGGAGAGCACGTCGCAGTGGTGCAGGAGGCGGTCGAGGATCGCGGTGGCCAGCACGTCGTCGCCGAGGACGCCGCCCCATTCGGCGAAGGACTTGTTGCTGGTGATGATCATGGAGCCGCGTTCGTAGCGGCGTGAGACGAGTTGGAAGACCATGTTCGCCTCGGCGCGGTCCAGCGGCAGGTAGCCGACTTCGTCGACGACGAGAACCGCTGGTCGCAGGAACGCGGCGAGTTGGCGGTTGAACCGGCCGGTGGCCTCCGCGGTGCGGAGCTTGCGGACCAGGTCGTCGAGGGTGGTGAAGTAGATCGAGAATCCCGCTTGGCAGGCCGCGACCGCGAGCGCGACCGCGATCATCGTCTTCCCGACCCCGGGCGGGCCCAGGAGGGCGACGTTGGACTTGGCGCGTGCGAACTCCAAGGTGGCCAGGTCGCGGACCTTGCGGACGTCGAGGTCGGGCTGGAAGGCGAAGTCGAACTCCTCGAGGGTCTTGTGGTGCGGCAACCCCGAGAGCTTCAAGGCGTTGCGGAACCGGCGGCCCTCGCGCAGCCCGAGCTCTTCTTCGAGGAGCAGGTCGACGAAGTCGAGGTAACCCATCTGGGCTTGCTCGGCGCGCTCGACCAGCCCGGTGACCACGGCGGCGTCGGTGCCGAGGTGGGTCAGCCCGAGCCTGGTGGCGTGGTCGCGGATCCGGTCGGTGGTCAAGGCGTTCATCGGAGGCCTCCCGCGGTGTCGTAGTCGCTGAGCGGGCGAGCCGCGACCGCGATGTCGGCGTGACGGCGCGCTAGCACCGAGGACAGTGGCTCGAGGGCTTGTCCGGCAGTGTCCGGAGCGGCCGGCAGGTCAGCCACGCCTCTGCGGGGTGGCTCGAGGGTCACGGCGCGGGTATGGCCCTCAGGCAGCCCGTCCCAGTGAGCTTCGTCGACCATCCAGGTCCCGCGTTCACCCGCTCGTGGATGGGTCGCTAACCAGCCGCCGCCCTCGGTGCCCAGAGCACGGATCGTGACGATCCCTTCTCCTGGTGGCCCGTCGACTTGCAGCTGGACCCGCTGCCCGGGCCGGACCCGCCGGGCGGGCACGGAGTAGTAGCTGGCCTCGAACGAGACCAGCGCGTCCTTGCCGACGCGGCGCAGGTGCTTGTCGGTGACCAGATACGGCTGCGGCGGTAGCGGCATCAATGCGGCCCGGTCGGTCTCGGCACGAACGGCGATGACCTGGCCGTGAGTGCGGTGGACTTGGGCCCGGCGCATCGGCAACCACGCCTCGAACGCCCCATCGAGCTCGGCGATGGAATCGAACGACCGGCCAGCGATCACGTGATCGCGCACGATGTTGACCTGCCGCTCGACTCGACCCTTGCCGGTGGGCCGGTAGGCAGCCAGCACGTCGATGACGAAGCCGTAATGCTCAGCGAACGCCGCCGCCTCGGGGTGCAGCGGGACCGCGACACCGGGGGCGACGTGGCGCTTGATCACCGTCTTGGTGCGGTCATAGACGATCGCGCCCGGGACGCCACCGAAGTGCGCGAACGCGCGCCGGTGACAATCCCAGAAGCTCGCCAGATCCATCGAGGTGGTGAAACAGGTGAACGGGTCACGCGAGTGCGACAACGTCATGTGGAACGAGTAGACGGCCCCGATGCCGACGTGGGCGAGCAGGTCGCCCTCATCTCCCCAGTCGACCTGGGCCTGGGCGCCCGGGACGACCTCGAAACGGCGGTGCAGCCCGGTCAACGGGTTCTCATCACCCTCAGCCAGCTCGGCGACGATGCGGGGCCGAGCCTCGGCCAGGAACATCTTCACCCGCTGATAGGACCCGGTGAAGCCATGCTCGGCGACGAGCCGCTCGTGGATCACCGTGCCTTTCAGCGTCACATCAGCCCGCAGCCACGCCTCGATCACCCCGACCAACGGGGCGATGACCTTCGGCTGGGTGCCCGCCCGCGGCGGAGCGGACGGCGGGACCGAGGGCGCGTCCTGGGCCAGGTATTTCTTCACGGTGCGCCAATCGACCCCGCACTCGCGGGCGATCTCGGCATAGGAAGCGCCCTGGTGATGCAGGGCACGGAAACGACGGATGTTCATCCAGGACTCCGAATCAACGATCATGAACAGCGGCACCCTTCGGGCTCGTCTACTTGGCGGTGGACGAACCGAAGGGTGACCCCGTTCTAAGGCGAGGAAGGACTCAACTCGCCGAGACCGACCTACACGTCAGGTACCTGGAACGACACATGAGGTGGTACGCGGACATCACCGCCAAGACCCCAACGCCGGAACCCTGAGGAGTTCCTCCGCACCCTCGTCGAAGGCGAGATCGCCTCACGCGATGAGTCCAATCGACGTGCCCGGATGCGCCAAGCAGCCTTCCCTGTGACCAAGACGTTGGCCGAGTTCGACGTCGCCGCCTCGTCGATCCCCACAGCGACCTTCGACTACCTGGCCAGCCTGGCGTGGATCCGTGCTGCGGAAAACGTGTGCATGATCGGCCCGGCCGGCACCGGCAAGTCCCACACCCTGATCGCGCTCGGCATCGCCGCGGTCGAGGCAGGGCACCGGGTCCGATACTTCACCGCCGCCGAGCTCGTCGAGACCCTCTACCGAGGGCTGGCCGACAACTCCGTCGGAAAGGTCATCGAGGCCGTGCTGCGCACCGAACTCATCGTGGTCGACGAACTCGGGTTCGCCCCGCTCGACGACACCGGCGCCCAGCTGTTGTTCCGGTTCGTCGCGGCCGCCTACGAACCTCGCTCGCTCGGAATCGCCTCCCACTGGCCATTCGAGTCCTGGGGCCGGTTCCTACCAGAGCACACCACCGCGGTCAGCATGCTCGACCGGCTCCTGCACCACTGCCAGACCGTCGTCACCGGCGGCGACTCCTACCGCATGAGACAGGCCCGAACGAACGGAGGAACCCGACTCAAGACCAACTGAACCTGAGCAAAGAGTGGGGCACTTTCAGTTGGCCAGCAGCGGGGACCACAACCGGGCCATTGACAGCGGAGGCACTGGAGTTCACCGGCGACCCCCGCGCGGCCTTCGTCGTGACCAGGGGGTGCTGTGGGACCTGGTGGCGATGGTTCTGCATCGGCGTCGGATCTACCTCACGCCGTGACCGTGGTGGCTGATGAGGGTCTCGACTTTGCTCGACCGACAAGGTGACCGCTCGACCGACAACGGGTCTCGACTTCGCTCGACCGGCTAGGGGACTCGACCGGCGCGACGCGCCGACGAAGAACTACATCCGTGTAGTTCAGCCGCCGATGTGGTATTCACACTCGTTTCACTCCACACTACTTGCGTGTCATCTTCCCCATCAGTCACACCGGCCCCATCCGACGTCCCGTTCCCGCCGCGATCGCGGCCGCGCCAGGGATGGCGGCGGCTGCGAAACCTGACCGCTTCGGGCGGGATGCTCGCGCTGGTCGTGGCCGGCGCGTTGCCCCACATCGGGGTCGGTGAGCTGGAGTTGACGCCGTCATTGCAGACCAACCCCGACGCCACGGTGCGCAGCACCGACCTCGTGGTCCCCGCGGCGAAGCCGGCCGCGAAGGAGAAGGGTGGCCGTGCGACCTACGGCACCGCCCAGACCGCTCCGCGCACACCCGCGCCCGAGGGTGGGGGAGACCCGGCTGATGTCGTCGCCGCGGTGACCCAGGAGGAGACGGATGAGTTCGGGCTGGTCGGCGTCAGCTGGACGGTGGGCTCGGCACCCGAAGACCTCGCGGTCGAGGTGCGCACCAAGGCTGACGGCGCCTGGAGCGACTGGGAGGCCCTGGAGGTCGCCGACGCGGTCGACGAGGGCACCGAGGCCGAGCGTGAAGGCACCGACCCGATCTGGACCGGCACGGCTGATGGCGTCGACGTACGTCTGCGGTCTGCCGAGGCGGCGCCCGCGGACATCGAGCTGACCCTCATCGACGGCGGCACCGGCCTCGCGGTCGAGCCCGACGGCGGCGCGGCACTCATGTCGGGCGGGGTGGCCCGTCCGCCAATCCGCACCCGTGCGCAGTGGGGCGTGGACGAGTCCACCCAGGTGAGCTGCTCCGCCCCGACGACCGCGAGCGCTGCGCGCGGCGTCACCCTGCACCACACCGCCGGCCGCAACGGTTACACCCGCGAGGAAGCTCCCGGGATCATGCGCGGGATGCACCGATACCACACGGCGACGCTGGGCTGGTGCGACATCGGCTACAACTTCGTCGTCGACACCTACGGCACGATCTACGTCGGCCGCCGCGGCGGACCCACCAAGCAGGTCCGAGGCGCGCACGCCGGCAACAACGAGGCCAACACCTACTTCACCGGCGTCTCGATGATGGGCAACTTCGAGACCGCGCAGCTGACCACAGCACTCAAGCAGTCGGTGGCCCGGCTGATCGCATGGCGGCTCGACCAGTTCGGTCTCGACCCCAACGCGACCGCCAGCCTCGGAGGCAAGCGCGTGCCGGTCATCCACGGCCATCGCGACATCCACCTCGCCGGGGTGCGCCCCGCCACCGCCACCGCCTGCCCCGGCCGCTACGGCGACGCGTGGCTCAAGTCGACCCTGCGCGGTGAGGTCGCCGCACTCATCGCAGCCGCCCCCGCGCCGGCGCCCACCCCCACGCCGACGCCGGCGCCGAAGCCCACGGACCCCGAGCAGGCAACCGCACCGCCGACCCCCAAGCCGCAGCCCCCGGCCCAGCCCCGCGTGGCCGGGTCCAACCGCTACGCCACTGCGGCGGCCGTGTCGCGCGAGACCTTCCCCACGGGTGCGAGCGTGGCGTTCATCGCCTCCGGGACGTCGTTCCCCGACGCGCTGGGGGCTGGGCCGGCGGCCGGCATCTCCGGCGCTCCCGTACTGCTCGCCGATGCCCGCGGGCTGCCGGCCGAGACCAGCGCGGAGCTGGCGCGGCTGCGTCCGAGCCGGGTCTTCGTCCTGGGCGGCACGATGGTGCTGCCCGCTCCCGTCGTCCGCCAGACCCGTCAGGTGCTCGGGACCGGGACGACGATCCAGCGGCTCTCCGGGACGAGTCGCTATGACACCGCGGCCGCGGTGACCTCGCACTTCTGGGAGCCCGGCCAGGAGGTCGTCTACGTCGCGTCGGGCGAGAGCTACCCCGACGCGCTGTCGGGCGGCGCCCTCGCCGCGCTGCACAAGGCGCCGATCGTGCTGGTCGGCAAGGCTGCGCTGCCCGACGGCGCCCGCGCCGAGCTCCGCCGGCTGCAACCGCAGCGCGTCGTGCTGCTCGGTGGCCAGGCAGCGATCACCGAGGACGTGATGGTCTCCATCGGCCAGGCCCTGCCCACCACGCAGGTCCGGCGGGTGTCGGGTGCGAACCGCTATGCCACCTCGACAGCCATCGCCCAGCTCGGCTGGCGCAACGCCGGGCGCGCGTGGTTGGCAGCCGGCACCGACTTCCCCGACGCGCTGTCGGCGGTCCCGGCCGCAGCCGCCGAGCGCGCGCCGCTGCTGCTGACGCAGCAGCAGTGCCTGCCCGCGGAGGTCGGCACCCTGCTGAAGACGCTGGGGGTGACCGAGCGACTTCTGCTCGGCGGGACGCTCGCGCTGGCAGATGCCGCCGCCACCCGCGGCTGCTGAGCGTCGCCTCCGACCAGCGATGATGGGGCCGTGCCCCCTGTCTTGCTGATCACGTCCCGCTACGAGCCCGGCATGCTGGCGGAGTTCGAGCTCGGAGGCGACGTGCTGCTGGTGGGTGAGCGCGTGGCCGACGTGGCCGAGGTCCCGGCGCACGACCTGCGTCGCGCCGCGCCGCTCCACGGTCCGCACGGCCGCCGTGCGTACCGCGAAGCAAGGAGCCCGGCCGCCCGGTTGGCCGCGCTGCTCGCGGCCGACTCCCGCATCGTCGCCCTGCGCGCCGCCGGCGCAGAACTGCGAGCGCTCGACGACGTCGCCGCCGAAGCGCTCACCCTCGGGTCCGTGCTCGACGGGCCCGACCGCTACCTCGCGACCCGGGAGCGGGTGCTGGGCCTGGTGCAGGCCGGACGCGGTGACGAGGCCGACCAGATCGTGGGCGAGCGGGCCGAGGCGATCCGCCGACCGCGGATCCGGGCCGACCTGCTCGGCGAGCTCGTGTGGGCGCGCCTGGCGTGCGGAGACGCCTCGGCGCTGGTGCTCGATGCCGTGGCCGCGGAGCTCGCGGTCGCCGACCGCCAGCTGGCAGCAGGGCGCGCCTACGGAGCCGTCGAACGCCGAGCGACCGGAGCCGCGGAGGGGTACGCCGAAGCGGTGCGCACGGCGTACCACCGCGGCCTGCACCTCGACCGCACGACCTCGCCGCTGGCGAGTGCGCCGTCGGCGTACGCCGAGGTCCTCGGGGCAAGTGCGACCGCGACCCGGATCATGGGCGTGGACGCCCGCCGGACACCCCCGCGCCCCACACCGCGCGGCGGCCGCGTGTTGGTGCTGACGTGGGCGAACGACAACTTCGTGGGTGAGATCGTCGCGATGCTCGAGGCTGACGACGACGCGCAGGTGCGGGTGCTCGATGTCGCGTCGCTGCCCGACGCGACCGCCGTGACCTCGGTCGTGCGGCTCGCCGCGGCAGGGCTCGGTGCGCCCCCGGTCGGCCCGGACCCGGTCGGCTGGGCCGAGCAGCACCTGAGGCCTGAGCTGGAGTGGGCCGACACCGTGCTGCTGGAGTGGTGCACCGCCGCTGCCGCGCTGGTGACACGGGTCGACGTCGGCGACGCTCGGGTCGTGGTGCGGATGCACAGCGTGGAGGCCTATAGCCTCTGGCCCGCTCTCGTCGACTGGTCGCGCGTCGACGAGGCGGTGTTCGTCAGCGACCACCTGCGCGACCAGGCCGCGGCGTCGATCCCGGGACTGCGTGGTCCCGGAGCCCCGCTGCTGTCGGTGGCCCCGTTGACCGTCGACCTCGCGCGGTTCCCGGTCGTCGACCGCCCCGACGACGCACGCTTCGTGCTGGGGGTCGTCGGGTGGTCCGCCGTGGCCAAGGACGTGCGCTGGGCGCTCGAGCTGCTGACCGAGCTGCGCGAGCACGATCCGCGCTTCCGGCTGCGCCTGGTCGGCTCCGAGCTCACCGAGGGTTCCTCGCCCGCCGCGGCCGTCTATCACCGCTCCGTGCGTGCGCTGCTCGAGCCACTCCTCGCGGCCGACGCGGTCGACCTGGTCGGTCAGACCGACGACGTCCCGGCAGCGCTGGCCGAGGTCGGCGTCATCCTGTCCACCTCGGTGCGCGAGAGCTTTCATGCGGGCCTGGTCGAAGGCGCGGCGACCGGCGCCGCCCCCGTCGTCCGTGACTGGCCGTACTTCGCCGGACGAGCCCACGGTGCGCGCACGCTCTACCCGGACTCCTGGATCGTCGCCGACCGGGTAGCCGCCGTACGCCGGATCCTCGCACTCGCCGCGGACCCGGGCGTGTGGCGCGAGGCCGGTCGCAGCGCCGCGGCGACCGTGCGCGCCGAGCAGGACCCGGCCGCGAGCCTCGCGGCGTACCGTCGGCTGCTGCTCGGCGACGCCTGATCCGTAGGATGCGCCTCGTGCGCCCCACGTCCCGGCTGGTCCCTGTCCTCACTGCAGCGGTGACATCGGCTCTGCTGCTGGGCTCCTGCGGCGAGGCGACCGACGAGCCGACCGCCCCGGGTGCCGCGGCGACCGCGGGGCAGGCGCCCGCCCCCGAAGACGTGACCGAGGTCGACGTCGACGTGAAGCCGGTCGACGGCGACCCCGTCGGGGAGATCGCCGAGGGCGAGCGCTGGCGCACGTCGGGCTACACGCTGGCCGACGTCGACGCGCGCCCCTACGACGACCAGGTCCTCCTCGAGGGCCTCCTGGACGCCGAGGTCGACGCCGACGGCATCCGCATCTTCGAGCGCCACGACCGGCGCTGGGACCACCCGGTCGCGATTGCGCAGTACGCCATGGCGCAGCTCGACGCCGGGCGCGACGGCGGCGACGCCGATCGGATGGCGCGGGCGATCGCCAACGGCGAGAAGCTGCTGACGATGGCCGAGCCGGTCGGCGACGCCGACTACTACCCCTACCCCTTCGACTTCCCGCTCGGCGGTCGCGTCGAGCACACCCTGCCGACCCCGTGGTGGTCGGCGATGGCGCAGGGCCAGGTGCTGTCGTTGTTCGTCCGGCTCTTCGAGGAGACCGGGGAGCAGCGCTGGCGCGACGCCGCCGACCGCACCTTCCGCAGCCTCGACGACGAGGGTCCCCGCGAGCAGCCGTGGTCGGCGTACGTCGATCCCGAGGGCTACTTCTGGTTCGAGGAGTACGCCGGCGAGCTCGAGCCGCTGCTCGTGCTCAACGGTCACATGTTCGCGATGTTCGGCGTGTGGGACTACTGGAACCTGACCGGTTCCGAGCAGGCCGTGGAGCTCTTCGACGCCGGCGCGACGACGCTGGCGTACTACCTCCCGGCGTTCCGCGAGCCCCAGGGGGTGTCGTGGTACTGCATTCGGATGCCGCTGTGCGGTGAAGAGTCGTGGCAGAACGAGAAGTACCACGGCATCGTCACTACGCAGATGCGGTTCGTCGCCGACATGGTCGACGCCGAGGAGTTCGACCAGTTCGCCGATCAGTTCGCCGCCGACTTCGTGCCTGCGCCCGAGGGGTGATCCCGCGGCGGCTACTCATCGCGATCTGGGTCGCCGCATCAACCGAGGTCGTAGGCAATTCCTTCTCGGGCAGCGACGGTCGTCAGCCGTTTGTCGCGGGTCCACAGGCGCGCACCAGGATGCAGCATGGTCGCGGCCAGAAGGTGGGCGTCGACGTACCCGATCCCGACCCCACTCAGGTGGTGGTTCTCGATCAAGGTCAACACCTCGACATCGGTCGCCACGGTTGTCTGCGGCAAGTGGTGAAGAAGTTCAAGGATGGTGCGGCGCTGGGCGAGGTGCCCGAGAGCGAGCTCGCCGGTCACCCAGGGGTGTGCCAGCACGCGGTTGCTCTGCAGCAGCTCCGCAAGCCCCGCTTCGCCCGCGCGGAAGTGGTCTATCCAGACGGACGTGTCGACCAGGATCACGCGGGCATCGACTTCCGCCGCGGGATCGATGTCGCGTCCGGCTCACTTCCTCCCAGCCGGGCGAGGCGCCGCGCGCTCTCCTGCTCGATCAACGCACGCAGCGCCTGCCGCACGAGGGCACTCTTCTCCATCGTCCCGGTCAGGCGCTGTGCCTCCGCGAGCAGATCGTCGTCCAACGCGATCGTCGTCCTCATGGATCCTCCTGGGCACGAAAAACGGCATCAACTGACGCCAGGATACGTGCCCTCTCCGGTCAGCCCTGCTGCTGGCCGCGGAGCTTCGTGTAGAGCGCGTCCAGCACCGTGGCCTGCCCGGCCCACGTCCACGACGCGAGCAGGCCGTGGTCGTCGTACACCGAGCGGTAGCGCTGCGGGTCGGCGAGCACGGCCTGCACCGCGCGCACGTAGTCGTCCTCGTCCTCGGCGCGGAACACCTCGCCCTGCCCGGTCTTGAGCACCATCTCGCTCATGGTGCGCACGTCGGAGACAACGATCGGCAGCCCGGCGTGGGAGTACTCGAAGAACTTGGTCGCCAGCGAGATCTCGTGGTTGGGGTGGTGGTGCGTCGGGTGCACCCCGATGTCGGCCTCGGAGACGTAGTCGACGACGTGCTCGGGGTCGACGTACGGCAGCAGGTGCACGCGCTCGCGCACGCCCAGCTCGACGGCACGGGCCATCAGCTCCACGACGAACGGCGCCTCGGGCTTGCCGACGACGAACGCGACATGCACGTCCGGTAGCCGGGGGAGCGTCTCGACCATGATCGCCACGCCGCGCTGGGGAGCCATGCCGCCGCTGTAGACCAGCAGCGGGGTGTCGGGTCCGATCCCGCACAGCTCCCGCATCGACGGGGCCTCGCCCGAACCCTCGCCGACCGGCGGGGCGTTGAGAACCACCGTCGGGCGCTCGGGCAGCGCGAGCTCGGTGTGCAGCATCTCCGCGAGCGTCTCCGAGACGGTGACGACCGCGTCGGCGGCACGGACGTACTCGCGCTCGTGGGCGATCTGCGCCGGCAGCCACCACGGGTGACCACCCGGGCGGCCGGGCACGTACTCGTGGGCGTCGTAGACCATCGCCGGGCGGCGGCCTGCGGCCTGCGCCCGCGCCTTCGCGCGGGCGGCGACACCGAGCATGATCGCGTCGTTGGCGTGGATGATGTCGGGCTCGTTGCGGTCGATGACGGGTCCGTAGGCGAGCTCGAAGTCCCACAGGTGCGGGTCAAGCGCGCGCCAGACCCGGTCGCCCTGCACCCGGATACGCAGCTGTGTCCACGCCTTGCGCACCCCGGTGTCCAGACGCTCCGTGGCGGTCTCGGCCATTCGCCGCGTTGCCTCGGCGCGGCGGGCGACCCAGGTGCGCTCGGCCTTGGCGACGACGCGGGCGGGCAGCATCAGTGTGCGGTTGACGGGTCCGGCGGTCACGAGGCGGGCCTGCAGGTCGGCGCGCCTGGCAGCGGCCTGGGCGGTGCGGTGGCGGGCGCGGCGTCGGTTGGGGTAGGCCAGCGAGCCACGCAGGAACGGGTGGCGGAAGTGGAAGTTGCGGGCGGTGAGGGCGCGCTCTACCGGCACGAGCAGCACGCGTGCTTGGTCGAGGAGGAAGCGTTCCGGCGCGGGGCCGAGTGCGCGCCCGACCAGCAGCACGTCCCACCCGGCTGCCGCCATGGACTGCGCCTGCTTGCGCACGCGGCTGTCACGGACGACGTCGTTGTCGACGAGCATCACCACGCGGCCGCGACCGCGGTCACGCGGACCGGGAGTCCAAGTGGGAAAGACCGCCGTCGACGGGCGCGAGACCGGCGTCGTGTCCGGCTCGGAGTCGGGCGGGGTGTCGACCGGGGATTCCGCGGGAGCCGCGAACGGGGAGCCGGGCAACGGGTCAGCCATGGTGCGCCTCCAGCGCTGCGATGGTGCGGGCGCCGGCGTCGCCGGTGCCGTAGGGGGTCGGACGCGGGTCGGTCGGCGCCTCGCGGGTCGCGGTCTGCGCCCACCAAGTCGGGTCCTCGCGGTCGGGCCGGGCGACGAGGACGTTCCAGCCTGCCTCGACGGTCTCGACCCATTCGGTCTCGGTGCGCAGCGTGGTGCACGGGCGGCCGAGGAGGAACGCCTCCTTCTGCAGCCCACCGGAGTCGGTGACGACGCCGCGCGAACCGAGCACGGCGGCCACCAGGTCGCCGTACGGCAGGGGCTCACCGGGGTGGAGCGCACCGGCACGCAGATCGATGCCGTGCTGCTCGGCGCGAGCGCGCAACCGCGGGTGGGCCAGCAGCGCGACGGGCACGGGAAGCGCGGCGAGCGCGTCGACCAGACCGCGCAGGACCTCCGGGTCGTCGGTGTTGTCGGGCCGGTGCAGCGTCGCGACGAGGTACGGCGACGCGGGGTCGATGCCGGCGGGGAGCTCGGGTGCCGGGTGGTCGCCGGCCAGGACGGCGTCCCGCACGCGGTGGCACACGTCGACCATGACGTCACCGACGACCACGGTGCGCTCGGCCAGCCCCTCGCGGGCGAGGTGCGCCGCAGCGGTCTCGGTCGGGGCGAGCAGCATATCGGCGGCGTGGTCGGTCAGGACGCGGTTGTGCTCCTCGGGCATCCGCCGGTTGAAGGAGCGCAGGCCGGCCTCGAGATGGGCGACCGGGACGTGCAGCTTCACCGCCGCGAGCGTGCCCGCGAGCGTCGAGTTCGTGTCGCCGTACACCAGGACCCAGTCGGGGCGCTGCTCCTCGATGACCGGCTCGATCCCGGCGAGGATCGCGCCGGTCTGCGCGCCGTGGTTGCCGGAGCCGACGCCGAGGTGGACGTCGGGGTCGGGGATCCCGAGACCGGTGAAGAAGACGTCGGACATGCGCAGGTCGTAGTGCTGGCCGGTGTGCACGATCACGTGCTCGTGCGCGGTGCCGTCGACGGCCGCCGCGACGGCCGCCAGCTTGACCAGCTGTGGTCGTGCGCCGACCACGCTGAGGACCTTCACGTCTGCTTCTCCGTTCGTCGCCCGAGTCATTCGAACGTCCGGCGGGGAATCTACCGCCTCGTAGCACGCGGATGGCTCAGGCGCCCTCGGGTGCGGGGCACTCCCCGCGGCTCCCCACGGCGGGCGCGACCTGGGTGCTTTCCCCATGGCGCTTCGGCGGAGCCGGTGGAATCATTGCTGCATGGATGCCACGGTTGTCCTGGGCAAACAGGGACGACTCGTCATTCCGGCCGAGATCCGGGCTGCCTTGCGTCTGCGGCCGGGTGATCGGCTGCACCTCGCCACCCGTGGATCTCGACTCGTGATCGAACCCCAAGGTGAGGCGCTCACCGAGCTGCAGGCCCTGGCTCAGGACGTCCCGCCATCGAGTTCTCTCGTCGACGAGCTGCTCCAAGCTCGGCGAGCAGAGGCGGGACGCGAATGACAGTGCTGGATGCGTCGGCGGTGCTTGCGCTCATCCACAAGGAGCCAGGTCACGAGGTCCTCGAGGCTGAGATCGAAGGTGCCGTGCTGGGGGCGGCAAGCCTCGCCGAGGTGGTCGGCAAGCTCCTCGACGCCGGCGTCGACGTCCGTCGCGTCCGCCCGCTGCTCCAGGCGGCGGGAGTCACCGTCGAGCCGGTGACTGCCGAGGACGGCGAGATAGCCGGAGCGCTGCGCGACGTCGAGGGCGGACGATCGCTCTCCCTCGAGGATCGGTGCTGTCTGGCCCTGGCCATGCGTTCGGTGCCGGCGCGGGTGCTGACGGCCGATCGGGAGTGGGCCTCCCTCGACCTGTCCGTCGACGTCCGGGTGATCCGCTGAGGCCGTGGGCGACCCGGTGAATTCCGGGCAGGATTGGTTGCGCAATCCAGCCAATCGGCCGCGCGAGCCGCTTGGCGGCCCCTAGTCTGAGCGCGCGCGTGCGGGTGTCGGCGGGACGGAGGGTCCCCAGCCGACCTGCGCGTGCGCACCCTGGGGAGGGAACGTGTCTGTCAAAGCTGTGCGCGCGCGCAGGTGGTCGGTCGCCGGGCTCGTGTCGGCGCTGGTGCTGGGAGTGGTCTCGACGGCGGCTCCGGCTGCTGCCGACCCGACGCCCTTCGAGCGGGTCGGCGGGTCGGATCGCTACGACACCAGCGCGCAGCTGGCTGCCAG
This sequence comes from Nocardioides massiliensis, assembly GCF_030811215.1. Taxonomy (NCBI): domain Bacteria; kingdom Bacillati; phylum Actinomycetota; class Actinomycetes; order Propionibacteriales; family Nocardioidaceae; genus Nocardioides; species Nocardioides massiliensis. Next base: position 1,428,599 of record NZ_JAUSQM010000001.1, read on the forward strand.
GCTCGCGGCTCGGCACGGTGGCGGCGTAAACGAGATCGTCCTGGTCAGCAACGACGTCGACGGGCTCGGAGCGGTGACCTATGCGGCCGCCGCGCAGGCGCCGATAGTGGCGACTCCGCCGAACGCCCTGCCCCCGGGTCTCACCGACCTCGTCGCCCGGCTCGGCGTCAACAAGGTGACGATCATCGGCGGGCCGCTCGCCGTCTCCGCGCACGTCGAGGCCGGGCTCGGTCAGCTCGGGCTCGACACGTCTCGGATCAGCGGAGCGGATCGCTTCCAGACCAACATCGCCGCTCTGTACCAAGCGGCGTTCCTGCGACCCCCGGAGCTCCCGGTGTTCGCCGGGTCCGCCAACCCCGACGCAGCCAACGCGCTGCCTCCCGGGATGGCCGCGGTGCTCGCGCAGGCGGGCGCCAGCGTCGTGCTCACCGACGACGTGCTCAAGCTGATGGGGGATGCCAAGCGCGAGGAGGTCCTGCGTCAGATGGAGGAGGACCAGCGTGCGCTGCGACGTGCCGCTGATGCGGTGCGGCAGCGAGCCCTCGATGGCATCAGTGAGTACATCGACATGGCGCGCGTGAATCGCGAGGGGACAGTCGAGATGCGGCGGGCCGCTGTGCGCGACCGCGAGCCCGTGCCGTCGCCGCGTCCGCTCCCGCCGCCCGCCAGCGGGCTCACGCCTGATGCGGGGGTTGCCGTGGCTGAGCACGCGCGGGAGCACTACGGGATCGTGCCCACTGGTGTGACGTTGGTGCCGTCGGCGCCGAGCGGTCGCCTGGACGCCATCTCCGGCGGGCTCCTTGCCGGCGCCAGCGGACACGCCGCCCTCCCCGTCAACCGCGACGGCGTCCCGCCCGCCGTGGGCGCCTACCTGGCACGCCACGCCGCGACGATCGACTCCGCCGTCATCGTCGGTGGGCCGGCGGCCGTGCCGCCCGCGGTGCAGGAGAGCGCCAGCGAAGTCATCGAGAAGTCCCGGCCGGCGCCGGCGCCGGCACCGGCGCCCGAGCCCACGCCGACACCTACTCCCGCGCCCGTGCCGCCCGTGCCGCCGAGGCCGACGCCGCCTCCGCTCTCAGTCTCGCCCGCCGAGGAGGAGACCGTCGTGGGCGTCGTGCCGAACGGCGGCGACGACCGGCACGTGCTGAGCGAGGAGGAGCCGGCGGACCCCGGTTCGTCGGTTACGCCTCTCGAACCCGGTGCGCCGGTCACCACGAGTCCCGATGACGACCGGACCTACACGATCACCGGCCTGGTCCCGGGGACGGCGTACGTCATCAACCTGCTTCGACCGGAGTGGTTCGTAGGTGACGGTGACACGGTGCGATTCGTGGAAATGCAGGAGTTGCCGAGGGCGCCGCGCGTAGCGCCGAGCGGAAATGGTGTCGAGGAGGTTGCGGGCATCGTCGACCTCGGTGGTCTGCCGGTCCTCTTCGGTCCTGATGTCCCCCCGACAACGTGGGATTTCGTCGCGGAGGCGGGCGAGATCACGTTCACGATCGACGGCCACGGCGCAGGAAGTGTCGTCCCGGTCGTTTTCATGGCTGGTGGCGCCGCGGTCGGCGCCTTGGAACTCGATGAGTACGGCCAACCCATCGAGACCTACGCGATGGCGGGCCTCACAACTTACGAGTTCGGCGGCTGCGCGCGCGTGCGTGGCGTCGGCGACGTCCACGCCCGTTGCTAGCATCCCGCACGTGTCTGACTCTTCCTTCATCCCCCCGGCCAAACCAGAGATCGGCGAGGCCGAGATCGAGGCCGCGGTCCGCGTGCTGCGCAGCGGGATGGTGGTCCAGGGCCCGGAGGTGAAGGGCTTCGAGGAGGAGTTCTCCGCCTTCGTCGGCGGTGTCCACTGCGTGGCCGTCAACTCCGGCACCTCGGCATTGCACCTGGGGCTGCTCGCGATGGGGATCGGGCCGGGGGACGAGGTGCTGGTGCCGTCGTTTTCCTTCGCCGCCTCGGCCAACGCGATCCGGCTGGTCGGTGCCGACCCGGTGTTCGTCGACATCGACCCCGCGTCGTACTGCATCGACCCGGCCGCCGCCGCTGCAGCCGTGACCGAGCGGACGCGCGCAGTGATGCCGGTGCACCTCTACGGCCACCCGGCCGACATGACCGCGATCGGCGAGCTCGCGGCCACGCACGACCTGGCCGTCATCGAGGACGCCGCGCAGGCCCACGGCGCGGTCTGGGACGGGCGCCCGGTCGGCTCCTTCGGGCGTACGGCGGCGTTCAGCTTCTACCCGACGAAGAACATGCACTCGCTCGAGGGCGGGATGGTCAGTACGGCGGACGCTGAGACCGCGCGGATGCTGCGGTTGCTGCGCAACCAGGGGATGGAGCAGCGCTACGCCAACGAGGTCGTCGGCGCCAACATGCGCCTCACCGACGTCGCTGCCGCCATCGGGCGGGTCCAGCTGGCCAAGCTGGCGGGCTGGAACGAGCAGCGCCGCACCAACGCCGCCCGCCTCGATGCCGGCCTCGCCGAGCTCGACGGGGTCGTCGCCCCGCCGGTCGCCGCTGAGGCGACGCACGTCTACCACCAGTACACCGTCCGCATCCTCGACGGCCACCGCGACGCCGTGCAGCAGCAGCTGCAGCAGGCGGGCGTCGGCTCGGCGGTCTACTACCCGACCCCGATCCACCGGCTGCGTCCCTTCTTGCCCGACGCGCATCCCCACAACCGCGACTGGGATCTGCCGGCCACCGAGCAGGCCGCGGCCGAGGTGCTGTCACTGCCGGTCCACCCGGCGCTGAGCGAGGCCGAGGTCGACCGGGTCGTCGCCGCGGTCGCCGATGCCCTCGAGGCGGTACGCCGATGACCACGCTGCGCGCCGGCCTCATCGGGCTGGGCTCGATGGGACGCAACCACGCGCGCATCCTGAAGGGACTCGGCGGCGTCGAGCTGGTCGGCATCGTCGACCCGCAGGCCCAGGACCAGGGCGCGGTCATGGGTGTCGACGTGCTGGCCGAGCTCGACGAGTTGCTGGCCCTCCGCCCCGACTACGTCGTCGTCGCCTGCCCGACCGCGCTGCACCACCAGGTGGGACTGCGGCTGGCCGAGGCGGGCGTGGCCGCGCTGATCGAGAAGCCGCTGGCCAAGGACCCCGAGGAGGCCGCGGCGCTGGTCGAGGCGTTCGGCTCCCGCGGGATCGTCGCCGGCGTCGGCCACATCGAGCGCTACAACCCCGCGCTGCAGGCGCTGCGCTCGCGCCTCGAGGCCGGCGAGCTCGGCGAGGTCTACCAGGTCGTCACCCGACGGCAGGGCCCCTTCCCGCAGCGCATCAGCGACGTCGGGGTCGTGCTCGACCTGGCAACCCACGACATCGACCTCACCGCCTGGGTGACCGGTCAGCCGTTCGTGCAGGTGGCCGCCCAGACCTTCCACAAGTCCGACAACCCCCACGAGGACATGGTCAGCGTGACCGGTCGGCTCGCCGACGGCGTCATCACCAGCCACCTCGTCAACTGGCTGACGCCGTTCAAGGAGCGCACCACCGTCGTCACCGGCGACAAGGGTGCCTTCATCGCCGACACCCTCACCGCCGACCTCACCTTCCACGCCAACGGCTCCCAGCCGATCGGCTGGGAGGCGATCGCCGCCTTCCGCGGCGTCTCCGAGGGCGACAGCACCCGCTTCGCGCTGACCAAGCGCGAGCCGCTGCTGGTGGAGAACGAGAGGTTCCGCGACGCCGTACTCGGTCTCGACGGCGCGCTGGACAAGATCGTCACGCTGGAGCAGGGGCTGCGCACGGTGCAGGTCGCGGCAGCGGTCCTCGCGTCCGCCCGGTCGAGCGAGTCGGTGCGCCTGCCCGACCAAGGCGTGCGATGACGACTGTGCCGGCGAGCGAGCGGGGGGCCGGCCGGGGTGCGGCCGGCGGACGCCGCCTGCCGCGGGTGGTGATGCTGGTCGACAACGACGTCCGTCGCGACTCGCGGGTGCAGAAGCAGGCCGCGTCGATGGCCGCACGCGGCTGGGACGTCGTCCTCCTCGGGCGGGGCAAGCCCGGTCGCGAGCAGCGGTGGCGCATCGGCGACGCGAGGGTGCGGCTGGTGCCCGTGCCCACCGCGATGCGCTTCCGGTACGGCGACCTGCGTCGCGCGCGGCTCCGCTCGCCGCTGTCGTACCCCCTCTACGTCGTCTCCGAGCGACGTCAGCAGGAGGCACGCGCGCGGCGTGAGGACGTGCGCCAGCGCATCGTGGAGCGTCAGTTCCCCCGTGACGGCGCACCCCGGCCCACGTGGCCGTTGATCCCCGCTCGCGGCTGGGCCAAGCTCCGCTACTCCTGGACCGACCTGCGCGCCCGGCGCACCGAGGTGCTGCGCACGCGCCGCGCGGGCCAGGACACCGCCGCGGACCGGGTCAGCGCGTGGTGGTGGCAGCGCCTGCTCGGGGAGCGGGCCTGGCAGCGCCTCGACCCGCACCTGTGGGACTTCCACCTGTCGTACGCCGAGGTGATCGACCAGCTCGACCCGGACCTCGTGCATGCCAACGACTTCCGCATGCTCGGCGTGGGCGCGCGCGCGGTCACCCGGGCCCGGGAGCGCGGCCGGACCGTGCCGCTGGTGTGGGACGCGCACGAGTTCCTGCCCGGCCTGAAGCCCTGGACGCCGGGCGCGAAGTGGCACCGCGCGCAGATGGCGCACGAGCGCCAGCACGCGCCGTACGCCGACGCCGTCGTCACCGTCTCCGAGGAGCTCGCCGACCTGCTGATCGCCGAGCACGGTCTGGCCGAGCGACCGACCATCGTGCTGAACGCACCCGTGGTCGAGCCGGCCGACGACGCGCAAGCACCGCCCCCCTCCCTACGGGAAGCGTGCGGCGTCGAGCCGACCACGCCGCTCATGGTCTACAGCGGCGCCGCCGCACCGCAGCGCGGACTCGACCTGATGGTGGAGGTGCTTCCCCTCGTGCCGGAGGTGCACTGCTGCTTCGTGGTGAGCGCCAACGACGGTGACTACGTGCGCTCCCTCGTCGAGCGCGCGGCAGCCCTGGGCGTGGCCGACCGTCTGCACCTGGCGCCGTACGTGCCCTTCGACCAGGTGGTCGACTACCTGGCTGGGGCCGACCTCGGGGTCATCCCGATCGAGCACTGGCCCAACCACGAGATCGCGCTGATCACCAAGTTCTTCGAGTACTCCCACGCGCGGTTGCCGATCGTCGTCAGCGACGTGCGGGCGATGGCCGAGATGACCCGTCGGACGGGCCAGGGCGAGGTGTTCACCGCTGGATCGGTCGAGGACCTCGCGAGCGCGGTGCGGAAGGTGCTCGCCGATCCGGCGCCCTACCGTGCGGCGTACGACGCGCCCGGGCTGCTGGCGGGGTGGACCTGGGAGGCGCAGGCCGACGTCCTCGACGGCGTCTACCGTCGCGTGCTCGGTCTACCGGGTGCGCCCCGTGCCTGAGCGCACCCTCTAGCATCATGCCCATGGCGGAGGGGCGGGAGGTGCAGTCGGAGGCTGCCCTGAGTGATCCCGGCTCGGACCCCGGCTCGGTCCCCGGCTCGGACCCACAGGTCACGGTCGTCGTCGCGGTCTACAACACGATGCCCTACCTGGTGGAGTGTCTCGACTCGCTCGTCGAGCAGAGCCTGCACCGCGCCCGACCCGGCAGTGTCGAGGTCATCGCGGTCGACGACGGCTCGACGGACGGGTCCGGTGGGGTGCTCGACGAGTACGCCGCGCGCCACCCGGAGCTGCTCACCGTGGTGCACCAGGAGAACTCCGGCGGTCCGGCACGCCCCAACAACGTGGCGCTCGACCGGGCCCGCGGCCGTTGGGTCTACTTCGTCGGGGCCGACGACCGGCTCGGCACCGAGGCGCTGGAGCGGCTCGTCGCCCACGGTGACCGCACCGACGCCGACGTCGTGATCGGTGCCCAGGTCGGCGTCGGTCGCTTCGTGCCCAACGCGCTCTTCGGCCACGACCACGAGTCGATCGACCCGTTCGGGCGACACCTGCGCTGGACCTTGGCGAACTCCAAGCTCTTCCGGCGCTCCCACATCGAGGACCTCGACCTGCGCTACCGCGAGGACATGCGCATCGGGTCCGACCAGCCCTTCACGCTGCGCGCCTGCCTGACCGGGAAGGTCGCGGTGCTGGGCAGCTATGACTGCTACTACGTCATCCGCCGCGAGGACGACTCCAACATCACCTACGGCGTCGACCACCGGCGGCGGGTGGCCGACACCGAGCGGCTCATCGAGGCGATCGCCGAGCTGGTCCCCGCCGAGGGGCGTGCCCACTTCCTCGTGCGGCACTTCACCTGGGAGCTCAACCGGCTCCTGCCACCCACCCTCGCGGACCTGCCCGCCGAGGACCGCGACGAGCTGCTCACCGCCGTACGCCGGATCGCCGACCGGTGGTACACCCCCGAGCTCGACCGCAAGCTCGGCGTCGCCGCGCGCGTGCGGCTGCGGCTCGCGTTCGCCGGCGAGGTGGAGGCGCTCGCGCAGCTGCGCGACGCGCTCGACGGTGAGGACGAGCCGCCGGTGCTGTTGACCGAGGGCCGCGCGCTGTCCGCGCTCCCGGTCCTGCGGACCCCGGCGGCCGAGCGCGCTGGCCTGGGCGACAAGGACTTCGCCCTCGGGGCGAAGGCACTCAACCGGCGCGTCCAGACCCAGACCGTCGTGCACCGCTGGCAGTGCGAGCCGGGCGGCCTGCGGGCCGAGGTCGAGCTGCCGCTCGATCCCGCCTCCACCGACCTCCCGCAGGTGTGGGTGGGCAGCGCCGGCGAGCACGACACCGCCCCGCAGGGATCGCTCGTGCGGGAGGGTACGGCGTACGTCCTCGAGGTGGCCCCGCCGGCGAGCGGTCCGTCGCTGCAGGAGCGCATGGCGCGCGGCGCGCGGGTCTATGTCGGCGGCACGATCGCCGTGCGCGACGGGCAGCGACGACGGTGGGCGGCCCCGCTGACCGCACTGTCGGTCGCGGACGCACCCCGTGGCATCCTGACCCGGCTCAAACAACGGGTGACCGGTCGACGCGACGAAGGGTGAGACATGCGGATCTGTGTGGTGGCGCTGGGCAAGATCGGGCTGCCGCTGGCGGTCCAGTTCGCCGACGCCGGACACACGGTCGTCGGCGCTGACATCGACGCGCGCGTCGTCGACCTGGTCAACGCCGGCACCGAGCCGTTCCCCGGGGAGCACCAGCTCGCCGAGAAGCTCGCCGCTGCCGTGGGTGACGGGCGGTTGCGGGCCACGACCGACACCGCGGCCGCCGTCGCCGAGTCCGACGCGGTCGTGCTGGTCGTGCCGCTCTTCGTCGACGCCGAGGGCATCCCCGACTTCGGGTGGATGGACTCGGCCACGCGGGAGGTGGCGCGCGGCCTGAAGCCCGGCACGCTGGTCAGCTATGAGACCACGCTGCCGGTCGGCACCACGCGTGACCGGTGGGCGCCGATGCTGGCCGAGGGCTCCGGGCTGACGCCCGGGGAGGACTTCCACCTGGTCTTCAGCCCCGAGCGGGTGCTGACCGGGCGGGTCTTCGCCGACCTGCGCCGCTACCCGAAGCTGGTCGGCGGCATCGACGCCGCCTCCGCCGAGGCCGGCGTGCGTTTCTACGAGCAGGTGCTGACCTTCGACGACCGCGACGACCTGCCCCGTCCCAACGGGGTCTGGGACCTGGGTACGGCGGAGGCCGCCGAGCTCGCGAAGCTGGCGGAGACGACCTATCGCGACGTCAACATCGGGCTGGCCAACCAGTTCGCGCGGTTCGCCGACTCCCGCGGCATCGACATCGAGCTGGTCATCGACGCCTGCAACTCCCAGCCCTACAGCCACATCCACCGCCCCGGCATCGCCGTCGGCGGGCACTGCATCCCGATCTACCCGCGCATCTACCTGTGGAACGACCCCCAGGCGACCGTCGTCCGCGCGGCCCGCGAGGCCAACGCGCTGATGCCGACGTACGCCGTCGACCTGCTCGCTGCTGCCCAGGGTGACCTGTCCGGCACCGCGGTGCTGGTGCTGGGTGCGGCGTACCGGGGCGGGGTGAAGGAGACCGCGTTCTCCGGCGTCTTCCCGACGGTGGCCGAGCTGCAGCGGCGCGGGGCCACCGTCTATGTCAGCGACCCGATGTACACCCCCGAGGAGCTCGAGGCCCACGACCTGCCCGCCCACCGGGGCGAGGAGGTCGCTGCCGCGGTGATCCAGGCCGACCACGCGGCGTACGCGTCCTTGACCCCGGCGGACCTGCCGGGCGTGCGGGTGCTGGTCGACGGCCGGCGCGTCACCGACGCCGCGGCGTGGGACGTCGACGGCGTACGCCGCCTCGTCATCGGCGGCTGAGCGCGCCTTCGCTCTCGACGTACTCCTCGCCCGTCGCCGGGCAGACCCAGGCGCCGTCCCGCTCCTGGAGGCGGTGGCCGGCGCGGCCGACCCAGCCGATCTGGCGGGCGGGGACGCCGACCATGAGCGCGTGCGCCGGGACGTCCTTGGTGACGACCGCGCCGGCGGCGACCATCGCCCACGCGCCGACACGAATGGGCGCCACGCAGACCGCGCGGGCGCCGATGGACGCGCCGTCCTCGATGGTGACCCCGACGGGCTCCCAGTCGGCGGCGCTCTTGAGCGAGCCGTCCGGCGCGACCGCGCGCGGGTACTGGTCGTTGGTCAGCACCGCTGCCGGCCCGACGAAGACGCCGTCGCCCAGCTCGGCGGGCTCGTAGACCAGCGCGTGGTTCTGCAGCTTGCAGCGGTCGCCGATGCGTACCCCGGACCCGACGTACGCCCCGCGGCCCACCACGCACTGCTCCCCGAGCTGCGCACCCTCGCGGATCTGGGCGAGCTCCCACACCGAGGACCCCTCCCCGACCTGCGCCGTCTCGTCGACCTGGGCCGTGGGCTGGATGCGGATCGCCATGCGCCGGATCCTAGACACTCCCCTACGTGAGCGTTGCCCCGCAGCCAGGCAGACGACGCTGACGTAGGGGAGTGACGGGGGCGGGGGCGGTCAGGGGGCGGTCAGGGGAGGGCGTACGTCGCGGGGCCGGTGGCGACGACCAGCCCGTCGGCGAGCAGCGAGGCGAGGCAGCGCTCGCGCTGGTCGTCGAGGTGCCAGGCGGCGTCGAGGCGCGACCGGTGGACGGGTCCCTCGCTGTCGCGGAGCACGGCGAGGAGCCGGCCGCGGCACTGCCGGTCGGTGCCGGCGTAGTCCTGCACCTTGCGGGGCGGGCCGTCGTACGCCGGGTAGCCGGCGGCGCGCCAGCGGCACAGGTCGGCCACCGGGCACCGCTCGCAGGCGGGAGCGCGGGCGGTGCAGACCAGGGCGCCGAGCTCCATCACGGCCACCGCCCAGGTCGCGGCCTCGGCCTCGTCGTCGGGGAGCAGCGCGGCGGCTCGGTCGCGCTCGGCCCGGGTGGGTGCGGCGGCCGGGAACTCGACCCCGCCCAGGACGCGGGCGTGCACCCGCCGCACGTTGGTGTCGAGCACGACGTGGCGCTGCCCGAACGCGAACGACGCGACCGCCGCTGCCGTGTAGTCGCCGACGCCCGGCAGGGCGATCAGCTCGGCGTACGACGACGGCACCGCGCCGCCGTGCTCCTCGACCACCGCCGTCGCCGCGGCGTGCAGGCGCAGCGCGCGGCGTGGGTAGCCGAGGCGTCCCCACGCGCGGACGGCCTCGCCACTCGGCTCGGCAGCCAGATCCGCGGGCGTCGGCCAGCGCTCCATCCACGTCTCCCACACCGGCAGCACCCGCGCGACCGGCGTCTGCTGCAGCATGAACTCGCTGACCACGACGCCCCATGCACTGGCGCCCGGCCGGCGCCACGCCAGGTCGCGGGCGTGGTCGGCGTACCAACCGAGGACGGTGTCGTGGAGCACCTCGGGCTGGAGGTCGGGGTCGGCGGCGGGCGGCATCGGCGCCGATCGTAGGGCGGGTCGCTCGCCAGCGGGACGGCAGGCGTCGGTGCGCCTCCGCCACCACGCGTCCGCGGCTGACTACGGTGCGACCATGCCTGGCATCGCGCGCCCCCGCGGCCCCCTGCCCGCCCGCGTGTATTGGACCCGTCGGCTCCTCGTCCTGGGCGTGGCGTTGGCGCTGGTCCTCGGCGTGAAGACCCTGCTCGGTCAGGCGCCCCAGGACCCCGGTGCCCCCACCGCGCGGCAGGTCGGCGGTCCGGCGAGCGTCGAGCTCGCGGAGCCGACGTCGACCGACGACGCAGCCGTGGAGGCTGGCGAGGCCGCCGAGGCGAACGGCCAGCAGGACAAGGGGAAGCAGGGCAAGCAGGGCAAGCAGGGCAAGGGCAAGAAGGCGAAGAACACCCCGCCGCCGCTGCCCGAGCCGAAGGGCGTGTGTCTCGACCCCGACGTCCGCGTGACGCCCAAGGTGGAGGGCGCGAGCGCCGGTGGCGGCGTACGCATCGACCTGGAGCTGACCAGCTCGCTGTCGGAGGCCTGCACCTGGACCGTCTCGCCCAAGACCGTCGTGGTGAAGCTGACGTCGGGACCCGACCGGATCTGGACGAGCCAGGAGTGCCCGCGCACGGTGCCGACGCAGGACGTCGTCGTACGCCGCGACACCCCGGCCGTGGTGAGCATGACCTGGAACGGTCGCCGCTCCAACGCCGAGTGCACCGGCAACACCAAGTGGGCGCTGCCGGGCTACTACCACGTGCTGACCGCGGCCCTGGGTGGTCAGCCGACCGAGGTGCAGTTCCGCCTGCGCCGCCCCTCGGCTCCCGTGATCACCAAGACGATCAAGCCGAAGAAGCCCAAGACCCAGGCGGCGAAGCCGCAGGACGAGAAGCCTGCGCAGCAGAAGAAGAAGCGTCAGCAGGCCGAGGGCGCCGCGCAGGACTGATCACACGTAGCGCTCGAGGATGCTCGACTCCGCGAGGCGCGACAGCCCCTCACGCACGGAGCGGGCGCGCAGCTCGCCGACGCCCTCGACGGTGAGCAGGTCGTCGATGCCGGCGGAGAGCAGCTTCTGCAGGTTGCCGAAGTGTTCGACGAGCCGCTCGACGACGGTCTGCGGCAGGCGCGGGACCTTGGCGAGCAGCCGGTAGCCGCGCGGCGAGACCGCCGCGTCGAGGTGCTCGCTGATCCCGAGTCCGACGGCGCGGGCGACGGCGGGGACGTCGACGAGCTCGGTGGGGGAGAGGCCCTCGAGCTCCGCGAGCACGCTCTCGGTGCTGCGCTTGCGACGGCCCTGGGGGAGGTAGTCGCGGATGACGAGCTCGCGCTCGACGTCGACGCCCGTGATGAGCTCCTCGAGCTGGAGCGCGAGCAGCCGGCCGTCGGAGCCGAGCTCGACGACGTAGTCCTCGATCTCCCGGGCGATCCGCGTGACCATCTCCAGGCGCTGGGCGACGACGGCGACGTCGCGGACGGTGACGAGGTCCTCGATCTCCAGTGCCGACAGGGTCGAGGACACCTCGTCGAGCCGGAGCTTGTAGCGCTCGAGGGTCGCGAGGGCCTGGTTGGCGCGCGAGAGGATCTGCCCGGAGTCCTCCAGCACGTAGCGGGTCTGGTCGACGTACACCGCGATGATCTGCATCGACTGCGACACCGAGATCACCGGGAAGCCGGTCTGGCGCGCGACCCGGTCGGCGGTGCGGTGCCGGGTGCCGGTCTCCTCGGAATAGATCGTCGGGTCGGGCATGAGATGGACCGCCGCGCGCACGATCCGCGTGGCGTCGCGGTCGAGGATGATCGCGCCGTCCATCTTCGCGAGCTCCCGCAGGCCGGTCGGGGTGAAGGGTACGTCGAGGGTGAACCCGCCGCTCGAGATCGACTCGACGACCTTGTCGTTGCCGAGGACCAGCAGGGCGCCGGTCCGGCCGCGCAGGATGCGCTCGAGCCCGTCGCGCAGGGTCGTGCCGGGGGCGATCGACGCGAGGGTGCTGCGCAGTCTCGAGGCGTCGTCCGCGCTGCTGGTCACTGCCACCCACCTGCCCCCTCGCCGGTCATGAACTCCGGCTCAGTGTAGGGACAGCGGCGGGTGGATGACTCACCCCGGACTCAAGCCGGCTGGCGAGGCGCCGCGGGCGGGACCACTTGGGCCGCCTTGAAGGCCTTCGCGAGGGTCCCCACCTCGACCAGCCGGACCCCGGTGTCGTTGCGCAGCTCGGCGGGGAGCTCGCCGCGATCGGCGATCGGCGGGACCAGGATCCGGGTGAACCCGAGGCGGGCGGCCTCGGCGACCCGCTGGCCCAACCCCTGCACGGGGCGGATGTCACCGGAGAGCGCGACCTCGCCGACCGCCGCGACGTGCCGGGACAAGGCGATGTCGGTGAGGGCCGACCAGATCGCCAAGGTGACGGCCAGGTCGCACGACGGCGTGGTCAGCCGCAGCCCCGCGACCGTGGCGACGTAGACGTCGAGCTCGCCGAGCTTCACGCCGCCGTACTTCTCCGTCACCGCGAGCAGCATCGCCAGCCGGGCGTGGTCGACGCCGCTGACGGCCCGCCGCGGCTGCGGGGTGCTGCTCTTGGACACCAGCGCCTGCACCTCGGCGACGAGCGGGCGCCGGCCTTCCATCGAGATCGTCGTGCAGGTGCCGGCGACGGGCTGGTCGCGCTGGGCGCGGAAGAGCTGGGACGGGTCGGAGACCGCGAAGAGCCCGCTGTCGCGCTGCTCGAAGCACGCGACCTCCTCGGCCGGCCCGAACCGGTTCTTGACCGCACGCAGCAGCCGAAGGGCGGTGTGGCGGTCGCCCTCGAAGGTGAGCACGGTGTCGACGAGGTGCTCGAGCGAGCGGGGGCCGGCGACGTTGTTGTCCTTGGTCGACTGCCCGATCAGCAGCATCGGCACCCCGGCGCGCTTGGCCCACGACGTCAGGGCCTGGGTGGCGCCGGTGACCTGTCCGACCCCACCGGCACGGCCCTCGATCGTCACCGACGCCACGGTCTGCACCGAGTCGACGACCACCAGTGCCGGCGACGTCGCGTCGAGATGGCCCAGGACGGTGTCGAGGTCGGTCTCGTCGGCGACCAGGAGCCCGGGGCTGTCGGCACCGACCCGCTCCGCGCGTACGCCGATCTGCTCGGCCGACTCCTCACCGGAGACGTAGAGGACGGTGCGTGGCTGGGCATCCGGCCCGCGCTTCTCCCCGCGGGGGCCGGCGCTGAACGCCTGGGAGACCTCCAGCAGCAGCGTCGACTTGCCGACGCCGGGCTCGCCCGCGAGCAGCAGCACCTGGCCTGCGACCAGCCCACCGCCGAGGACGCGGTCGAACTCCGGGAGGCCGGTGCGGATGCGGCGGGTGCGCTCGCGCGAGACCTCGCCCACAGGACGGGCGGGCCGCGTCGGCCGGGTCGCCTGGGTCGCGGGCCGGCCGGCAGCGGGCGCAGCGACCGTCCGCTCGACCATCGTCGAGAACGCGCGGCACCCGGTGCAGCGCCCGACCCACTTGGCGGTCTCCCAGCCGCATTCGGAGCAGGCGTACGTCGTGCGGGCGCGCGCGGCTCGAGAGGCTCCACTCATGACGTGCACGGTAGGCGACGGCACCGACATCGGCGCGGAAGCCGTCCCCAGCGCAGGGACGGGCGTTTGACGGGCGGCGTACCGGCGGCGGATCATGCGGGGACGCTGCTTGGATCGATCCAGACAGCCTGGTTGTGCCCAGTCAAGACACCGGGTGGGCGGCGTACGGCATGACGGAGGGGCGCGGGCGCATGGCACGCGGTGGCAGACGAGACGGCGGCACGCGCGGCAGCAGGGTGGTCCGCGCCACCGATCGCCGTACGCCCGAGGGCCCGGCGACCCTGGCCACGGTCGCAGCGCGCGCCGGGGTGTCGCGCCAGACGGTCTCCAACGCGATCAACAACCCCGCCCTGCTGGCCGAGGACACCCTGGCCAAGGTGGAGCGCGCGATCGCCGATCTCGGCTACTCGCCCAACCTCGCCGCCCGCACCCTGCGCACCCGCACCACACGCCTGATCGGGCTGCCGTTCGAGCCCGCGCAGGAGGGCACGGCCAATGCGCTGATGGACCGGTTCGTCCACACGCTGGTCGAGGCCACGCGCGAGATGGGCTACCACGTCCTGCTTTTCGCCTCCGACCCGACGGACTCCGAGCGCGGCTACGCGCGGATGCTGCGCTCGACGGCCGTCGACGCGTTCGTCGTCACCGACACCTACCGCGGCGACCCGCAGGTGGAGTACCTCCAGCAGCGCGGCGCGCTCTTCGTCGCCTTCGGGCGCCCGTGGGACCAGGCCGAGGCGATCCATCCGTGGGTGGACGTCGACGGCGCCGCCGGCGTGGCGCAGGCGACCTCCCACCTCGCCGATCGTGGCCACGAGGTGATCGCCTGGCTGGGGTGGACCGCCGACCAGCCCATCGGTGAGGACCGGCGTGCCGGGTGGATGGGCACGATGCGCGCCCGCGGTCTGTCGACCACGCGGCTGAGCGTGCGCGGCGACGGCACGATGGAGTACGGCCGGCGCGCCACCCACGCCCTCATCGACGCCCGCAAGCCGACGGCGCTGGTCTGCGTCAGCGACACGGTCGCCATGGGGGCGATGCGGGCGCTGCACGAGCGCGGGCTGGTCGCGGGTCGCGACGTCGCCGTCGTCGGCTTCGACGACTCCCAGGTCGCCCAGACCGTCTCGCCCGCCCTCACCTCGGTGCGCCAGCCGCTGGAGGAGGTCGCGCTCGGGATCGGGGAGCGACTCGAGAAGCTGCTCAACCACCGGCCCATCGAGGAGCCGGGGCTGCTGCTGCAGCCCACTTTGGTGGTGCGGGAGACCAGCTGAGGGGCCCGGTTCAGTACTGCTTCCACCACAGGTTGACGGCGTAGTCGACGCTCAACCCCTCGTGCTCGGCGATGATCTCCTCGGCGACCGCCGGCGCGAACTCGATGCGCACGACCGCCTCGAGGTCCTCGCGGGACTCGAAGCTCCAGCCCATGTCGATGGGCTCGCGGCTCCATCCGTGGCGAGCCCAGAACCGCTCAACGGCGGGCGGATCCACCTTGTCGCCGTACCCCCGCCTGAACCACGCCCCGAAGGTCGAGCGCGTCGCGTCGTTGTCGATGACGTACGCCGTACCCCCGCGACGCATCACGCGGTCGAACTCGCGCAGCCCGGGCTCGCAGCCGGGACCGAAGAAGTAGGCCCACCGTGCGTGCAGGACGTCCACCGAGGCCGGCGGCAGCGGCAGGTCGGTGGCGCTTCCCTGGAGGACGCGGACGGTGCCGAGCTTCGCCGTACGCCGACGGGCGATCGCCGCGAGGCCGGGATGGGGCTCGACGCCGACGACGGACCGGGCCGCCGGGAAGCCCTGCTCGCCCGCCCAGCGCGGCAGGTGGAAGCCGGTGCCGCACCCGAGGTCGAGCAGGTCGCGTCCCTCCCAAGAGCCGAGCCGCAGCATGGCGGCCTCGATGCGCCGATCCGGGTCAACCGCGCGGTTCTCGATCTCGTACGTCGCGGTGTGGTGCCAGATGTTGGGCGAGGGTACGGCGCCCGGCGAGGTGCCGGGCACGGTCGAGGGTGGTGCGGGGCGCGGCACGCCGCCGGGCCGGGGTGCGCTCAGGGGTGGTCGCTTTAGATCCGGACCAGGCCGTTGGGGGTCTGGAACTGGGCGGCGAGCAGGCCCGGGGTGCCGTGCGGGGCGACCCACTCGACCTTCACGTCCTCCAGCGGCTCGTCGACCGGGTGGCCCAGCCATTCGCTGACGCGCTGCGGGTCGCCGGCGATCTCCAGGCACTCCAGCGAGATCGCGCCCGACGGGTTGGCCGCCGGACGGTCCTCCTCGGGGGACAGCCACTTGACGAAGAACGGCAGCTGCGGGTCGGACTGCAGGCCCTTCACGCCGATCTGCTCCCACACCAGCTCGGTGCCGTCGGGGCGGTGCCGGTTGCCGGGGACGGCCTTGCGGCCCAGGCGCTCCTCGTACTTCTCGATGTCGCGCACCCGCACGACCCAGCCCATCCAACCGCCACCCAGCTCGGACCGGGCACGCACGGCCTGGCCGAACGGGGCCTTGTCGGAGGCGGGGTGGTCGAGCACCTCGACGATCTCGACGTAGACCCGGTCGCGCAGGGCGAGGGTCATGTTGCGGGTGCCGAAGCGCGGGTGCAGCCCGCCGTCGACGAACTCCTCCCCGAGAAGCTCCCCGAGACGCTGCGCGGTGCTCGCGAGTCCGTCGGGTCCGGCGGCGTACGACAGGTGGTCCAGGCGCATGTTGGCATTGTCACCCGTGTCGTTGCCGGACTCCCAATCGGGGGTCGATCCGGCGGCCGTGCCGGGTGCGGCGTACCGCGGTTCGGGGGGACTGTGTATACGAAGTTGCGCGACACGCCGACTGGAACGTGTACACAGTGGCGACTTCGCTACACGTGTAGCGAAACTGCACGCCGCTCAGGAGTGCCGCGAGGCGGGGTGGATGGCGAGCAGCGAGCGGGAGCGCAGGTGCGCCTCGCAGTGCGCGACCAGCTCGTCGTACGCCGGCTGCCCCATGAGCGCGATGAGCTCGGCAGCGTTGGAGAGGTAGACCGGCTCGGGGGCGACGTGGGCCTCGGTGTTGCCCGAGCAGTACCAGTCGAGGTCGTGGCCGCCGGGGCCCCAGCCGCGCCGGTCGTACTCGGTGATCGTCACCTCGGTGTAGGTGGTGCCGTCGGTGATCTCCACCTCGCGGAAGAGCCGGCGGATCGGCAGCTGCCAGCAGACGTCGGGCTTGGTCTCGACGAAGTGCACGCCCTCGCGCTCGGCCTGGTGGTGGAAGGCGCAGCCCTCGCCGCCGGGGAAGCCGGGGCGGTTGAAGAACACGCAGACGCCCTCGTGGACCAGGGTCTTGCGCTCGCCGTCCTCGATCTCGACCCACTGCCGGCGCTTGGGCTTCACACCACGCTTGCCGTCGGGCCGGCCGACCTCGTGCATCTGCCAGTGCTCGGGCTCGAGCTTGTCGACCCAGCCGGCGACGCGCTCCTCGTCCTCGTCGTCGGCGAAGTGCGCACCGAGGGTGCAGCAGCCGTAGTCGGGGCGGTCGGCGCTGATGCCGGCGCACCCGCCACCGAAGATGCAGGTCCAGCTGGACGTGAGCCACGTGATGTCACAGCGGAAGACCTGACCGCCGTCGCCGCGGTCGGCGGGGTCCTCGAACTCCACCCACGCACGTGGGAACACCAGGTCGACCTCGGGCACGGCGGTCACCCTACGTCGCCGTACGCCGCCGCCCCAGCGCCCGCCCGGCGTCCGGTCGGGTGCCCGGCCGGTACCGTGGCCCGCATGAGGTTGGGCGTGCTCGACATCGGCTCCAACACCGGTCATCTGCTGGTCGTGGACGCCCGTGGTGGCGCGGCCCCCCTGCCCGCCTACTCGTTCAAGGAGCCGCTGCGGCTCGCGGAGAGCATCGACGACGACGGGGCGATCAGCCAGGTGGCGGCCGAGACGCTCGCGGCGTTCGTCGGGACGGCCCTCGAGGTCGCGGAGACGAAGGGTTGCGAGGAGGTCATCGGCTTCGCGACGTCGGCGGTGCGCGATGCGACCAACAGCGACGCCGTCCTCGACCTCGTGCGCGAGCGCACCGGCATCACCCTCGACGTCGTCCACGGTGAGGACGAGGCGCGGCTGACCTTCCTCGCCGTACGCCGCTGGTTCGGCTGGTCCTCGGGCCGGCTCGCGGTCATCGACATCGGCGGCGGGTCGCTCGAGATCGCCGCCGGCCTCGACGAGGCGCCCGAGGTGGCGTGGACGCTGCCGCTCGGCGCCGGGCGGTTGGCCCGACGGTGGTTCCGCGAGGACCGGCCGCGCACTGACGACGAGCTGCGGGAGGTACGCCGCAGCATCCGCGCAGCCGTCGCGAAGGACGCCGGGTCGCTGCTGCGCGGCGGCGCTCCCGACCACGCCGTCGCGACGTCCAAGACGCTGCGTTCTCTAGCGCGCATCTGCGGTGCGGCGCCGTCGGCGCAGGGGCCGTATGTCTCCCGCATCCTGCCCGCGGCCGAGCTCGCGCAGTGGATCCCGAAGCTGGCCGCGATGCGCCACGAGCAGGTCGCGGCCCTGCCGGGGGTGGCCGCCAACCGTGCGCACCAGATGCTGGCCGGCGCCCTGGTCGCGGAGGGGGTCTTCGACATCTTCGGGTTCACCGAGCTGGAGGTGTGCCCGTGGGCGCTGCGGGAGGGCGTCATCCTCGAGCGGCTCGACCGGCTCAGCGTCCGGGCAGGACTGGCGGGAGCGTGACCGGCCCGCTGTTCGCCCTCTCGACCTCCTCGGTCTATCCCGAGTCGGCTGCCGAGGCGTTCTCCTACGCCTCGCGCCTGGGCTACGACGCCGTCGAGGTGATGGTCGCGCTCGACCCGGTCAGCCAGGAGGTCGACGGGATCAAGCACCTCTCGGACTACCACGAGGTGCCGGTCTGCTCGATCCACGCGCCCACCCTCCTGGTGACCCAGCGGGTCTGGGGCACCGACCCGTGGGTGAAGCTCGAGCGCAGCGCCGAGATGGCCCACGCCGTGGGCGCCGACGTCGTCGTCGTACACCCGCCGTTCCGGTGGCAGCGGGAGTACGCCGCCGGCTTCGTCGAGGGGATCGCCGACCTGGAGGCCCGCACCGGCATCGCGTTCGCGGTCGAGAACATGTATCCCTGGCGCGCCTCGTCGAAGCGCGAGCTGCAGGTCTACCAACCCGGCTGGGACCCCTCGGAGCAGGGCTACGCCAACACCTGCGTCGACCTCTCCCACGCCGCGACGGCGCAGACCGACTCCCTCGAGCTGGTCAAGCGGCTCGGCGACCGGTTCCGCCACCTGCACCTCACCGACGGCAGCGGGTCGGCCAAGGACGAGCACCTCGTCCCCGGGCGCGGCAGGCAGCCCGCCGCCGAGCTGCTCGAGCACCTCGCCGGCACCGGGTTCGAGGGACACGTCGTGCTGGAGATCAACACCCGCAAGGCCGACAAGGCCCAGCGCGAGGCCGACCTGCTGGAGTCGCTGGCCTTCGCCCGCCTGCACTTCGCCACCGAGCGCTGAGACCGCGAGGGCGCCGACGTACGCTGACCGGCATGTCCCTGCTCCGTGAGCCGATCCTGGCGCTCTCGCGCAGTGACCGGGTGCGAGACGCCCTCGTGCGGACGCCGGTGACCCGGGGCGTGGTCGAGCGCTACGTCCCCGGCGAGACCACGGCCGACGCCGTACGCGTGGCCGGCGAGCTGGCCGCCGACGGGCTGCACGTCACCCTCGACCACCTCGGCGAGGACACCCTCGACGTCGCCCAGTCGTGGGCGACGGTCGACGCCTACCACGAGCTGCTGACGGCGCTGGCCGACGAGGGCCTCGCGCACCGGGCGGAGGTCTCGGTCAAGCTCACCGCGCTCGGACTGGCCCTGCCCGACGACGGGCCGCAGCTCGCGCTCGAGCAGGCCCAGCGCATCTGCCGGGCGGCGCGCCGGGCCGGCACCACCGTCACCATCGACATGGAGAGCCACGCGGTCACCGACGCGACGCTGATGATCGTGCACGAGCTGCGGCGCGACTTCCCCGAGACCGGCGCGGTGCTGCAGTCCTACCTGCACCGCACCGTCTCCGACTGCCGCACGCTCGCCCACGAGGACTCCCGGGTGCGGCTGTGCAAGGGCGCGTACGCCGAGCCCGACGACGTCGCCCACACCGACCCCGAGGACATCGCGCGGGCCTACGTGCGCTGCCTGAAGATCCTCATGGCCGGCGCCGGCTACCCGATGGTCGCGACCCACGACCCGCGCCTGATCGAGATCGCCTCGGCGCTCGCCGCTCGCCACGGACGCCGCCCCGGCACCTACGAGTTCCAGATGCTCTATGGCATCCGCCCCGACGAGCAGCGGCGGCTCGCGGAGCGCGGCGAGACCGTCCGCGTCTATGTGCCGTACGGCGCGCAGTGGTACGGATACCTCATGAGACGTCTCGCGGAGCGGCCGTCCAACCTGACATTGTTCGCTCGGTCACTGGTGTCGACGAGGTAGGGGAGAGCCATGGGCGCGAACGTCGCGATCCTCGGTGCGGGAGTGATGGGCGAGACCCTGCTCTCCGGGATGCTGCGCGGCGGACGCCCGGCCGACTCGCTGCTGGTCGGCGAGAAGCGCACCGAGCGTGCCGCCGAGCTCCAGGAGAGGTACGGCGTACGCGTCCTGGGCAACAGCGAGGCGGCCGCCGAGGCTGAGACCGTGCTGCTGGTGGTCAAGCCGCAGGACATGGCCGACCTGCTCGCCGAGATCACCCCCGTGCTGCGCCCGGGCCAGCTGCTGGTCTCGCTCGCCGCCGGCATCACCACCGCCTGGATCGAGGAGCGGGTGCCCGCCGGGGTGGCCGTCATCCGCGTCATGCCCAACACCCCCGCGCTGGTCGACGAGGGGATGGCGGCGATCTCCGCCGGCTCGGTGTGCGAGGAGGCCCACCTGGTCGAGGCGGAGGCCGTGCTGGCGGCGACCGGCAAGGTGCTGCGGGTGCCGGAGCGGCAGCAGGACGCCGTGACCGCGATCAGCGGGTCGGGTCCGGCGTACATCTTCTTCGTCGTCGAGTCGATGATCGAGGCCGGCGTCCACCTCGGACTGCCGCGCGCGACCGCCACCGACCTCGTCGTGCAGACCGTCGTTGGCTCGGCCAAGCTGCTGCGCGAGACCGGAGAGCACCCGACCGTCCTGCGCGAGCGCGTCACCTCGCCGGGAGGCACCACGGCTGCCGCCGTACGCGAGCTCGAGGACCACAAGGTGCGCGCGGCGTTCCTGGTCGCGATGGAGGCGGCGCGGGACCGCTCGCGCGCGCTGGCCGAGGGGAGCGCCTGACCCCCATGCCGCTGGAGCCCGCCGTGCCTGCTGACCCGGTCGCCTGCCCGGGCGGATCGGTGGTCGTGTTCGACCCGGTGATGACCACCTACGACTTCGGCCCGACCCACCCGATGGCGCCGGTGCGCGTCGACCTGACGATGCGGCTGGCCGAGGAGCTCGGCGTGACCGGCCCCGACGGCGTGCTGCGCCAGGTGGCCGCTCCGGTCGCGAGCGACGACGCGATCGCCACGGTGCACTCGCCGGCGCTCCTCGAGGCGGTGATGGCTGCCGGTCGCGACCCGCGGCGCGCCGACTACTCGTTCGGGCTGGGCAGTGACGACAACCCCGTCTTCGTCGGCATGCACGACGCGGGCGCCCACGTGGTCGGCGCGACTGTCGAGGCCATGCGGCAGGTGTGGACGGGCGAGGCGACCCACGCCGCCAACATCGCCGGCGGGCTCCACCACGCCATGCCCGGGCGGGTGAGCGGGTTCTGCATCTACAACGACATCGCCGTCGGCATCCAGTGGCTGCTCGACAACGGTGCGGAGCGGGTGGCGTACGTCGACGTCGACGTCCACCACGGCGACGGCGTGGAGCGGATCTTCTGGGACGACCCGCGCGTGCTCACGATCAGCCTCCACGAGACCGGCCAGATGCTCTTCCCCGGCACCGGGTTCCCCCAGGACCTCGGCGGGCCGGAGGCGAAGGGGAGCGCGGTCAATGTCGCCCTGCCGCCCGGCACGTCGGACGCCGGCTGGCTGCGCGCGTTCCACGCGGTCGTGCCCGAGCTGCTGCGCGAGTTCGACCCCGACATCCTCGTCACCCAGCACGGTTGCGACACCCACCTCGAGGACCCGCTCGCCCACCTCATGCTCACCGTGGACGGCCAGCGCGCGACCTACCTCGCGTTGCACGAGCTCGCCCACGAGGTCGCGGGGGGCAAGTGGGTCGCCACCGGTGGGGGCGGCTACGCGATCGTCGACGTCGTCCCGCGGGCGTGGAGCCACCTGCTGGCGATCGTGGGCGGCGCGCCGCTGGACCCCTCGTTGCCCACCCCCGACGGCTGGCGCGACCACGTGCTGACGTCGATGGGGCAGCAGGCGCCGTTCCGGCTCACCGACGGCCGCACCCCGGCGTACCGCGACTGGCGCGACGGCTACGACCCCAACACCTGGCTCGACCGCGCCATCCAGGCCACCCGCGAGGCGGCGTTCCCGCTGCACGGGCTGAACGTGCACGGGTACTGACGGGCGCCTGGCTGTGCGGCTCGGTGGGCAGCTGGGTGGGCGGCTGTCCACGCGACACGCCGGAGAAAGGCAAAGAATTTCCCCAGGTTGGCCGTCACCCCTTCCCCACGAGTCACACCAGCCCCTATCCTCGCCACCAGGCTGGCGTGAGGCCGCGGTGGGGAAGCCGTGGGCGTCGGCCTCAGAAAGTGCGGTGCACGATGGCTGCTCCAGGCGCTGGGGACCTCTCCGGCTCGAAGTTCTTGACCGTTGCCGAGGTCGCGCAGGTCATGCGTGTCTCCAAGATGACCGTCTACCGACTCGTCCACTCCGGCGAGCTGCCGGCGGTCCGCGTCGGGCGTTCCTTCCGGGTCACCGAGAAGGACGTCGACGACTACCTCAAGGGCTCGTTCTTCCAGACGGGCTGACGCTCGCCCTGCACCACCGGCAGCCTCTCGCGTACCACTTGTCGAACGAAACCGGGCGTTTGCAGCGGTAGTTTCGTTCGACCAGCGGGTGTGTCGTCAGTCGGGCGGCCCTTCGATACGCCTCGTCCCTCGGCTACTCAGGACAAGTGAAACTGCCGCCCGGTTCGGAAACCGCCCACGATCCGTCTCGGTTTCTCCCGAGTAGGGCGGCCCGGATACGCTTGCCCCCGTTCTGCACCACCGTGCAGCGACGCCTGATCATCAGAGAGGCTCCACCTGTGGGTTCCGTCATCAAGAAGCGCCGCAAGCGCATGGCCAAGAAGAAGCACCGCAAGCTGCTGAAGAAGACGCGCGTTCAGCGTCGTCGTCTCGGCAAGTGACCTTGCGCGGGCTCTGAGCAGATCGGTCGGACCACTCGGTGGGGCGCGTCGTACTCGTCACGGGCATCTCGCGTGAGCTTGCCCTGCGGTTCGCGCGAGCCCTGACCTCGGAGCCCGACGTCGAGCGGGTGATCGGCGTCGACGTGACGCCGCCCCGCGGCGACCTGGGCGGAGTCCAGTTCGTCCGCGCCGACATCCGCAACCCGGTGATCGCCAAGGTGATCGCCAAGGAGGACGTCGACACGGTCGTCCACATGAGCGTCGTGGCGACGCCGGGGGACAACGCCGGTCGCAGCTCCATGAAGGAGCTCAACGTCATCGGCACGATGCAGCTGCTCGCGGCGTGCCAGCGCGCGCCGGGGCTGCGCCATCTCGTCGTGAAGTCGTCGACCACGGTGTACGGCGCCTCGAGCCGCGACCCGGCGATGTTCACCGAGGACATGCCGCCCAAGCGGCTGCCCAAGGGCGGCTACGCCAAGGACGTCTACGAGGTCGAGGGCTACGTGCGCGGGTTCGCGCGCCGCCGCTCCGACGTGACCGTGACGACGCTGCGCTGCGCCAACAGCATCGGTCCGCGGATCACCTCGCCCCTCGCGCAGTACTTCCGGCTGCCGGTCCTCCCGCGGGTGCTCGGCTTCGACGCCCGGCTGCAGTTCCTGCACGAGACCGACCTGCTCGCCGTGCTGCGCCACGCCACGCTCGCGGGCGTCCACGGCACGTTCAACGTCGCCGGCGACGGCGTCATGACACTGGCGCAGACGATTCGCCGCACCGGCAAGCCGAGCATCGTGATGCCCGGCTTCGCCGCCACCTCGGTGGGCTCGCTGATGCGCCAGACCAAGCTCGTGGACTTCTCCGCCGAGCAGGTCCAGTTCCTCACCTACGGCCGTGGCGTCGACACCACCGCGTGCACCGAGGTGCTCGGGTTCCGGCCCGACTACACCAGCGCCGAGGCGTTCGCCGACTTCGTTGACTCCCTGCCCGGGGGTCTGACCGCGCCCTCGCGGCTGCTGATGTCGCAGGTCGTCCCGTCCGGTACGGCGGGGGGTGCTCATGGCTGACGCGGAGATCATCCCGCTCGGCACCCGCGGTCGTCCCGGTCGCGGCACCGGTCGCGACAAGCCGTCCTCGGCGGCGCGCGACTTGGCGCCAGCAGCGAAGGCCGCGCCGCGCAAGGTGCCTTCGAAGCCGGTGGCGCAGGAGTCACCCGAGGACCCGGCCGTCGAGGCTGCTGCGGCGCCCGAGGCCGGCGACCCGACCCCCATCGACCGTGAGACGGCCGACCAGCCGGCTGCCGAGAGTCCGGCCGACGCCGCGTCCGGCCCGACCGAGCCGCACACGCCCCGCGAGGTCCGCGACCGCCCCGGCATCCCGGTGGGCGACTGGCTCAACGCGCTCACCCTCGCCGCCCGTGAGGTCTTCGGCGAGGACTGGGAGCGCCAGTTGGCCGAGATGCTGGCGTTCCTGCGCCACCGGGTCACCGGCGACTACGAGGTCGACGAGTACGGCTTCGACCAGGAGATCGCCGAGCGGTTCTTCCTCGCGGTTCTGCGCCCGATCGCGGAGAAGTGGTTCCGCATCGAGGTCCGCGGGGCCGAGAACATCCCCGCCGAGGGTGGTGCCCTCGTGGTCTCCAACCACTCCGGCACGATCCCCATCGACGGCCTGATGACCGGCGTCGCCATCCACGAGCACACCGGCCGACACCTGCGCCCGCTCGGCGCCGACCTGGTCTTCCGCATGCCCGTCATCGCCAACCTCGCCCGCAAGGCCGGCGCGACGCTGGCCTGCAACGAGGACGCCGAGCGGATGCTGTCGGGCGGCAAGCTCGTCGGCGTCTGGCCGGAGGGCTTCAAGGGCATCGGCAAGCCCTACTCCGAGCGCTACAAGCTCCAGCGCTTCGGCCGGGGCGGCTTCGTCTCGGCGGCCGTGCGCACCGGCGTACCCATCATCCCGTGCTCGGTCGTCGGCGCCGAGGAGATCTACCCCCTCGTCGGCAACATCCCCTCGCTCGCGCGGCTGCTCGGCGTGCCCTACATCCCGATCACGCCGCTCTTCCCGTGGCTCGGCCCGCTGGGCCTGGTGCCGCTGCCGTCGAAGTGGCTGATCGAGTTCGGCGAGCCCATCCGCACCGACTCCTACGACGAGGGCGCCGCCGACGACCCGATGCTGGTCTTCAACGTCACCGACCAGGTGCGCGAGACGATCCAGCAGACGTTGTATTCACTGCTGATGCAGCGCCGCTCCGTCTTCCGCTGACCCAGGCTCGGGACGTCATACGTCCTCGGCGTCGTAGGTCGGCGGACGTATGACGTTGCGCGGGTGGCTTCAGTCAGTTGCCGCCGAGCAGCGAGCCCAGCAGGTCGCCGAGGGACTCGCCGAGGTTGGTGAGGGGCTTCTCGGTGGGTGAGGCGGTCGGTGCACCCGGCTTCGGGGTCTCCTCCGCGCCCTTGGGCGTGCCGCTGGGCTTGGCGGTGGCGTTCTGGCCCTGACGCAGGATGTCGACGACGGTGGAGATCAGGCCCTTGGGGGGTGCGCCCTCGGTCGACGGCGGGGCCGGCTGCGCGGGCGCCGGGTCGGGCTGCTCGCTCTGGGCGGGCGGCGCGGGGGTCTGCTGCCCCGTGCCCGGACGGTCGGGCGCGGGGACGGTCGGCAGCGTCGGGATCTCGATCTCGACCTCGGGCCGCACCGGGTGGTTGTTGCCCAGCGTGTCGCCGGCCCTGTCGGTGGCCTCGAGGGCCTGCTTGACCTCGCCGAACGCGAGGAAGGTGGCGGGCAGCTCGAGGACGTCGGCCGGGCCGCAGTCGCCGCACACGCTCACGGCCTCGTCGTCGATGTCACGCAGCAGGATCGCGAGGTCGGACAGCTGGCCGTGCATCTCGGCGGGCAGCAGGTCGGTCAGCGCGTCGAGGCTGCCGAGCGAGGTCGCCAGGAAGGCGCGCACCGTCTCGACGTCGGCGGCGTCACCGGTCTCGGCGTACGACGCGAGCAGCAGTGCGGTGCCCTCGCGGGTCTGTGCCTCGAAGTCGTCGAGCGTGGCGCGGATGCGCTCCTCGAGCGCGATGCCGCTGCGGTCGGTGGCCAGGCGCGAGGCCTCGGCCAGGCGGCCGGTGGCGCGCTCGAGCAGTCGGTGGCCCTTGCCGTCCTCGCTGAACGTGAGGGAGGAGCGGGCCTGCTCGAGGCCGCGCTTGATCGGGTAGAGCGCCTCGCCGGGCAGGGAGTCCTGGGCGGCGGCCGCCATGGTCGCGGAGCCACCGAGGAGGACCGCGACGGATGCTGCGGCGACGAAGCGGCGCTCGCGGACGCCGCGGGTGCGCGGCGGGAGGCTGAGCTTGGCCGACTGCGGCGACAGCGTCGCCTCGGCCTCGACCATGAGGCGCTCGCGGAGGTCGTTGACGAAGGCGGCACGTGGAGCCGGGGCCTCGGCCGAACGCAGCGCGCCCACCAGCTCGAGCAGGTGTGCGTCGGCACGCTCATCGACGGCCTGGTCGCGCTCGAGCGCGTCCAGTCCGTGGGCGAAGTCCTCGGCGCTTCGTCGCGCCAGGAACCGGGAGTTCATCGCACGTGTCCTGTCGTAGTTGCCGCAGGGAGGGATGCGGCGGTTATCAGGACCAACGAGGCCCGAACGCGGAAAGTTACGGCACACCCCTGGTGCTTGCCCGAACCTTGCGCCTGCCATGCGGTGCGGTCGTGGGTGCTCATCGCAGGCCCTCCGGCAGGAGCTTGGCCAGGTTGCGCACCCCGCGCAGCTGCAGCTGCTTGATCGCTCCGTCGGTGCGGCCGAGCACCTTGGCGGTCTCGGCGATGGACATGCCCTGCAGGAACCGCATGATCAGGCACTCCTGCTGCTCCTTGGGCAGCTTGCCGAGCGCCTCCAGCAGCGCCTCGTTGGTGAGGGTCTGGAGTACGGCGCCCTCGGGGCCCTCGGTGCTCGTGTCGAGGTCGCCCATGTCCTCGGTGGCCTGCTCGAGGCGGGTGCGGCCGGCCTTGTAGTGGTCGGCGGTGAGGTTGCGGGCGATCGTCATCAGCCACGCGCCGAAGTCCTTGCCCTGCCAGCGGAACGTGCTCATGCTGCGCAGCGCGCGGAAGAACGTTTCCGAGGTGAGGTCCTCGGCCAGGGCCACCGAGCCGACGCGGTAGTAGAGGAAGCGGTAGACCGACGGGTGGTAGTGGTCGTAGAGCAGCCCGAACGCCTCGGCGTCGCCGCCGCGGGCGAGCTCGACGAGCGCGATGAGGCGCTGCCCCTGCGCCTCGTCGACCTCGGAGGAGGCCGCCATCGCGGAGTCGTCCTCGCGGCGCGGGGGCTCCATCGCGAGCTGGGACAGCGCCGCGGCCTCGCTGAGCAGGGGGCGGGTCAGGCGGGGGGTGCCGAACGGCGACGCGCCAGCCGGCCCGGTGGCCATGGCGAAGCCGGGTGCGAACGGATCGCCGCCGTCGGCGGCGACACGCAGGGCCCGGCGCAGGGTCGTGAACCCCCGCCGGAACTCCGCGGCGCGCGTGTACATCGTCTCTCCCTCTCCGACCCTCCCGCCGGAAACCTACTCAACGGTAAGGGGCAACCGTCGGCCTGACCAGAGGGCGATGCGGATTCTTTACTTCCACCCGGGTCACGCCGGTGACCCGATTGTGCCTCGGATCGGCCCCGCGGGTCAGAACATGAGGAAAACCGTGAGGTCCCGGGCGTTTTCGGGCTACCGCAACCGGCGCCGCAGCGTCGTCGCGGCGGCGGCCGCACCCGCGAGCGCACCGGTGCCGGCGGCGGCCATCAGCCCGACCCGCGCGGCCTTCCGGCCGGTGCGGTAGTCGCGGATCCGCCAGCCCTGCGCCCGCGCGTGGTCGCGCAGCCGGGAGTCGGGGTTGATCGCGCACGGGTCGCCGACCAGCGAGAGCATCGGCAGGTCGTTGAAGGAGTCGGAGTACGCCGAGCAGCGCTCCAGGTCGAGCCCCTCGCGCTCGGCGAGGGCGCGGATCGCCTCGGCCTTGGCCGGTCCGTGCAGCAGGTCGCCGACCAGCCGCCCGGTGTAGACGCCGTCGACGTGCTCGGCGACGGTGCCCATCGCGCCGGTGAGCCCGAGGCGGCGGGCGATGATCCGGGCGATCTCGATCGGGGCGGCGGTCACCAGCCACACGCGCTGACCCTGGTCGATGTGGAGCTGGGCGAGCGCTCGGGTGCCGGGCCAGATGCGCTCGGCCATCACCTCGTCGAAGATCTCCTCGCCCAGCTCCTCGAGCTCGGCGACGGTGTGACCGGCGATGAACGCCAGCGCGGACGCGCGGCTGGCCTCGATGTGCTCGGGGTCCTCGACCCCGACGAAGCGGAAGTACGCCTGCTTCCACGCCGCACCCAGGATCTCGCGCGTCGTGAAGAAGTCGCGCCGGTGCAGTCCGCGGGCGAGGTGGAAGATCGAGGCGCCCTGCATGACGGTGTTGTCGACGTCGAAGAACGCCGCAGCCGTGGGATCCGGCGCCACCGACAGCGCGGACTCCACCTCGGCGGCAGCAGCCGCCGCCTGCCCCGCCAGCGTCGAGCGCCGGCGCAGGTTGGGGGTCCGGTGGGGGTGCACGCCGTCAGACTAGAGCCCGCACCCGGGACGTCGTACGAATCCGGAGATATAGCCCGGCGGACGTATGACGCTCCCGCGGGGCGTCATGCGCTCCGGGAGCTATAGCCCCGCTGACGTGTGACGTCCAGGGCGGGGGGCGCCTGTGCCAGACTCGCTCCATGGCCGCGAACCTCGCCGCGCTCCTCACCGCCGCGGTCGAGCGCGCGCCCGACGCCACCGCCCTCCTCGACGCCGACACCGGCCAGGAGACGACCTGGGCCGAGCTGGCCGACGCGGTGGGACGCCACGCGCGCGGGCTCGGCGAGGCCGGGCTGGTCGCGGGCCACCGGGTCGCGCTGTGCCTGGGCAACACCCCCGACTTCGTCACCGCCTACCTCGCGGTGCTGCGTGCCGGCATGGTCGCGGTCCCGCTCAACCCGCGGGCGACCCCGACCGAGATCGGCACGATGGTCGCCGACAGCGGTGCGCGCCTGGTCGTCGCTGAGGCCGCGACCGCCCCCGCCGTACGCGAGGCCGTGGCGGGCTACGGCGAGGCGATCGCCGACGGTGACGGGCGGCTGCGCGACGGTGCCGTCGCCCCGGTGGTCGCGCTCGTCGACACCGAGCCCGACCCGACGGCCGGGGCGGGCGAGTGCAGCTGGGCCGGGTTCGCCTCCGACGAGCCACTGACCGATCCGCCGCCGCGCGACCCCGAGACGCTGGCGGTGCTGCTCTACACGAGCGGGACGTCGGGACGCCCACGGGGCGCGATGCTGTCGCACCGCGCCCTGCTGGCCAACCTCGAGCAGGCAGCCGCCGTGGAGCCACGGCTCATCACCCCCGACGACCGTGTCCTCGGCGTACTCCCGCTGTTCCACATCTACGGGCTCAACGCCGTCCTGGGCGGCGTGCTGCGCGAGGCCGCCACCGTCGTCCTGGTGCGCCAGTTCGAGCCAGACGCATGCCTCGACGTGATCGCGCGGCACGGGGTCACCGTCCTGCCCGTCGCGCCGCCGGTCTTCGGCTACTGGCGTCGGCTCGACCGGGTCGCGGAGCGGCTGAGCGGCGTACGCCTCGTGCTGTCGGGCTCCGCGCCGCTCGCGCCCGAGGTGATGGCGGAGTTCGAGGAGCGGACCGGCCTGCCCGTCCACCAGGGCTACGGCCTGACCGAGGCCGCACCGGTGGTCACCTCGACCCGCGTCACGCCCGAGCGGCCCCCGGCGCATGCCGTCGGCGCCCCGCTGCCCGGGGTGGAGATCAGCCTGCGCGAGGAGACCGGCGAGGCACCCGTGCCCGGGGACCCCGGCGAGATCCTCGTGCGCGGGGACAACCTGTTCTCCGGCTACTGGCCGGACGGCGCGGACGGCCCCGACGCCGAGTGCTGGTGGGCGACCGGCGACGTGGGCTACCTCGACCCCGACGGGGTGCTCTACCTCGTCGACCGGCTCAAGGAGCTCGTCATCGTCTCGGGGTTCAACGTCTATCCCTCCGAGGTCGAGGACGTCCTCACCGAGGTCGACGGCGTCGCCGAGGCCGCGGTGCTCGGCGTACCCGACGAGGAGACCGGCGAGGCGGTGCGCGCCTACCTCCGCCTCGACGACGGGCGCGATGCCGACGAGGTGCTCGCGGCGGCCCGGGCGTACGCCGAGCAGCGGCTGGCGCGGTTCAAGCAGCCGCACGCCTACGACGTGGTGGCCGAGCTGCCGCGGACCGCGACGGGCAAGATCGCGAAGGGCCGGCTGCGGGCGGCGATCCGGCGCCAGCAGCTGGACCTGCTGGCGTGAGCGCGGAGAAGGCCTCGTCGGCGCGCGTCCGGGTCTACACCCGTCCCGGGTGCCACCTGTGCGACCAGGCGATCGCCGTGGTCGCGGCCGTGTGCGGCGAGCTCGGTGAGACCTGGGAGACCGTCGACATCACCAGCGACGCCGCGCGCGACGAGGGGCTGCTCGAGCGCTTCCACGACGAGATCCCGGTGACCTTCGTCGACGGACGCCAGCACGACTTCTGGCGCGTCGATGCCGACCGGCTGCGGGCGGCGCTCGCGGGTGGGCCGGAGCGGCGCCGGTGGTGGCGCCGACGGGCATAGCAGGCGGCGTACCCCCGGTGCGGGTGAGAGATGTCACCTGTGCTAGCCCCCGGGCTCCACCGGTTTGTTCTCACGTTCACAAACTCCTACAGTGACATGACCGCAGGCTCCGGTGGCCGGGCTGCTGCACGCCTTCTCCCCTGCCCCCGTGAGGCTGACCGCCCGCACGAGCGGGCCCCTCGCACGGCCAGGAGAGACGTGAGCGCAGGACGTAGGACAGCACCCCAGGTGCGCGCGAGCGGGGCGTCGACCCCGGAGTCCGCGCCGCTGCCGGGGACCGGTGGGGCCGCCGGTGGCGCCGCGATCCCGGAGGCGACCGTCGCCCGGCTGCCCGTCTACCTGCGGGCCCTCACGGCCCTCGCCGACGCCGGCACGACGACCTGCTCCAGCGAGGAGCTCGCTGCGGCGGCCGGGGTCAACAGCGCGAAGCTGCGCAAGGACCTCTCCTACCTCGGCTCCTACGGCACCCGCGGTGTCGGCTACGACGTGGAGTACCTCCGCTACCAGATCGCGCGCGAGATCGGCGTGACCCAGGACTGGCCCGTGGTCATCGTCGGGATCGGAAACCTCGGCCATGCGCTCGCCAACTACTCCGGCTTCCGCTCCCGCGGGTTCCGCGTCGTCGCCCTGCTCGACGCCGCCGAGGCCCGGCAGGGCGAGCAGGTCGCCGGGCTGCCGATCCGCGGCTTCGACGACCTCGAGGCCGTCGTGGCCGAGCACGGCGTCGCGATCGGCGTCGTCGCGACCCCGGCGGACGCCGCCCAGCAGGTCTGCGACCGGCTGGTGGCCGCCGGCGTGACCAGCATCCTCAACTTCGCGCCCACCGTGCTCGCGGTGCCGGCGGGGGTCGACGTGCGCAAGGTCGACCTCTCCATCGAGCTGCAGATCCTGGCCTTCCACGAGCAGCGCAAGGCCCAGCAGGCGCTCGGCCAGATCGTCGACGGTGCCGCCGCCGGGCCCGCCGAGGTCGAGGTCGAGGCCGTCCCGGTCCCCGATGCCGGCAAGGCGGTGATCGCGTGAGCGTCCTGGTGCTGGGGGTCTCCCACAAGAGTGCGCCCGTGGCGGTGCTCGAGCAGCTCGCGCTCGACGGCGACGGCGTCGGCAAGCTGCTCGACGACGTCCTGGGCTGCGAGCACGTCACCGAGGCGACGGTGCTGGCGACCTGCAACCGGCTCGAGGTCTACGCCGACGTCGACCGGTTCCACGGCAGCGTCGAGACGCTGAGCCGGCTGCTGTGCGAGCGCAGCGGCGTCCCCACCGAGGACGTGCTGCCGCACCTCTACGTCCACTACGACGACGGTGCCGTCGCCCACCTCTTCCACGTCGTGTCCGGCCTGGACTCGATGGTCCTCGGGGAGGGCCAGATCCTGTCCCAGGCACGCGACGCGCTACGGGTGGGCCAGGAGCACGGCTCGGTCGGCTCGACCCTCAACGTGCTGTTCCAGCAGGCGTTCCGCGTCGCCAAGCGCGCGCACGCAGAGACCGACATCGACCGGGTCGCGCCGTCGCTGGTCAGCGCCGCGCTCGAGCGGGCCGTGGAGCTCCTCGGTCCCCTCGCCGGGCGTACGGCGCTGGTGATCGGCGCCGGCGCCATGTCGTCGCTCGCGGTCGCCACGCTCAACCGCCTGGGCGTCGAGGGCCTCACTGTCGTCAACCGTGACGCCGAGCGCGGGGTGCGCCTGGCCGAGCAGTACGGCGGCAGTGGCAGCACGTGGGAGCGGATCCCGGCCCTGCTCGCCGACGCCGACGTGGTCGTGTCCTGCACCGGCGCGACCAGCACCGTGCTCGCGGCGACCACCGTCGTCGAGGCCCGCACCGACCGCGCCGACCCGCTCGTGCTGGTCGACCTGGCGCTGCCCCACGACATCGAACCCGAGGTCGCGCTGGTCCCGGGCGTCTCCCTCATCGACCTCGCCCGGCTGGCCGAGGACCTGCGCGGCACCGCCGTCACCGACGAGGTGACCCAGGTGCGCGAGATCGTGGCCGAGGAGGTCGCCGCCTTCCTGCGGGCCCGCCGGGCCGCCAGCGTGACGCCGACCGTCGTCGCCCTGCGCTCCATGGCCACCGACGTCGTCGACGCGGAGATCGACCGCCTCGGCTCGCGCCTGCCCGACCTCGACCTCGACGCGCGCCGCGAGGTCGAGCACACCATCCGTCGGGTCGCCGACAAGCTCCTGCACCAGCCGACGGTGCGGGTGAAGGAGCTCGCCGACCGGTCGGGGGCGGTCTCCTACGCGGCCGCCCTGGCCGAGCTGTTCGCCCTGGACCCCGAGACCGTCGAGGCCGTGACGCGTGTGGAGGGGATCGACGAATGAGCCAGACCCTGTCGAGCGAGACCGCGGTGCTGCGCGTCGGCACCCGCGCCTCCCGGCTCGCACGCACCCAGAGCGGCCATGTCGCCGACGCGATCACGGCCGCCCTCGGCGTACCCACCGAGCTCGTCGACGTGACCACCCACGGCGACATCTCCCGCGCGCCGCTGGCCTCGATGGGCGGCACCGGCGTGTTCGTCTCCGCGCTGCGCGAGGCGCTCCTCGCCGGTGAGGTCGACATCGCCGTGCACTCGCTCAAGGACATCCCGACCGCCCCGGCGCCGGGCATCGTGCTCGCTGCCGTGCCGGTCCGCGAGGACCCCCGCGACGCGGTGATCGCGCGCGACGGTCTCACCCTCGGTGAGCTCCCGCCCGGCAGCACGGTCGGCACGGGCTCCCCGCGCCGGCGCTCCCAGCTCGCCGCACTCGGGCTGGGCCTGGAGCTGCGCGAGCTGCGCGGCAACGTCGACACCCGCATCGGCAAGGTCCGCGACGGTGAGCTCGACGCGATCATCCTGGCTCGTGCCGGGCTCTCCCGCATCGGCCGCGCCGACGAGGCCACCGAGGTGCTCGACCCGCTGCAGATGCTGCCCGCCCCCGGGCAGGGTGCGCTCGCGGTCGAGTGCCGCGCCGACGACGAGCGTGCCGCGGCCATCACCGCCGCCCTCGACGACGCCGCGACCCGGGCCGCCGTGACGGCCGAGCGCGCGGTGCTCGCCGTGCTCGAGGCCGGCTGCTCCGCCCCGGTCGGCGCGCTCGCCGAGGTCGCCGAGGGCGAGGACGGCGACGAGCTGTGGATCCGCGCGGTCGTGCTGGCTCCCGACGGGTCCGTCGCGATCCGTCGCTCCGCCAACGGCGACCCCGCCTCGGCGTACGACGTGGGGGCCCAGCTGGCCGCCTCCATGCTCGACGAGGGCGCCGCAGACCTGATGAACGACCTGACCTCCGGCGACGCTCCGCCGGGCACGCCCTGACCCGGGCCGGGGATCCGGCCTCCCACCAGCACCCGCATCACCAGTCCGAAGCACCAGCACCACCCAGGCACTGCCACCAGCAGTGACGACACTCGACGAAGTAGGCGACGTGACCAAGCAGGCAACCCAGACCGTGTCCGCCGTGCAGCCCGCGGCGGAGCCCACCCCTGACACGAAGACCCCGCGCGCGGCGAGGACGAGTACGCCGAAGGTGGTGCCGCAACGGGTGGCGTTCGTCGGGAGTGGTCCGGGCGACCCGGACCTGCTGACCGTGCGTGCCGTCGAGCTGCTGCGCTCCGCCGAGATCGTCATCACCGAGGTGCCCGGCCACGAGGACCTCGTCCGCGTCGTCGTCGGCGCCGGCGAGGTGCCGGAGTTCGTCGACGGCGGCTTCGGTGAGGACGGTCAGCCCCTGACCCACGCGGCCCGCGCGAAGGTCGTCGTCAAGCAGGTCAAGACCGGGCGGCGCGTGGTCCGGCTGATCTCGGGCGACCCGTTCGTCTACGCCTCCGGCCCCGAGGAGGCCCAGGCGTGCGCCAAGGCCGGCCTCGCGTTCGAGATCGTGCCGGGCGTGTCGGCCGTGACGGCGGTGCCGGCGTACGCCGGGATCCCGCTGACCACCAAGACCCAGCGCGAGGTCGCCGTGGTCACCTGCGGTGAGGCGAAGGTCGACTGGAAGCAGTACGCCGACGACCGCACCCTCGTGCTGCTCTCCGCCGTGGGACAGATCGCGGAGATCTCCGAGGCGCTGATGAGCGCCGGCCGCTCCGCCGACACCCCCGTGTCGATGACCCGCGTCGGCACGACCACCGACCAGCGCACCGTCATCTCCACCCTCGCCTCGATCGCCGCCGACGCCCGCGAGGCGCGGATGACGCCGCCGGCCGTGATCGTCGTCGGCGACGTGGTCGACCTGCGCGACGCGCTGTCGTGGTTCGAGACCAAGCCGCTGTTCGGCTGGCGGGTGCTCGTGCCGCGCACCAAGGAGCAGGCTGCGTCGCTGACGCTCAGCCTGCGCAGCCACGGTGCCGTGCCCGAGGAGGTGCCCACCATCTCCGTCGAGCCGCCGCGCAACCCCCAGCAGATGGACAAGGCCATCCACGGCCTGGTCGAGGGTCGCTACAAGTGGGTCGCGTTCACCTCGGTCAACGCCGTGCGCGCCGTGCGGGAGAAGTTCGACGAGTACGGCCTCGACGCCCGCGCCTTCTCCGGGCTGAAGATCGCCGCGGTCGGCGACAAGACCGCCGACGCCATCGCCGCGTGGGGCCTGCGCGCCGACCTCGTGCCCTCGGGTGAGCAGTCCGCGGCCGGGCTGCTGGCCGACTGGCCGCCGTACGACGAGGTGCTCGACCCGCTCAACCGGGTCTTCCTGCCGCGCGCCGACATCGCCACCGAGAACCTGGTCGCGGGTCTGATCGACCTCGGCTGGGAGGTCGACGACGTGACCGCCTACCGCACCGTGCGGGCCGCTCCGCCGCCGGCGCCGGTGCGCGAGGCGATCAAAAGCGGCAAGTTCGACGCGGTCGTGTTCACCTCGTCCTCGACGGTGCGCAACCTGGTCGGCATCGCCGGCAAGCCGCACCCGACCACGGTGATCGCCGCGATCGGGCCGGCCACCGCGAAGACCGCCGAGGAGCACGGCCTGCGCGTCGACGTGATGGCGTCGAAGCCGTCGGTCGAGGTGCTGGTGGAGGCGCTCGCCGACTTCGGTGCCACCCGTCGGCTGTCGCTGATCGAGGCCGGTGAGCCCGTGACGAAGCCGTCCGAGCGCCGGCCGGCCGGGCGCCGCAAGGCCAAGTCGTCGTCGTGACCGACGCCTCGACCGCAGGGACCCCCGGCCCGTTCGCCAGCGCGGCGGGTGCGCCGGGGGGCTTCCCCACGGTCCGACCGCGCCGCCTGCGGCGTACCCCTGCCCTGCGGCGGCTGGTCGCCGAGACCCACGTGCGGCCCGAGCAGCTGGTGCTGCCGGTCTTCGTCGCCGAGGGCGCGACCGAGCAGCGGCCGGTCGCGAGCATGCCCGGCGTCGTCCAGCACACCCGCGACTCGCTGCGCGCCGAGGTCGTCCGGGCCGCGGAGGCGGGTCTCGGTGGGGTGATGCTCTTCGGAGTGCCCGCGTCGAAGGACCCGGTGGGCTCGGGGGCGACCGACCCGCAGGGAATCCTCAACGTCGCGATCGCCGACGTCGTCGCCGAGGTCGGTGACGCGCTGCCCGTGATGAGCGACCTGTGCCTCGACGAGTTCACCGACCACGGGCACTGCGGCCTGCTCGACAGCCGCGGTGCGGTCGACAACGACGCGACCCTGGAGGCGTACGCCGCGATGGCGCTCGCCCAGGCCGACGCCGGCGTCGACCTCGTCGGGCCGAGCGGGATGATGGACGGCCAGGTCGGGGTCGTGCGCACGGCGCTCGACGCGGCCGGCCACACGGACGTGGGGATCCTCGCCTACGCCGCGAAGTACGCCTCGGCGTTCTACGGCCCGTTCCGCGAGGCGGTCGACTCCAGCCTCGTCGGCGACCGGCGCACCTACCAGCAGGACCCGGCCAACGCCCGCGAGGGCGTGCGCGAGGCCCTGCTCGATGTCGCCGAGGGCGCCGACCTGGTGATGGTGAAGCCCGCGCTGGGCTACCTCGACGTGCTGCAGCGCGTCGCCGAGGCGGTGCCGGTGCCCGTGGCGGCGTACCAGGTCTCGGGGGAGTACGCCATGCTCGAGGCCGCCGCCGCCCACGGATGGATCGACCGCGAGGCCGCGATCCTGGAGTCGCTGGTCTCCATCCGGCGCGCGGGCGCCGACATCGTGCTGACCTACTGGGCGCTCGAGGTCGCGCGGCTCCTGCGCTGACGTCATACGTCCGGCGACCTATAGCCCCAGAGGTGTATGACATCTTGCTGAGTGCCCGAGGTTCGGACGTACTCTCGATCCATGACCACCACCGCAGCTGCTCAGCGACTTCGCGCTGTCTTGGAGCAGCATGGTGAACAGGTGTCGGCCATTTTGAGCAGGTACGCCGCCACCAATCCGCGGCTCTTCGGTTCGGTTGCTCGCGGAGACGCCCGCGAGGACAGCGACGTCGATCTGCTCGTGGATCTGGTTCCAGATGCGGGCAACGAGTTGCTGCGCGTCGCTGGCATGTCCGAGGAGCTCTCCGATCTGCTCGGAGTGAGGGTGGATGTCGTTGCTGAGAGCCTTCTCCGGAAGGAGGTCTCCGCGACCGCGGTGGCCGAAGCGGAGGCAGTGTGAGCCGGACACGGCACCAGCGGTTCGCCGACATTCGAGCTGCCATCGACCGCTGCCGATCCTACCAGCAGTACTTGGACTCGCCCGAGCTCGGCGCGATGGCGTACGACGCCGTCCTGCGAAACCTGGCGGTTATCGGCGAAGCAGTGAAGGCCCTGCCGACCGAGATCAAGGCTGCCCACGACGAGGTTCCATGGGCGTCGATCGCCGGGTTGCGCAACGTGGTGGTGCATGAGTACTTCCGGGTGGACCCCGACCTGATCCACGACGTGGTGACCAACCATCTCACGTTGCTGGCCGAGGCGGTCAATGAGATTGGATGAGAATCGCGACCGGTGCAGGCGGCGGACAGCAGCGCACTGTCGGACCGGCGTGGAATGATCCCGTGGCGTGATCGACTCCGCACCGGACGAGGGTGGCGCGGGCACGTACGGACCGTTCGCCTACCTGGCCGCGCCGAATGCCGCGCTCTATCGACGGGTCATGCGCGGGCTCATGCGGGAGAAGGAGCGGTTCACCGTCCACGTCCGCGCCGAGCAGGTGTACGCCGCCCTGCTCCGCGACGGCGGTGATCCGGTCACTGAGGAAGCGGTGGCCGAGGCACTCGAACGTCTGGCCCAGCCGAGCTGGGGCAACGTGCTGGCCTTTCCCGACTCCAGTCGGGTCACCGCGGTGGAGGACTTCTACCGACGCCGGATGCTCTACCAGATGTCGCGGCCCGGCGAAGCCGCCGAACGCGCGCTCGCGGCCTACGACGCGGCCCTGGGCAGTCGGGGTGCGTTGCAGTCGGTCGCGCTGGAGGACATCGTCGCGCTGCTGACGCGGCTGCGCGACCTCACGGTGGCACCCGGTGGCGAGCCCGATCTGGCCGTGGTGCACCAGACGCTGCGGAGCCTGCGGGAGCGGTTCAGCGAGTTGGCTGAGAACGCGGTGGCCTTCATGGGATCGATCCAACGGACCCTCGACCTGCATGACGCCGATGTCGAGGCGTTCCTGGCCTACAAGGAGCAGTTGATCGACTACCTCGAGCGGTTCATCAACGATCTGCTCGTCCGCGGGGCTGCGATCGCCGATCTACTCGCAGCCGTCACCCCGACGACCGTGGAGCGCCTGGCCACCATCGCCGCCGAACGTGAGGCGAGAGACGCGGCTCCGGGGGAGGCCGCGCTGGTGCGCACGGAGGCCCGCGAGACGTGGCTGCGCCAATGGTCGGGGCTCTCCGAGTGGTTCGTCAGCACACCCGGACGCGAGTCGGAGGCCAAGCTCCTGCGTGCCCGCGCACGTGCCGCCATCCCCGCTCTGTTGGCTGTGGTCCGCTCGCTCCACGAGCGATCAGGTGGACGCACCGACCGCACCCAGGACTTCATCACCCTGGCGCGGTGGTTCGCCACGTTGCCCGACGACGGCGACCGTCACCGGCTGTGGCGTACGGCGTTCGGCCTGACGCCCGTACGGCACCTGAGCGTGACGGCCGAGACCCGGGCCAGGTGGGAGGAAGGTGTGCTGGGCAACGCCACGGCGTGGGCCGACGCACCTGCGGTGCAGATCAGCCCCCAGCTGCGACGCACGGGTTCCTACGAGCGGCGCGGCAAGCCGGCGCGCGTGGCCGACCGCTCCAAGGCCCGAGCGCTGCTGGCCGAGCGCGCCCGCCGCGAGGCCGAGCAGACCGCTGCCGCGCGACGACGGATCCTCACGGGTGGTCCCAAGCCGCTGTCGGCGTTCGGCGTGCTTGACCCCGAGGCGTTCCGGCTGTTCCTCGCTCTGCTCGGCGACGCGCTCGCGGCGCTGGGGCCGACCGGTGACACCGCGGCCGTGCACACCTCCGACGGAGCGCTCACCGTCACCCTCACCCGGACGCCGGGCGCGAGGCTCGCCGTCATCTCGACACCCGACGGCGAACTCGTCGGGCCCGACCACCTCGTCGAGATCGGCTCCGCAGCCGACGGTGCTATGGATGGTGCACCGTGAGTGTCCTCGATCTCGGCTCCCGGATCACGGACACGCTGGCGGAGCACGACGTCGACGGTCGGGTCCGCGCCCTGCGGGCGCTGCTGCTGCGCCCCGTGCTGCGGGCCCAGGCCGACGGCGAGCTCTTCCGGTTGGCGCGCCGGCACGCCGACTGGTTGCGCGAGTGGTGCCAGCGCGAGACCGGCTGGCGGCTGGTCGTCGAGCCGCAGACGGTCCGGCTGTTCATGTCGGCCATCGCGGACGGACCGACGTCGGTCGCCATCGCCGAACGTCAACCGGCACGTGCCCGCAAGGGCGATCCGCCGTTCACCCGGCGCCGCTACGTCCTGCTGTGCCTGACGTTGGCCGTGCTCGAGCGCTCTGACCCGCAGATCGCGCTCGGTCGGCTGGCCGAGGAGCTCGTGCTGGTGGCGACGCTCCCGGGCCTGGAGAGCGTGGAGTTCACCCTGGGCAACCGCGAGGAGCGTTCCGACCTGGTCGCGGCGATCCGCTTGCTCCTCGACCACGGCGTCTTGGCGCGGGTGGCCGGCGACGAGGAGTCCTACGCCGCCGGCAGCGGCGACGCGCTCTACGACGTCGATCGTCGGGTGCTGGCCGCGATGCTGTCCACGGCACACAGCCCGGGTCTCGTGGCAGCCGCGCTCGGACCCGCCCCGCGCATCGACAAGATCGAAGCAGCCCTCCACGCGCCCCCGACCGCCTACACCGAGGACGAGACCAACCGCCAGCTTCGGCACGCCGTCTCGCGGCGACTGCTGCTCGAGCCGGTCGTCTACTACGACGACCTCCCCGCAGACGAACGCGCCTACCTGGTCAGTCAACGCGTCGGGCTCACACGGCGGCTGGGCGAAGCGACCGGTCTCGTCCCAGAGCTGCGCGCCGAGGGCATCGCCCTGGTCGACCCCGACGACCAGCTGACCGACCGGCGGATGCCCGAGCAGGGCACCGACGGACATGCCACGCTCCTGCTGGCCGAGCACCTGGCAGCCAACGGGGCGGTCGAGCTGACGGCGCTGCGCAGACTGGCCAAGCGATTGGCCAAGGACCATGCCGCCTACTGGCGCAGGAGCACCCGGGAGCCCGGCGCGGAGAATGCGATCGTCGCCGACGCGCTCGACCGCCTGGTGGGACTCGGTTTGGTCCGCGTCGACCGCGGCGATGCCGAGACCGTCGTACACCCGCTTCCGGCATTGGCACGCTTCGCCGTGACCCGACCGACCGTCCATGAAGGGAGACGCCGATGAACGGCGACGACGCCGCGTGGCTCACACCGCAGGACGCGGATGTCGATCGACTGCCGCAGCCCAGCACGCTGCGGTGGCAACCGCTCCGGCTGGGTCTGGTCGACCTGTTCCACTACGACGACGAGCAGTTCTGGTTCCACGACGGTCGGTTGCTCCTGAGGGGCAACAACGGCACCGGCAAGTCGAAGGTGCTCGCGCTGACCCTGCCGCTGCTCCTCGACGGCTCGCTCCAGCCGCGGCGCGTGGAGCCGGACGCCGACCCGAAGAAGAAGATGGAGTGGAACCTCCTGCTCGGCGGCGCCCACCCGCACAGCGAGCGCACTGGCTACACTTGGCTCGAGTTCGGCCGCCGCGACGAGGAGGGCGCGGCGCACTTCCTCACGCTCGGCCTCGGCCTCAAGGCTGCGGCGGGTCGCGGCATCGTGAAGCACTGGTACTTCCTGACGTCGCGTCGGATCGGGGATCTGCGGCTCCTCGACCCCGCTCGCACGGTCCTCAGCGCCGAGCGCCTGAATGACGAGTTGGGGGCCGACGGACAGGTGCTGCCTACCCGCGACGGCTACCGGCGCGCGGTGGACGAGGCGCTCTTCCGGTTGGGCGAGGAGCGCTACGCCGCACTCGTGGACCTGCTGATCGGGCTGCGCCAACCTCAGCTGTCGAAGCGGCCCGACGAGAAGGCGTTGTCGGCCGCCCTCACCGAAGCGCTCGCCCCGCTGGACCAAGCGGTCCTAGCCGACGTCGCCGAATCGTTCCGCTCGCTGGAGGAGGAGCGCGCGGGGATCGCCGACGGCAAGGAAACGCTCGCCGCGGCCGGGGACTTCCTGCGCCACTACCGCGCCTATGCCCAGGTCGCCACCCGTCGGCACACGACTGCGGTCCGGGTGGCCAACTCCACCTACGAGCACGCCGGACGCGACCTGGTCCAGGCGGAGGGGGAACTTGACGGCGCCCGCGCGGCCGAAGTCACCCTCGAGGCCGCGCAGAGGGCGACCGGCGAGCGCCGCGGTGAGTTGGCGGGCCAGGAGGAGGCGCTCCGCACCAGCCCCGAGATGCGCGACGCCGAGCGCCTGCACGCCGCGGCCGAGGATGCCGACAAGGCAACCAGGATCGCCGACCAGGCCGAAGCCGCGGCTCGGGTGGCGCGCGAACGCGCCGAGCGTGAGCAGGCGTCCGCTGACGCCGCGACCCGCCGCGCCGAGGAGACGGCAGCGGCGGCGCGCGGCCATGACGACGCGGCGCTCGCATCGGCACGACGGGCGGGGTTGGCGCCCGACCATCCCGGGATCGCCCACGACGCCGACGCCGCACGCACCGCGCTGGACCGCCGGCGCGGACAGGTCAGGCACGTCCGTAACCTGCTCGCCGCGGCGCAGCTCGCCTCCGCGCAGGCCGAACAGCAGCGCGCTGCGCTCGATACGGCGGAGACCACCGCAGCGGGCCGCGCCGAAGACGTCCGGGCGGCGGAGAAGCGCGTCGACGCGGACGTCGCCGCCTATCGCGACGCCGCGCGGGCGTACGTCGCCCAGCTCGTCGTGATCCGGCCCGAGCCGACCGTCGAGGAGCTTCTCGACCACGCTGAGGACTGGGCCCGCTCCCCGATGGCCGAGTCACCGCTACGCTCCGCCCTCGATGTCGCTGCCCGGAAGACCGTCGACCGCCTCAGCCGCGCCGCCGCCGAGGCGGACCATGAGGCCGGTCGGATCGAGCAGCTGCTCGCGCAGACGCGCAGCGAGATCGCCGAGCTCGAAGGTGGTCGTGACCCGGCGCCCGCCCTCGCGCCCGCCCGTGACCCGGGGGCCCGTGCCGCAGCACCCGGCGCACCGCTGTGGCGACTGGTGGACTTCGCCGCTGACGTTGCCGACGCCGACCGCGCTGGCCTTGAGGCGGCGCTGCAGTCGGCCGGTCTCCTCGACGCGTGGGTCTTCCCTGACGGCACCGTGCAGGCCCGAGACGACGTGGTGCTCGCCTCCACCGGCAGCGGGTCGGTGGAGCGCAGCCTGGCTGGTCTGCTTGTGCCGGCGATCGACCCGGACAGCGGCGTCGGCGCGCAGCTCGTGACCGACGTGCTGGAGCGGATCGGTCTGGGGGAGGACTCCGGCGCGGCGTTGTGGATCGAGCTCTCGGGCGGCTGGGGTGCCGGCCCGGCACGCGGCTCGTGGAGCAAAGCCCGCGCCGAGCACATCGGTGCCGGTGCTCGCGAGGCGCACCGACGGCTCTTGCTGGAGAGTCTGGCCGTCCAGCTGGGGGAGCAGGAGCAGGATCTGATCACAACCCAGGCGCGTGCGAGCGCTGCCGAGCAGCAGATCACGCAGGCCCGGCGGGAAGAGAGCGCCTATCCCGCCGCGGCCGAGCGCGCCGTGGCCGCAGCTCACGACGGTGTCGCCCATACCCTCCGCGAGCTCGAGCGCGCACAGGTGGCCGTCGACGGCGCGCGGGCAGCATGGGAGGCCGCGGCCACGACGGCTGAACGTGCGGCCGACGAGCTTGCCGAGGCAGCTGCGGACCTCGGCACCGGGAGCACCGCCGCCGAGCTCGACGATCTGGGGGAGGCGGTAGCGGCCTACGAGGTCGCCCTGACCGAGCTGCGCGGTGCGACGGAGATGGCAACTGCGGCGGCGAGCGGGCGGCGCACGGCTGATGAGCGAGCGCAGGAGACTGCACGGATCGCCAACGACGCAGAGCAGGACGCTCGCACGGCACGCGCCGAGGCGGTGGCCCGGCGCTCGCGCGCGGACGAGCTGCAGCAGACCGTCGGCGCCTCGGTGGCCGAGCTGCAAGCGCGACTTGCGGAGGTCAGCGCCGCGGCCCGCGATGTGGAGCAGGAGATCGAGCGGCTGGTGCAGCACCGGATGGATGCCGGGGAGAAGCGCGCCCGGCTTGAGCAGAAGGTCGAGGATCTCGGGCGGCGGCGCGAAGAAGTTGCTGAGGAGCGGGCCGTCGTGGTGGGCACGCTGCGCGGGTTCGTCCAGACGGGACTGCTCCGGGTGGCGCTCCCAGAGATGGAGCGTCCTGAGGACCACGTCGACTGGAACGTCACCACGGCGTTGGCGTTGGCGCGCGCCACCGAGCAGTTGCTCGAGGACGTCGACGAGTCCGACGACGCCTGGGGCAGAGCACAGCAGCGGGTCTCACGGGCATCCACCGAGCTGGCTGCGCAGATGAGCCGACACGGCCACACCTCCTCCATGTTGCAGCAGGGCGACGTGATGGTTGCCCGGGTGCGCTACCGCTCTGAGGAGACCGACGTCGATCTGCTCGCCAAGCGCCTGGCCGACGACGTGGCCGACCGGGAGCGGTTGCTCAGCGCCCGCGAGCGGGAGATCCTCGAGACCTATCTGGTCGACGAGGTCGCCGGTCACCTCCACGAACTGCTGCACGCGGCCGACACCCAGCTCGACGCGATGAATCGGGAACTCGCGGCACGCAAGACCTCCACCGGCATGCAGCTGCGGGTGCGGTGGCGCGAGTGTGCCGACGGTCCGCCGGGGCTGCGCGCGGTCCGTGACCTGCTGGTGCGCTCCGACGCCACCTGGGCCCCAGCCGATCGAGCGGCGATCGGCGAGTTCCTGCAAGCACGGATCGCGGAGGTGCGGCAGACGGATCCCGCCGGCAGTTGGCAGGAACACCTGGAACGGGCGCTCGACTACCGGCACTGGCACGACTTCGTCGTCGAACGCTGGCAGAACGGTCAGTGGCGCTCCGCGGCCGGCCCGGCGTCGGGCGGGGAGAAGGCGCTGGCGGTCTCGGTGCCGTTGTTCGCAGCGGCTGCTGCGCACTACAACTCAGCCGCCCCGCACGCCCCGAGGTTGATCCTGCTCGACGAGGCGTTCGCGGGCGTGGATGACGACTCGCGAGCGAAGTCGTTGGGTCTGCTCGCGACCTTCGATCTCGACGTGGTGATGACCAGCGAGCGTGAGTGGGGCTGCTACCCGCAGGTGCCCGGCCTCGCGATCGCCCAGTTGTCGCGGGTGGAGGGGGTCGACGCTGTGGGTGTCACGCGCTGGCGCTGGAACGGTCGGCTGCGCGAACGGGTCGCGGACGTCGACGACGCGGCGCGCGCTGGAGGGGCGGCGGTCGCCTCGGAGACCGACGAGTCACTGTTCGCATGAGCGGGACTGAGCAGACCGGTGGGGGCGACCGCGCGGTGCTGGACCGGTTGCTCGGCGTACCGGAGACGGCGTGGATCCTCGACCGGGTGCGCGCCCGGATCCTCGCGGCGGCCGGGAAGCCACTGGCGGGCGCCGTACGGCTGGCCGATCCGACGGCCGAGCAGCGCGCCGCGGTGGTACGGCTCGTGGGGCGGCCACGCCGATCCGCCGGAAGCATCAGCGTTGATCTCGCTGTGCTCGAGGATGTCCTTCGCCGCGGGCCGTGGCCGGCGGGGCTGGCCGATGCGGTGACCACGCTCACCGGGCCGATCGTCGACCCGCAAGCGCGGCGAGCGGAGGAGGATGCGC
The DNA here is from genome assembly GCF_030811215.1 of Nocardioides massiliensis. Taxonomy (NCBI): domain Bacteria; kingdom Bacillati; phylum Actinomycetota; class Actinomycetes; order Propionibacteriales; family Nocardioidaceae; genus Nocardioides; species Nocardioides massiliensis. Next base: position 1,473,138 of record NZ_JAUSQM010000001.1, read on the forward strand.
GCTGGACGCAGGCGCAGTCAGGGCTCGACGGGGTGGCTGGTCGGCTCCCGGGTCTCGCCCTCTGGTGGGCGAGCTGGTGTGCAGCCGGCGGGTTGAAACGCTCGGCGCGTGCGGAGGCGGCACGGCTCGGCGTGCCGACCGGACCGGAGGTCGGTCAGCGGCTCGTTGGGGAGCTCGCCGCCGTCCTGGACTCCCTTCCCTCCTCGTCCGAGCCGCTGGCGATGCTCGCCCGCCGCACCCTGGGGGATGCCCATGCCCTCGACGAGTCCAGGCCGCTCGGCCGATTGGCGGTCGCGGTGATCGGCGCAGCGGTGGGAGCCCAGGCACCTGGGCCATGCGACCCAGAAGGGGAGCGAGCCTCCTCGGCGCGAGACACCTGGGCTGCCGTCGGGATCGTGTTGTCGTCCGTCGCCTCGACAGTGCTCTGTCTCGGAGTCCCGGGACATGGGGAGCCATCGACACATCCGCTATCGGTGCGCGCGACCGCGACAGCCACCGCGCTCGAGGCGATGCGTGCCGCTCGTACCCCACTCGTCCTGACACTCGACCAGGTGCGGTCCGGCGGGGTGCGGCCGCTACCACCGGGTGCTGTCGTCTGGGTGTGCGAGAACCCGACGGTCGTGGAGGTTGTCGCCGGACGGTGGGTCACGGACGACGCGCGCGGCGCCGAGCCGGTCCTCGTCTGCACGGCGGGACAGCCGAGCACCGCGGTGATCGAACTCCTGCGGCAACTGATGGCGGGGGGCGCGGTCTGCCTCTATCACGGTGACTTCGACTGGCCTGGTCTGCGGATCGCCCGCGCCGTGCGTCAACGGGTGCAGTGGACGCCGTGGAGGTATCAGTCGGCGGACTACCTCGCCGCGGCCGAGCGGTGGTCGCTCTCCCGCCCCCTGGTCGGCTCGCCCGCTGACGCGCCGTGGGACCCGGACCTCGCCATCGTCATGGCGGAGCGCGGGCTGGCCGTCGAGGAAGAGGCGGTGGCGCACCTGCTCGCCGACGACCTCTTGGGATTTGCGCCGGTCGGGCAACGTCATACGCCTCCGGAGGTATAGCGCCGAAGATGTATGACGTCCCGGCGGGTCAGGCGCCGAGCACGGTACGCCGCAGGATCGCCAGCGGGTCCTGGTCGTCACGCCGACCGCGCGGTCCCTCCGCGCGGGGCGGGACCATCCGGCCGGCATCGCTGCGGGTCCACTCGCGGACGGCGAAGCGCTCCCGGATGCGCCAGCCCGCGTCGGTGCGGACGAAGTGATCGACGTAGCGGAACCCGCTCGTGAAGTTGAGGCTCGCGTCGTCGCCGGGGGTGCCCCAGTGGACGGCGGTGCCGTAGGTCTCCGCCACGGCCTGGTCGCCGTCGACCTCGGCGAGGTGGTTGCCGATGAGGTGCATCGTGCCGTCGAGGCGCGGCAGCAGACCGCGCAGCCACGCCACGTAGTCGTCGGCCGGACCGCTGAACCCCGTGTGGTGGTCGACCCCGTCGTCGGCGTACACCGCGCGGATGCCCTCGTAGTCGAGCCGGTCGACCGCGCGGCAGTAGTGCAGGACGGTGTCGTGGATGGCGCGGCGGTCGGCCTCGACCGTCGATCCGGCGCTCATCGGCCCACGTCCCACGCGTGGTGAACGACGTCGTGGAGGTGGTAGCGCGCGAGGCTGGCGACGGTGAAGACGCTGCCGTTGTCACGGCGGCCGGTGCGGGTCCAGGCGGACTCGGGGATCTGCTCGTAGGTCGCGCAGACGGCCTCGGACTCCTGCGTCAGCTCGCGGCGTACGACGGCTGGATCGGCGAGGTGGTAGGCCTCCTCGATCGCGGTCGCGTCCTGGTCCCAGTTGCCGAACTCCGGGTCGGAGTGCTGGAGCATCAACCACACCCGCGCGCCCATCACGCGGTGGACGTCGCGCACGTGGCAGGCGTATTCCAACGGCGACCACACCTCGGGCGCTGGACGCGTCCGGCTGGCCTCGCCGAGCTCGTCGAGCAGGTCCAGCCAGAGCGCGGTGTTGCCCGCGATCGTGGCGGGGATCGAGGCGACGCCGACCCGGGCTGCGTCGTACCCGCAGTCGGGACACGGGCGCTCGAGCACCCACGTCCAGTCCTTGTCGTCGGGCGGGATCGGGGCAGGCGTGCTCATGGAGCGATCCTCCCACCCGCGGGTGGTCAGGAGCCGAAGCGCATCCGGAAGCGGCGGGCGACCAGGGTCAGCAGGGGGCGGCGGCCGGTGAGGAAGCCGATCGGTCCGGCGGGCGCGACGTGCCAGGTCGCCCGGGCGAGGCCGAGCGGGGTGCGCAGGCGCACGGGGCTGACCGTGAGTCCGGGGCGCCGATGCACGGCGCCGTCCTGTGCGAGCCGGAACGCCAGCCGCGCAGGCAGCGGCAGCGCGCGCACGCGACCCAACCGGGTGCGCGCGACCTCGGTGCCGTCGATGCTCATGGCGTACGCCGAGGCGGCGGCGGCAGCGTCGTCGAGGGTGAAGTCGGCCAGGTCCTTGGGGATCGCCCAGAGCTCGCGCCCGCCCGCCATCGAGGCGGGGCTGTCGACCCAGATGTGGGTGATGTGCGCGCGCGGCCGCCATCCCTCGCGCACCAGTACGGTCGTCATCAGCTCGCCGTACGTCAGCGGGCTCGGCTCGGTATAGGCGACCCACGCGGCCGCGACGACCACCCGCCCGAACAGCCGCAGTGGTCGTACGCCGACCGGCGCGGGCGGGGCCTCCGCCGCGGGGACGAGGAACACCGACAGGACCGAGCGGCCGTGCAGGTCCCAGGGCTCGGGCGGGTAGGCGGCGCCCGTCGCGTCCGGCCGGCTCACGTCCATGCGAACTCCGTCGGGTCGAGAGCGTCGAGGCGCGCGTCGTACTCCCGCGTGCTGCCGGGCCAGTTGGACGTGATGCGGCCGGAGACCGGGTGGCGGTACCAGTTGTCGCAGTGGGCCCAGCTCGTCGTGGCCAGCCGCTGCTGGATCTCGGTGTCCCACTGCAGCTCGGCGGCGGTCGTGACCTCGACCTGGTGCTTGCCGGCGCGTCGCGCGTGGTCGAGCACGCTGCGGATGTGGCGCGACTGCGCCTCGAGCATCACGACGATGGAGGAGCCGCCGAGGTTGGTGTTGGGGCCGTAGAGCAGGAACAGGCTGGGGAACCCCGGCACGTGTACGCCGAGGTGGGCGCGCGCGCCGTCGCCCCACTGCTTGGCCAGCGTATGCCCGTCGCGGCCGGTGACCTCGATGCCGTGGTCGAAGGCCTGCGTCGCGAACCCGGTGCCCCAGATCAGCACGTCGGCCTCGTGCTCGACTCCGCCCGCGCGTACGCCGCCCGCGGTGACCTCCTGCACCGCGTCCGTCACCAGCTCGACGTGGGGCTGGGAGACGGCCGGGTAGAAGTTGTTGGAGAACAGGATCCGCTTGCAGCCGATCGGGGTGTCGGGCGTGAGCTTGGCGCGCAGCTCGGGGTCCGGCACCTGGCGGCGCAGGTGGGCGAGCGCGACGCGGCGCTGCACCTCGCCGACCTTCGATCCGTCGTGCATGCCGCGCGAGAACCCCTCACCGAGGGAGCGGAAGAGCCGTCGCTCGACCGCGACACCGGGGGCGTACCAGTCCGGCAGCGGCCCGTCGGGCTTGGGCAGGATGTAGTTGGCCGAGCGCTGGAAGAGCGTGACCTCCGCGGCGCGCTCGACGAGATGCGGGACGAACTGGATCGCGCTGGCGCCGATGCCGACGACCGCGACCCGCTTGCCGTCGAGGTCGGCGTCGTGGTCCCACCGCGCAGAGTGGAAGGACGTGCCGGCGAAGTCGTCGACGCCGGGCACGGCTGGGATGTGCGGCTCCGAGAGCTGGCCGACCGCGCTGATCAGCACCTCGACCTCCTCCGTGCTGCCGTCGGCGAACCCGACCGTCCAGGTGGCGCCCTCGTCGTCCCAGGTGGCGCTGACGACGCTGCGGCCGTAGCGGATCAGCGGGCTGACGCCGAAGCGGTCGGCGACGTCACGCAGGTAGTCGTGGATCTGGTCCTGCAGGGCGTAGCGACGGTGCCAGCGGGTGGTCGGCGCCCACGAGTAGGAGTACAACGGCGACGGGACGTCACAGCCGGCGCCGGGGTAGTGGTTGTCGCGCCACACCCCGCCGAGGTCGTCGGCGCGCTCCCACAACCGCAGGTCGGCGTACCCGTGGCGCAGCAGCTCGGCGGCGATGCCGATGCCGCCGAACCCGGTGCCGATGATTCCGACGCGCATCAGTTCTCCTCAGGCAGGGGGGTGGAGGGGGAGGTGTCGCCGGTGAAGCCGGCGGTCTCGAGTACGGCGAGGACGGTCGCGGTGGTCAGGTCGAGCACGTCGTCGCGCGTGAGCGTGTGGTGCTGCAGCCATTCGCGGCAGGCCGCCTTCACCAGGGGCGCGACGGTGCGCAGGCGGGTACGAAGCTGCGGCTCGTCGGGCAGCGCCAGGGCGTCGAGCACGAGGCGTGCGGCGTTGTCGTCGGCCTCGTCGACGAGCGCCTGCAGGTCGGAGCCGGCCTCGGTGCTGACCGCTCCGGCGACGTTGACCCAGCCCTGGCCGTAGGTCGCTGCGCCGTCGAGGATCCAGTCCATCGTCCAGCGCGCGCGGGCAGCCAGGGTCATCGTGTCGAGGTCGGTGGGGAGCTCGCCGGCCGGCATCACGACAGTGGAGCGCATGGCCTCGAGGAACAGCTCGCGCTTGGTGCCGAAGTAGTGGTGGACCAGTCCGCGGGTGACCTTCGCGGCGCGGGCGACCTCGCTGGTCGACACCTGGTGGTAGGAGCGGTCGGCGTACAACGCGCGGGCGGCATCGAGGATCTGTTGGCGCCGGGCGTCGGGGGAGAGCCGGCGGGCCGAAGTGGTCACGGACCGATGGTGACGGGGTTATTGGCAACCTGTCAACAACGGCGTACGCTGCCGACGTGGCTCTGAGACTCCCCTCCCCCCGCACCGGCGCCCGGCGTACCGAGAGCGCGACCTTCGACGCCGACGTCCTGGTCGTCGGCTCCGGCTTCGGCGGCAGCGTCACGGCGCTGCGGCTGGCGGAGAAGGGCTATCGCGTGCTGGTCGTGGAGGCCGGTCGGCGGTTCGAGGACGAGGACTTCCCGAAGACCTCGTGGAGCCTGCGCCGCTACATCTGGGCGCCCGCGGCGCGCTGCTTCGGCATCTTGCGCATCACCCCGCTGGGCGAGGTGCTGATCGCCAGCGGTGCCGGTGTCGGCGGCGGATCGCTGGTCTATGCCAACACGCTCTACGAGCCGCTCGACGGCTTCTACCGCGACCCGCAGTGGGCCGACATCACCGACTGGCGCGAGGAGCTCGCGCCGCACTACGACCAGGCCAAGCGGATGCTGGGCGTCACGACGTACCCCGGGCACACCGAGGCCGACGACCTGCTCGCGAAGGTCGCGCGCGACCTCGGGATCGAGGAGCCTGCCCACCCTGCCGATGTCGGCGTGCTGTTCGGTGAGCAGCCCGGCGAGGAGGTGGCCGACCCGTTCTTCGGCGGTGTCGGTCCGGAGCGCCGCGCCTGCATCGACTGCGGTGCCTGCATGACCGGCTGCCGCCACAACGCCAAGAACACCTTGATGAAGAACTACCTGCACCTCGCCGAGCAGGCGGGGGCGCGGGTGCTGGCGATGCAGACGGTCGACAGCGTGGCGCCGCTGGGCGACGGGAGCGGACGGGCGGGGTACGCCGTGGCCACCCACCGCACGGGCAACCGGGTGCGCCGGCGTACCTTCACCGCTCAGCACGTGGTCTTCGCCGGCAACGCGCTCAACACCCAGAAGCTGCTGCACAAGCTGCGCGCGACCACCTTGCCGGGACTCTCGCCGCGTGTGGGTGAGCTGAGCCGCACCAACTCCGAGGCCGTGCTGAGCGCGCGGACGCTGGAGGGCAGCGCCGACCTGACGCCCGGCGTTGCGATCACGTCGTCGGTGCACCCGGACGAGAACACCCACATCGAGGCGGTCCGCTACGGCCGGGGATCGAGCGCGCTGGCGCTGCTCAACGCACTGCTGGTCGACCCCGAGGACGGGGTGCCGATGTGGCGCTCGGTGCTGCGCACCTATCGGCGCGAGGGGCTGCGCCGCGCGTGGGCGCTGCACACCCCGCGACGCTGGGCCGAGCAGAGCATCATCGTGTTGGTCATGCAGTCGCTGGACAACTCCGTGACGACCTTCCGCAAGGGCGTCTTCAAGCGGATGACGAGCCGCCCCGGCGTGGGGGAGCCCAACCCGACCTGGCTGCCGATCGCGCACCAGTTCACCCGCCAGCTCGCCCAGCGGCTCGGTGGGGTCGCCGGCGGATCCGTCGGCGGGCTGGTCGGGATGCCGCTCACGGCGCACTTCATCGGCGGGTGCGTCATCGGCACCTCCGCGCAGGACGGCGTCGTCGATCCGTATCACCGTGCGTTCGGCTACGAGAACCTGCACATCACCGACGGCTCCACCATCTCGGCCAACCTCGGCGTCAACCCGTCGCTGACGATCACCGCCCAAGCCGAGCGCGCCACCGCGCTGTGGCCCAACAAGGGCGAGGCCGACCCCCGCCCGCCGCTGGGTGCGCCGTACGCCCGCCTCGAGCCCGTCGCCCCCCGCCACCCCATGGTCCCCGCCGACGCCCCCGGCGCCCTGCGCCCCGTCGAGCTGGGGATGCCGAAGGTCGCGTCAGTTTCACCGCCCGACTAACGACACGCCCGCCGGTCGAACGAAACTGACGCGTCCGGCGCCCGGTTTCGTTCGACGAGTGGTGCTGGAGTGACGCCTGGGCTGGTGATCTGCGCGTACGGCGGGGCGGCCGGCCCGGGGCGGGCCGCGAGCCGCGGGCGGCCTGGACTGCGGGCGGCGGGACACCGCAGCGACCGGCACCCACCCGCCGGCGGAGTCGCGCAGCGGAACCTGCGGCGCAGGTGTGCGGGGCGGCGTACGGCGTGAGGCGTGAGGGAGGGCCCGTCGCACGCGGTGACCCGGATCGTCGTACCTCCGGCCCCATCCGCACCGCTCGTCGACCAAAACTGGGCGTCCGGGGGGCTCTCCTGACCGATGTGTGGGTGGGTTGGTCGGTTCCGAATGAGCGCACGCCGTTCCCTGTCTAGGTTTCTGAGCTGTCAAGGAACAGGAACCAGGCGAGGAGAACGGCGTGCGCGCGAACAGCCTATGGCGTGCAGTTTTGGGCGTCGAGAACACGGTGATCGAGGACGTCGAGTTCGGCCAGGACCGGGCGGAGATCGTGGTCACGGTGCGTCCGGTGGCGCGAGCCAGGGGTCGTTGCGGGCGCTGCGAACGCCCTGCCCAGGGCTATGACAGGGGCCGGGGGCGTCGCCGGTGGCGCGCACTGGATGAGCGTGTCAACTTTTCTGTGTAAGCGACCGGATCTCTTTACTTTCGATTGATGGTCACAGGTAGGGGTTGATCCGGTCGGGGTAGGCGATCGCCAGCTGGGCCAGAGCTTGCTTCCAGTTCGTGACGACCTGGCCCTCGACGAGGCGACCAGCGGCCTTGCGCTCGCCGGCGGGCTTGCCCCGGTCCTTGTCGCGCTGGCGGGCTCTCTTGTCCTCGATGTTGCAGATCGCCAACCAGAGCAGCTTCACGACCGCCTCGTCGTTGGGGAAGTGCCCGCGGTTCTTGGTGACCTTGCGCAGCTGGTAGTTCAGACTCTCGATGCTGTTGGTGGTGTAGATGACGCGGCGCAGCTCGGGCGGGAAGGCGAGGAACGGCGTGAACCGCTCCCAGGCGGCCTCCCAGGTCGCGACCGCGTGGGGATACTTCTTGCCCCAGTTCGAGTCCGCGAACGCGTCCAGCTCGATCCGAGCGGCCTCGGCGTTCGCCGCGGTGTAGATCGGCTTGAGTGCCTTCGCGACCGACTTGCGGTCGCCGTAGCCGACGAACCGCATCGCGGCTCGGATCAGGTGCACCACGCACGTCTGGACCGTCGCCTGCGTCCAGGTCGCCTCGATCGCCTCCGGCAGGCCGGTGAGGCCGTCGCAGCAGACGATGAGCACGTCGCGGATGCCGCGGTTGGCGAGATCGGCGCAGACCCCGGCCCAGAACTTCGCGCCCTCCGTCTGCTGGAGCCAGATGCCCAGGACGTGCTTGACGCCGTCGAAGTCGACACCGACGGCGATGTGGGCGGCCTTGTTGACCACGTGCGCGCCGTCGCGGACCTTCACGACGATCGCGTCGAGGTAGATCACCGGATAGAGCGCATCCAGCGGCCGGGCCTGCCACTCCATGACGGCGTCGGCGACCTCGTCGGTGATGTTGGAGATCGTCTCGTGCGACAGCTCGGTGCCCAGCGTGGACTCGAGGTGATGGGCGATGTCGCGCACCGTCATTCCGCCGGCGTAGAGGCTGATGATCATCTCGTCCAGCCCACCGAGGCGGCGGCTGCCCTTGGGCACCAGCCGCGGGGTGAACGACCCGGCACGGTCGCGCGGGACCGCGAGATCGACGTCGCCGACCTGGGTGGCGACCGTCTTCGGCGTGGTGCCGTTGCGGGAGTTCGGGAAGGCCGCCGCGTCCGCCGCGCCTTTGTCGTATCCCAGGTGATCGCTCAGCTCGGTGGCCAGCCCGCGCTCGAGGGCCGTCTTGATCAGCGCGGGGATGAATCCACCGTCGCCGGTCAGCTCGATCTCGCCGGCGTCGATCTGGGCGAACAGCGGATCCAGCGCACCCGAAGCGGCCAGTTCAGCGGCCGCCTTGGAGCCTGGCATCTCGGCTCGTGTAGCACGCCGAGCAGCTGTCCGGCTGGGCTGCTCGCTGGCGGTCTTGTTCACGGCTGCCTCGTCGCTCTCAGTGGTCACAGCGGTCATCTTCGTCCCTTTCTCAGGACCGACCGCTTACACAGACCATCTGACACCCCCCACTGGATCTCGGCACGGTGATCGCGTTCATCGAGGCCGAAGCACCGCGGGTGCGATGCCGCGAGCACGGCGTCGTGGTCGCGCACGTGCCCTGGGCGCGGCACGGCGCTGGACACACTCACGCCTTCGATCAACAGGTCGCGTGGTTGGCCACGCAAAGCTCCAAGAGCGCGGTAACACAGCTGATGCGGATCGCGTGGCGCACCGTGGGCGCGATCATCGCCCGGGTCTGGACAGAGGTCGAAGCAACCTTCGACCCCTTCGACGGTTTGCGCCGCATCGGCATCGATGAGATTTCCTACAAGCGCGGACAGCTGTATTTGACGGTGGTCATCGACCACGACTCCGGTCGATTGGTGTGGGCTGCGGCCGGTCAGAACACAGCGACCCTGCAGCGATTCTTCGATCAGCTCGGCCCCGAGCGTTGCGCCCAGATCACTCACGTCTCAGCCGATGCAGCTGCTTGGATCGCGAAAGCGGTCACCAAGAACTGTCCCGACGCGATCCAGGGCATCGACCCCTTCCACGTGGTGATGTGGGCTAACGACGCGTTGAGCGATGTCCGTGCCCAGGCATGGCGTGAGGCGCGCCGGATCGCACGGTCCACCGAGGTGCGCCGCGGCCCGGGACGGCCTCGCAAGGACGCGCCCCCGCGACCGGCCAGCGAGCGCGCCAAGGCACTGCAGGGCGTCCGGGTGGCGTTGTGGAAGAACCCCGAGAACCTCAACGACAAGCAGCGCGCGAAGCTGGAATGGGTCGCGATCACCGACCCCAAGCTGCACCGGGCCTACCGGCTCAAAGAAGCACTCCGGGTGATCTTCAAGATGCCCCACGACCAAGCCGCCGAAGCCATCGACCGTTGGGTCAGCTGGGCACGCAGATGCCGGATCCCACAGTTCGTGAAGCTCTCACGCTCCATCGCCGCTCGCCGCGCCCAGATCCTGGCCTCGATCGCCAACGGCCTGTCCAACGGCCGCACCGAGTCGGTCAACACCAAGATCCGACTCCTGACCCGCATCGCGTTCGGATTCAAATCCCCTCAAGCACTCATCGCGATCGCCATGCTCAGCCTCGGCGGACACCGACCAGCCCTACCCGGCCGCTGAGCACCCACACATCCAGCAGGAGAGCCGTCCGGGGCGGTAGTTTTGTTCGACGAGCGGGCGTGTCGTGGCTCGGGCGGTGAAACTGCCTCCCTGGGGAGTACGACGAAGGGCCCGGCACCGCGAGTGCGGTGCCGGGCCCTCTGTGCGGGAGGTGCGGGGGCTCAGCCCTTCTTGCCGCCGAGCAGGCCACCGACGAGGTCGCCGACGGTGCCGAGGAGGCCGTTGACGAGGTTCTGCACGGCGCCGAGGCCACCGTCGAGGACCTGCTGGGCACAGGAGGTGAGGCCGCCGAGCAGCTGCAGCTCCTGGGAGGTGAAGGTCGCCTGGCAGGTCGCGATCGCCTGCTCCAGCGGGCTCAGGGTCTCCTCGACCGTCTCGGTGACGTTGTCGACGGTGTCCTCGATGACCTTGACCGGGTCCGGTGCCTTCGGCATGCCGGGCTTGGTCGGGCTGCCGGGGGTCTCGCCCGCGTCGTCGCCGCCGTTGTCGGCGTCGGGGGCGCCGGGGTTGTTGCCCGGTCCGCCGGGGGTGGTGCCGGTGTCGCGGCCGGGGGCGCCCGGGCCGGAGCCGGTGCCGGTCTGCTTGCGGGTCGTCTTGCGGCCCTTGGTGCCGTCGGAGACGACCGCGTCGCCGGTGTTGGGCGTCAGCATCCGCGCACTGACCGTGCCGTTGGGCACCGCGGAGTAGTCGCCGCTCTGGTAGGCCCGCATGAGCGAGAGCACCAGGTCGACGTACGCGTTGGAGTGGTTGTAGCGGAAGACCGCCGTGCGCTGACCCGCGGTCGTGGCGAGGTCCTCGGCGCCGGAGCACAGGTAGACGGCGCTGGCGAGGGCCGCGTCGTGGATGTTCTGCGGGTCGCGCTTGCCGTCGCCGTTGGCGTCGACACCGACGATCGCCCAGGTGGAGGGGATGAACTGCATCGGACCGACCGCGCGGTCCCAGACCGGGTCGTTGTCGTACTGACCGGCGTCGGTGTCCGGGATCTTGGCGGTGTTGTTGGTGCCGTCGAGCGGGATGCCGTAGATGCCGGGGCGGCTGTTGCCGTCGTCGTCGAGGATGTTGCCGCCGTAGCGACCGTGGTCGGACTCGACGCGGCCGATCGCGGCCAGCAGCTCCCAGGAGAGGTTGCAGGCGGTGTCGGCGGAGTTGATGACCTGCGCGGCGCGCTGGTAGGCGGCGAGCGCGGCCGATGGGATGCCGTTGGGGGACGCGTCGCGCACCATCGCCTGCGAGGCGACGGTGGAGGGGATGTCGGCGGTGACCGCGGCCGGCAGCGACACCGACGCGGGGTCCTCGACCACCTCGGCGGGGAGCAGCGAACCGTCCGGCAGCGAGCTGGCGGTGGGCTGGTCGCCCTGCTCGTCGGCGGTCGCGGCGCTGGTGGCTGCGATGCTGGTGGTCCATGCACCTGAGAGCAGCGCCAGCGGCACGAGTGCCGTCGCCTTCTGCCAGGGCTTCATCCGCTTGTGCGCCATAGTCTCTTCGTCTTCTCCCGTGTGGTTTGTCCGTCCACCCTCCGGCGGGTGCCTGGACGGACAACTGAGACAACGAACACCTTGCTCATCGGTTACGTCTGCGCAAACCTGCGCAGAAGCGCCGAGCGCCCGAGTCGGCAGCACACGTCAGTGCACCGGTGTTCGCCGAGTGCCAGCGTAGGGCAGCGCGCCCCCTGTGACCAGGGACACCGCACATGGTGCGCGGTGCCGGGCCGCAGTGGCCGGGCTGGGCCCGTCAGGGATGATGGATCGCGATGTGCCCTACTCCAGCTGACCCCACCGCCCCGGACTCCGGCTCCCGCGTCGAGGCCTCCGCCGCGTTGTTCGAGCGCGCCCGCGCGGTCACGCCCGGCGGCGTCAACTCGCCGGTGCGGGCGTTCTCGGCGGTCGGCGGCACGCCGCGGTTCATCGAGCGTGCCGAGGGCGCGTGGCTGCACGACGCCGACGGCAACGCCTACGTCGACCTCGTCTGCTCGTGGGGACCCATGCTCCTGGGCCACTCCCACCCGGAGGTCACCGCCGCCGTCCAAGCCGCCGTGAGCCGGGGGACGTCGTACGGCACCCCCACGCGCGCGGAGGTCGAGCTGGTCGAGGAGATCGTGGGGCGTACGCCGGCCGAGCGCGTGCGGCTGGTCTCCTCGGGCACCGAGGCCACGATGTCGGCGATCCGGCTCGCGCGCGGGTTCACCGGGCGGGACCTGGTGGTGAAGTTCGCCGGCTGCTATCACGGTCACGTCGATGCGCTGCTGGCCGCGGCCGGCTCCGGCGTCGCCACCCACGCCGTCCCCGGCAGTCCGGGCGTGCCCGAGGCCGTCGCCGCCGCCACCCTCGTCCTGCCCTACAACGACCGCGCCGCCGTCGAGGCCGCGTTCGCCGAGCACGGCGACCGCATCGCGTGCGTGATCACCGAGGCCGCCCCCGGCAACATGGGCGTCGTGCCGCCGGCGTACGTCGACGGGCAGGGCTTCAACGCCTTCCTCTCCGCCACCGCGCGGGCCCACGGCGCGCTGTTCGTCAGCGACGAGGTCATGACCGGCTTCCGGGCCTCGCGCCAGGGCCAGTGGGGTCTCGACGGGGCGCAGGAGGGCTGGGTGCCCGACCTGATGACCTTCGGCAAGGTGATGGGCGGCGGCTTCCCCGCCGCGGCGTTCGGCGGGCGCGCCGATGTGATGGCGCTGCTCTCGCCCGACGGGCCCGTCTATCAGGCCGGCACGCTGTCGGGGAACCCCGTCGCCTGCGCCGCCGGGCTCACCACCCTGCGGCTCGCGACCGACGACGTCTACAGCCACCTCGACCGTACGGCGACGACGCTCGCGGACGCCGCGTCCGAGGCGCTCGCGGCCGCCGGCGTACCCCACCTCGTGCAGCGCAACGGCACGATGTTCAGCCTGTTCTTCACCGACGAGGGCGTCACCGAGGTCGTCGACTTCGCCGGGGCGCAGGCGCAAGCCCAGCACCGCTTCCGCGCGTTCTTCCACGCCATGCTCGACCAGGGGGTCTACCTCCCGCCGAGCGCCTTCGAGGCGTGGTTCGTCTCGGCCGCCCACGACGAGCGGGCCGTCGAGCATGTCCTGGCCGCCCTCCCCGCCGCGGCCCGCGCCGCGGCGGCAGCCACCACGCCCACCTCCGCCGGGGAGTCCGCATGAGTCAGACGATCGTCCACCTGCTGCGCCACGGCGAGGTCCACAACCCCGAGGGCATCCTCTATGGCCGCGCGTCGGGGTACCGGCTCTCCACGCTCGGCAACACGATGGCCCAGCGGGTCGCCGACGTCATCGGCGAGCGCGACATCACCCACCTGGTGTCGTCCCCGCTCGAGCGCGCCCAGCAGACCGCGGCGCCGCTCGCGGCTGCCCGCAACCTCGAGGTGAGCATCGACGAGCGGATCATCGAGTCCGAGAACGTCTTCGCCGGCCGGCCGTTCTCCGTCAGCGCGGGCCTGCTGCTGCGGCCCTCGGTGTGGCGACACATGTGGAACCCGTTCCGGCCGTCGTGGGGCGAGCCCTACAAGGAGATCGCCGCGCGGATGATGGCGGCCGTCCACGACGCCCGCGCCGTCGCCGAGGGGCACGAGGCCGTGCTGGTCTCCCACCAGCTGCCGATCTGGACCACCCGGCTGCACGTCGAGGAGCGTCCGTTCTTCCACGACCCGCGCAAGCGCCAGTGCACCCTGTGCAGCCTCACGTCGCTGCACTTCGAGGACGACCGGGTCGTGCGGGTCACCTACTCCGAGCCCGCCGGCGACCTGATCCCGGCTGCCGCCCGCGGCGCTGCGTTCTCCGCCGGTGCCGACGACCCCGCCGAGGTCGAGAAGGCGGTCGAGGAGGCCGAGCGGGCGGCGAACGCCCCCGACGACGTCCCCACCGACACCCCGCCGGACGACAGCTCGCGACCATGAGGTCTCGACTCCGCTCGACCAACAACCGGGGGCGCTCGACCGGCACGTGGGCCGGCGCGCTGCTCGCGGCTCTGCTCCTCGCCGGCTGCACCGGTGACGCCGAGCTGCAGTCCGGCGGCGAGCAAGGATTTGTCTCGGCCAACGGCGCTGTGAGCCGGGCAGCGGTCGACGAGCGCGAGAAGCCGGGTCGCGTCGTGGAGGGCGAGACCCTCGAGGGCGAGGCGGTGTCGCTGGAGGACTACGCCGGACAGGTCGTCGTGCTCAACATCTGGGGCTCGTGGTGCGGACCGTGCATCCGCGAGGCCCCCCACCTCGTCGAGGCCGCCGAGGAGCTGCAGGGCCCCGACGTCGCGTTCCTCGGCATCAACACCCGCGACCTGTCCCGCGACCCGGCGCTGGCCTTCGAGCGCAAGCACGACATCCCGTACCCCTCCCTCTACGACCCCGCCGGCGAGGTCCTCCTCGCCTTCCGCAGCACCATCCCGCCGAGCTCGATCCCCAGTACCCTGATCGTCGACCGCGAGGGGCGCATCGCCGCCCGGGTGCTCGGCGAGGTGACCGCCTCGACCCTGGTCGGTCTCGTGGAGGACGTCCTGAGCGATGGGTGAGGCGTTCTCCGAGACCGTCTTCTCCGGCTCGCTGCTGCTGGCCCTGCCCGTGGCCCTGCTCGCCGGTCTGGTCTCCTTCTTCAGCCCGTGCGTCGTACCCCTGCTGCCGGGCTACCTCTCCTACACGACCGGCCTCAGTGGCGCCGACCTCGAGGCGGCGTACGACGGTCAACGGCGCCGACGGATGCTCGCCGGCAGCGTGCTGTTCGTCCTCGGGTTCGCGTCGGTCTTCGTCGCCTTCGGCGCGATCTCGGGCGCGTTCGGGGCGTGGCTGTTCGAGTACCGCCGCCAGATCTCTATCGTCCTCGGCGGCATCACGATCCTGGTCGGGCTGGCCTTCGCCGGTCTCGTGCCCTTCCTCCAGCGCGACGTCCGCATCCACCGCGTGCCCGCCGTCGGGGTGGCAGCCGCGCCCATGCTCGGCGTGCTGTTCGGCCTCGGCTGGACCCCCTGCATCGGCCCGACGCTCGCGGCCGTCAACGCCCTGGCGATGAGCGAGGCCAGCGCGATGCGCGGCGCCATCCTGAGCCTGGTGTACGCCGTGGGGCTGGGCCTGCCGTTCATCGTCGCCGCACTCGCGTTCCGGCGGATGCTGGGTGCGGTGCGGTGGGTGCGGCGCCACCAGGTGTGGGTCACGCGCGCCGGAGGTGCGATGTTGGTGGTCGTCGGACTGCTGCTGGTCAGCGGTCTGTGGGACCGGTGGGTCTATGAGTTGCAGACCTGGTACTCCGGGTTCTCGGTCGTCATCTAAGGAGCAGCGCGACACATGAGCAGCGAAGCGCCGGCGCGCGCCTACGACCCGGACGCCCCGGCGACCCCACCGCCCGGGCTGGGGCCGCGCGAGCTCGGGCGCTGGGCGTGGCGTCAGCTCACCTCGATGCGCACCGCGCTGCTGCTGCTCCTGCTGCTCGCAGTCGCCGCGGTCCCGGGCAGCCTGATCCCACAAGACGACGTCGACTCGTTCAAGGCGCTGCAGTACCGCGACGATCACCCGCAACTCGCCCCGATCTTCGACGCGCTCGGGCTCTTCAACGTCTACAGCTCACCGTGGTTCAGCGCGATCTACCTGCTGCTGATGATCTCGCTCGTCGGCTGCATCCTGCCGCGCACGAAGGTCTACTGGCGGGCGCTGCGGGCCCGGCCGCCGCGGGCGCCGCGCAACCTGTCGCGGATGCCGGTGTCGGCGTCGTACCCCGTCACCGGAGCGTCTCCCGACGACGTCCTCGACCGTGCCGCCGCGGCGCTGAAGGACCAGGGCTACCGGGTCGAGCACGTCGCGGGCGACTACGTCGCGGCCGAGCGCGGCTACCTGCGCGAGGCCGGCAACCTGGTCTTCCACCTGGCGGTGCTGGTCGTGCTGGTCGGGGTCGCGGCCGGCTCGCTGTTCGGCTACAAGGGCGGCGCGATCATCGTGACCGGCAACGGGTTCTCCAACGTGCTGACGCAGTACGACGACTTCGTGCCCGGCGCCTTCTTCGACCCCGAGGAGCTCGCGCCGTACTCCTTCACCGTCAACGACTTCGACGTCGACTTCATCCTCGAGGGCGAGCAGCGCGGCCTGCCGCGCGACTTCACCGCCCACGTGACCTACCGCAACGAACCCGGCGACGAGCCGACCGACTACGACCTGGAGGTCAACCACCCGCTGCGCCTCGACGGCGGCGACGTCTACCTCGTCGGGCACGGCTACGCGCCCCACATCACGGTGCGTGACGGCGAGGGCGAGATCGCCTACTCCGGACCGACGGTGTTCTTGCCCGAGGACGCCAGCTTCCGCTCCTTCGGCGTCGTCAAGGTGCCCTTCGCCGAGCCGGAGCAGATCGGTCTGGAGGGCTTCTTCTACCCGACGTTCGCGATGGTCGACGGCGACCCGATGACGGTCTACCCGGACGCGGCGAACCCGCTGATCTCGATGCTCGTCTACACTGGCGACCTCGGGCTGGCGGAGGGCTCGCAGTCGGTCTACACGCTGCGCAAGGACGACCTCGAGCAGGTCACCGGTGACGACGGCAAGCCCACCCGGCTCGACCTCTCACCCGGCCAGGTCGCCGACCTGCCCGACGGCCTGGGCACGGTGGAGTTCACCGGGCTGAGCCGCTGGATCAAGGTCCAGACCGCGCACACCCCCGGCACGTTCGTCGCACTCGCGGGCGTCGTCCTGGCGCTGCTCGGCCTCATGCTGTCGCTGTTCATCCGGCCGCGCCGCGTGTGGGTGCGCGTGCGCCAGGTCACCGGCGACGACGCGGACGGGCAGGCCACGGGTGGCCACGGGACCGACGGCGAGCAGGGCCGCCGTACCCTGGTCGAGGTGGCCGGCCTGGACCGCTCCGGGAGCAGTGACGATCCTGGGCAGCTCGCCGACACCGTCGACGACCTGGCGCGTCAGCTCGCCGGGACCCCCACCGAGGAGAAGCAGTGAGCAGCACCGACTTCGCGTCGTTGAGCAACCAGGCGATCACGGTCGCCGGGATCATCTACTTCATCGCGCTGCTGGCGCACCTGGTCGAGTGGTCGCGGTTGCGCGCGGTCGTCCCGGCCGAGGCGCCGGTCGGCGCTGCAACCGGGGGTACGACGGGAGCCGCCGAGGGCGACGTGCTCGTGCGCACAGGTGGGCCCGGGGCGGACGAGCCCGCGGACCCGGCCGACAGCGAGGCCAAGGTCGCGTTCTGGGCGCGCCTCGGGGTCGTGCTCACGGTGTTCGCCGCCGTCGTCCACCTCGTCGGCGTGGTCACCCGCGGGCTCGGTGCCGACCCGGTGCGCGTGCCCTGGGGCAACATGTATGAGTTCACGATCACCGCCACGCTCGTCGCGGTCGTCATCTACCTCGCGCTGCACAAGAGGTTCCAGCTTGCCTGGCTCGGCCCGGTCATGGTCGGCTTCACCTGGGTCGTGCTGCTGGCCGCGGTGCGCATCCTCTACGTGCCGGTCGCACCGCTGATGCCGTCGCTGCAGTCACCGTGGCTGATCATCCACGTCTTCGCCGCGATCCTCGCCACGGGCGCGTTCACCGTCGCCGGCATGGCCTCGATCATCTACCTGATCAAGGAGAGCCGCGCCCGCAAGGGCAAGGTCCGTCCCCGTGGCTACCTCGACCGGATCCCGTCACTTCCGGCGCTCGACCGCGTGGCCTACCGCGTCACCGCGTTCGCGTTCCCGGTCTGGACCTTCGGCGTCCTGATCGCCGGACCGATCTGGGCGGAGAACGCCTGGGGTCGCTACTGGGGCTGGGACCCCAAGGAGGTCTGGTCCTTCATCACGTGGGTCGTCTTCGCCGCCTACCTCCACGCCCGCGCCACCCGCGGCTGGAAGGGCCGGCACGCCGCGATCCTGTGCCTGGTCGGGCTCGTGACGCTGTGGTTCAACTTCGTCGGCATCAACTACTTCTTCGGCGACGCCAGCCAGCACTCCTACGCCCTCGAGGTGCTCATAGCCATCCGCTAGGACACCGGGTACGGCGTGAGCAGCTGGTCGACCGGCGCGTGGTCGTCGCGCAGCACCAGGGCGTCCCCGACCCAGGCCGCGAGGTCGGCTCCGCGCAGGGTGGTCACCTCGACGTCCCTGGTGTCCAGCGCCGCTTCCAGGGCTCCGGCCGGGACCGGCCTACGCGTGCCGGCGAGGATGACGTTGCCGCCGGTGAACTCCTCGGTCGAGGAGGCGTCGACGAGCAGCACCAGCACGTGGTCGAAGACCTCGGCCATCGTCGCGGCCTGGGCGCGGGCGAGGTCGAGCGGTCCGTGGTCGATGAGGTTGGCGACGTAGCTGCCCTCGGCATGCAGCACACGGCGTACGTCGCTCAGGGCCTCGCGGGTGGTCAGGTGCCACGGCACGCTGACGCCGCCGAACGCGTCGCCGACGACGAGGTCGAGGCCGTCGTCGGGGAGTCGAGTCAGTCCACGCCGGCCGTCCTCGACGCGGACGGTGAGGCCGGGGATGTCCGAGGCGTCGAGGATCCCGCCGTCGGCGCGGACGAGGCCGGCGTCGATCTCCGAGGCGGTGCCGGTGGTGCCGGGCCGGGTGCGGGCGAGCAGCCGCGGGTAGGTCAGGCCGGCGCCACCGAGGTGGTGGGCGCGCAAGGGGCCTGTCCCCGGGTGCGCGGCGTCGACGACGGCGGCGAGGGCACGCACGTAGGCGAAGTCGAGGTAGGCCGGGTCGTCGGGGTCCACGTAGGAGTGCCGCAGGCCGTCCATCACCAGCGTCCGCGCAGCCGGTCGGTCCGTTCCGTCGCGCGGGGTCTCGGCCCGCAGCTCGACGCAGTGGTAGCGGGTCTCCAGATCGCAGTCGCCCGGCCCGAGGACGCTGAGACCGGAGGCCAGCAGCGCTGCGGTGGCGACTCCGGCGACGACCGCGGGGGCGGTGGCCGTGCCGCCGGTGCGGCGTACGGCGAGGGTCAGGGCGGTGGACACCAGAGCCAGCCCGAGCCCGACCAGGATCGCGGTGACGGGCAGGGCGGTGACGAGCACGAACCCGGTCAGCACCGTGCCGGTGATGCCGCCCAGGGTGCTGACCCCGGAGAGCCTGCCCACCACGCTCCCGGCCTCGTCGAGGTCACCCAGGTGCAGCTTGGTGACGACAGGGGTGACGGCCGAGAGCAGAGCGCCGGGGACGACGAGCGTGACGCCCACGGCGAGGGCGAAGAGCGCGGCGTCGCCCGTGGCGCCGGCGCCACGGATCAGGAACGGCGTGGCTGCAACGACCACGCCGGAGACCCCGATCGCCGGAGCGAGGAGCCCGGCGGGAGGGCGCAGGTCGGCGAGCCGGCCACCGCCCCAGGAGCCGGCGGCGATCGCCAGCAGGGCCAGGCCGATGACGATGGTGTTGGTCTCGAGGGTCAGACCCCAGTACGGCGCGACCAGTCGCAGCGCGACCAGCTCGACGACCAGGACGGCGGCGGAGCAGCCGAAGACGAGTCCGACGGCGACGGGGCGGGGAAGCGATCGCGCGGGCACCGGTCCACCGTACGGTCCGGCCTACCGACGTGGTGGCGCGCCGGCATGGCGCCGGCCTAGCGGGTCCGGCCGCTCGGCCGGGCGAACGCCCCCGGATCGGGCCGATCAGCGGGGTTCTCTGCGCTGTTTGCCCGGCCGGGCGTCCGCTCGCCGCGCACATCGGGCCACGCGAACGTGCGGACCAGGGCCAGCGCGCCCCAGCAGACGGCCATCGCCAGCAGGTAGCGGGTCAGTGCGACATCGACGGGTAGGGCGCCGTCGAACGCCCGCCACAGGGCCGGGGAGGAGACCACGGTCCCGGCGGCCAGGACGGCACCGGGGCCTGGCGACCTCATGCGCCTACCGCCGCGCTGCCGACGACGGTCGGCTGGCCGGTGACGACACCGGCGGAGCGCACCTGTGCCGTGCCCGTGAGCTCGTTGTAGGCCAGCACCGGGAGTCGGCCGAGGGCCGGCTGGACCATCCGGCGTACGCCGGCACGCACCTGCGGCGCGCAGACCAGCACCGGACTGACGTTGCGGTTCTCGCACTCGTGCAGCAGCTGGGCGAGCTGGGTCAGCACCGCCTGCCCGGTCTCGATGTCCAGCGCGATCACCGCGCCGTCGTCGCTGGGTCGCATAGCCTCGAGCATGCGCTGCTCCAGGCGCGGGTCGAAGCTGATCACGGTGACCGCACCGTCAGTGACGTACGGCGCGACGATCGCCGGCCCCAGAGCGATCCGGGCGTGGGCGACCAGGGCGTCGAGGTCCTTGGTCTCGCGCGCCTTGAGCGACAGGGCCTCGAAGATGCGCACGAGGTCGCGGACCGAGACCGCCTCGTCGAGGAGGCACTGCAGCACCTGCTGGACCTCGCCGAGACTCAGCTGGGCCGGCGTGAGCTCGTCGACGACGGCGGGGTGGGTGCGCTTGACGACGTCGGTCAGCAGGCGCACGTCCTCGCGGCCCAGGAGTCGCGCGGCGTGGGTCCGGACGACCTCGGCCAGGTGGGTGGTCACGACCGACGCGCGGTCCACGACCGTGGCGCCGCTGAGCTCGGCCTGGCTGCGCAGCTCGGCCGGGATCCACTTCGCCTCGAGCCCGAAGACCGGCTCGGTGGTCGGCTCGCCGGGTAGCGACCCGAGGAACTCGCCGATCGCCAGGACCGTGCCGGGCGGGGCCTCGCCGCGCGCGACCTCGATGCCGAACAGCTTGATCGCATAGGTGCGCAGCGGCAGCTCGAGGTTGTCGCGCGTGCGCACGGGCGGGACGACGATCCCGATGTCGCCGGCGACCTTGCGACGCAGGGCCTTCACCCGGTCGAGCAGGTCACCACCGGTGCTGGGGTCGACGAGATCGATGAGATCCGCGGAGAGCTCCAGACCGAGCGGGTCGACCTGGATCTCGGCGGCGATGACCTCGGGTGAGTCAGGGGAGGGTCCGACCTCGGTCGGCGCCGAGCCCTCGGCGCCGGCGTCGGCCTCGGTCGGGTCCTCCAGCCGGGCCGAGAGCAGCAGCATCGAACCGCCGGCGAGCAGGAAGGGCAGCTTGGGCAGGCCAGGGATGAGGCAGAGCGCGAGCGAGGCGAACCCGGCGATCCGCACCGGGGTCCGGGTGCGCGTGATCTGGGCGATGATGTCGGAGCCCATGTCGTGGTCGGACGTGTTGCGCGTGACCACCAGACCGGTCGCGACCGACAGCAGCAGCGCCGGGATCTGGGACACCAGCCCGTCGCCGACCGACAGCAGGCTGTAGGTCTGCACGGCTTCACCCATCGGCATGCCCATCTGGGCGACGCCGACGGCGAATCCACCCAGCAGGTTGACCAGCGTGATCACGACCGCGGCGATGGCGTCGCCCTTCACGAATTTCGAGGCGCCGTCCATCGCACCGTAGAAGTCGGCCTCGGCGTGCACCTCGCCGCGCCGCCGCCGCGCCTCCTCCTCGTCGATCAGTCCGGAGTTGAGGTCCGCGTCGATCGCCATCTGCTTGCCAGGCATCGCGTCGAGGGTGAACCGCGCACCGACCTCCGCGACACGTCCGGCGCCGTTGGTGATGACGACGAACTGGATGACGAGCAAGATCGCGAAGACGATGAGACCGACGATCAGCGACCCGCCGATCACGAAGTTGCCGAAGGTCTCCACGACCTTGCCGGCGTAGGCGTCGGTGAGCACGAGGCGGGTGGTGCTGACGTTGAGCGCGAGGCGGAACAACGTCATCACCAAGATGATCGCGGGGAAGGCGGCGAAGTCGAGCGGTCGGTGCACGAACATCGCCGCCATCAGGATCAACAACGAGACGGTGATGTTGAGCGCGAGCAGGACGTCGAGCATCGCGGCCGGCATCGGCACGACGAGCATGACGACGACGCCGACGATGCCCACCGGGATGGCCAGCTGACTGAGTCGCTTCCACGGCATTTTGGGGTCGAGCCCTTCCCTCGCACCGTCCGTGGTGGAGCGTCAGCGCCGTCCTGGCGACGCCGGCTTGATCGGCGCGCGGCCCGCACCCCTGAGCCCTCGCGCCCCGCTCGGGACCTTGGTCCCGTGGACGCTGACCGGTCGGTGGGCGCTGCGGGTCCGGGACGGGTCGGGGGATCGCGTGCACCGACGGGGCACGCGCCGTACGGTGCGGGGGTGAGCGCGCGACGTCTGCTGCTGGTCAACGGCCCGAACCTGAACCTCCTGGGCACGCGGGAGCCCGACGTCTACGGGCACCAGACCCTCGATGACGTCGTCGCGCTGGTGAGCGCGACCGCGGCCGAGTCCGGTCACGAGGTGCGTGCGGTGCAGAGCAACCACGAAGGCGTCCTGATCGACGCGATCCACGACGCGCGCCACGACTGCGCCGCGATCGTGATCAACCCCGGGGGGCTGACCCACACGTCGGTGGTGCTGCGCGATGCCCTGGCGGGGGTGGCACTGCCGTTCGCCGAGGTCCACGTGTCCGACGTGCACGCGCGTGAGGAGTTCCGGCACTTCTCCTACCTCAGCGACCTCGCGACCGTCGTGGTCGTGGGTGAAGGGGTGGCGGGGTACGCCCGCGCCGTACGCGAGCTGGTCGCCGCACTGCCCGCCTGACACCTCCCGGGACGTCATGCGCCCGCGTGGCGATAGGTCCTATAGGTGCACAGGCGTATGACGTCAGGTGGGGGTGGGGGTACGCCGCCGGCGGCGCCCGGCCGGGGGGACGGTCGGCAGCACGGTCTCGGCACGGGGGCTGCGATGGCGCCCGCCCCCGTGGCCCTGGGTCTTGCGGGAGATGACGAAGGCGAGGATCTGGGCGACCGCGGCGAAGAGCTCCGCCGGGATCTCCTGGCCGACCTCGCACGAGCGGTGCAGAGCGCGGGTGAGCGGCACGTCCTCGACCAGCGGGACCCGTGACTCCTGCGCGATCTCGCGGATCCGCGCGGCGATGACGCCGGCACCCTTCGCGACGACCCGCGGCGCACCGTGCTCGGGGTCGTAGCGCAGCGCCACCGCGACGTGGGTGGGGTTGACGAGCAGGACGTCCGCGGTGGGGACGTCGGCGATCATCCGCTGGCGGGCCGTGGACATCTGCCGGGCACGGATGGCGGACTTGACCAGTGGGTCGCCCTCGGTCTGCTTGTGCTCCTGCTTGACCTCGTGCTTGCTCATCCGGGTCTGCTTGCCGATCTGTCGGCGCTTGAACGCATAGTCGGCCGCGGCCATCACCACGCCGGCGACCGCGACGACGCGCACCATCTGGGTCGCCTCCGCAGCGATCGCGTCGAGCACGGAGTGGACCGGCACGAACCCGCCGACGAGCGGGAGCATCGATCTCACCGCCGCATATCCCAGGACCGCCACGACGACGCTGCGGATGAGCACCTTCACGCCCTCCCACAGGGCCTGCAGGCCGAAGATCCGCTTGGCACCCTTGATCGGGTCGAGCTTGGAGAGCTTGGGCTTCATCGACTTCGTCGCGAGATAGAAACCGCCCTGCGCCAACGCGCCGGCGACCCCGATGACCAGGACGCCGGAGCCCAGCAGGACCAGCGCGAAGAGGGTGTGGAGCAGCCCGTCGTCGAGCAGCTGCAGCGCCTCGGCCACGTCGGGCTCCTCGACGAGCAGCAGCGCGCGGGCCATGAGCCCGCGCAACGCGTCGATCTCACGGCCCACCAGCGAGGGCAGGAAGATCGCCGCGAGCAGCAGGGCCGACCAGCCGCCCAGGTCGGGCGTGCGGGCGACCTGCCCCTCCTTCTTGGACTCCTTCTTCTTCTTGGTGGTGGGCTTCTCGGTCTTCTCCTCGCTCGCCGCCATGGCTCACCCGCCCCCGGCCAGGGTGGCGACGGCCTCGTTGACCAGCCCTGCCAGCCGCTCGACGATGCCGGGCAGGGCGGGGAACGCCAGGCCGATGATGAGCAGGGTGAGCCCGATCTTGGCGGGGAACATGACGTTGAGCGCGTTGAGCTGCGGCGCGACCTTCGTCAGGAGCGCGAGGGCGAGGTCGGCCACGAAGAGCACGGCGATCAGCGGCAGCGCGATCTGCACCGCGGTCGTGAAGAACACGCCGAAGGCGCGCACCAGGATCTCGGGAAGGCCGCTCAGGTCCGCCGACGCACCGACGGGCATCAGGTCGAAGGTGCTCAGCAGGCCGCCGATCACCAACAGGTGGGCGCCGGTGGCGAAGAGCAGGGTGGTGGCGAGCAGCTGCTGGAACTTGCCGAACACGGTGTTGGGGTTCATCGACAGCGGGTCGAAGCCCTGGGCGAGGGCGAAGCCGCCGAACACGTCGATCATCGCGCCGGCGGCGGAGACCGCGGCGAAGATCAGATAGGTCACGAACCCCATCGCCGCGCCCACCAGCACCTGGGTGACGACGGCGAGGATCAGCGGTGCCGTCTGCTGGGGGACCGTGGTGCCCACGGCCAGGGGCACCGTCGCCAGAGCCAGGCCCAAGGACAGCACGGCCTTCGCCGCCGTCGGCACCGCGCGCGAGGAGAACGGTGGCACCAGGAGCATCCAGGCAGCGATCCGCACGGAGGCGAGGAGGTAGGCGATCAACGGCTCGCCGGCGATGGTCAGGGTCATCGCGCTCAGCCCAGCAGGCTCGGCACGCGCTCGAAGAGGTCCCGGGTGAATCCCACCATGGTGTGCAGCATCCAGTTGCCGCAGATCAGCAGCGCGATGCCCACGCCGAGGAGCTTCGGCACGAACGCGAGGGTGAACTCCTGGATCTGCGTCATCGACTGGAACAGCGAGATGGTGAATCCGATGACCAGCGACGTCACGAGGATCGGCGCGCTCAGCTTGAGGGCGACGACCATCGTCTGCATCGCCATCTCGATCACCTGGGTGTCGGTCATCCGCCTCCTCCGTAGCTCGACACCAGCGCCCTGATGATCAGGGCCCATCCGTCCACGAGGACGAAGAGCAAGAGCTTGAAGGGCAGCGACACCATGACCGGCGGCATCATCATCATGCCGAGTGCCATCAGCGCGCCGCTGACGACGATGTCGATGACCAGGAACGGCACGAAGATGACGAAGCCGATGATGAAGGCGGCTTTGAGCTCGCTGAGCACGAACGCGGGGATGAGGGTCGTGAGCGGTACGTCGGCGCGGGTCGCGGGCAGCTCGCGGTCGGCGACGCTGGTCAGCAGCCGGAGCTCGTCGTCCCCGGTCTGGTCGAGCATGAAGTCGCGCAGCGGTTCGATGCCGACGTCGAACGCCTGGCTGGCCGTCAGGTCGCCGGCGAGGTAGGGCTGCAACCCCGCGTCGTTGATGGCCGTCAGCACCGGCGCCATGATGAACAGGCTCAAGAACAACGCCAACCCGGCCAGGACCTGGTTGGGCGGGGTCTGCTGCAGCCCTAGTGCGTTGCGCGTCAGGCCGAGCACCACGAGGATCTTGGTGAAGCTCGTGCAGGTCAGCAGGATCGCCGGCAGCAGGGAGAGCAGCGTGAGCCCGATGATCGCGATGACCGGGGTGCCGGGTTCGCCGGTGAGACCATCGAGGTCGACGGTGACCGAGGCCCCTCCCTCGGGGCCACCCGGTCCGACGGGGCCGTCGGGACCCAGCGGCGCGCCGGCCGCGGGCGCGGCCAGCACCGTCGCGAGCACGAGCACCGCGAGGGAGACGAGCACCGCGGTCGCCAGGACCACCAGGGCACGCCTGCCAGGCGTGGCGGGCGTCGTACGCCGCCACAGAGCCGTCGTCGTCATGCGATCGTGGTCATGAGGCGTCGCGCGCCCGGGTCGCAGCGGTGAGGGCCTGACGCCAGGTCTGCACCGAGAGCAACGATCCCGCGAGCGGGCCTCCCGGCTGCGGGGGTACGCCGCCGCGCCCGGCGGGGACGGTGGGGACGGCGATCGGGACGTCCGCCCGATGCTTGCCGGGGGCGACGACGCTCAGGCCCGTGGCCACGGGTGCGTCCGGGCCGCCCACGACGCCCGCCGGCAGGGTCGTGGCGATCTCGTCGGGGTCGAGCTCGGCCAGGACGCTCACCTGCTGCTCGGTGGTGCCGAGGACCAGGACCCGCTCACCGACCGTCACCACGGCGACGGCCGAGGTCCGGGAGAGCGGGCGCCGGTGCAGGATGCGGACCAGGTCGTCCTGGCCGCCACCCATGCGTCGTTGGGTGATCCGGGCGAGGACGAGCAGCAGGCCCACCACGGCCGCCAGCGACACGACGAGACGGAGAGCGAGCTCCCACATGTCAGGCCGTCGCAGCCACGGAGCCGGCGTCGACGATCTCGGTGACCCGCAGCCCGAAGTCCTCGTCGACGACGACGACCTCACCGCGGGCGATCAAGCGACCGTTGACGAGCAGGTCCGCGGGGCTCCCCGCGGCGCGGTCGAGCTCCAGGACGGTGCCCGGTGTGAGCGCGAGCAGGTCGCGCACGCTCATCCGGGTGCGCCCGAGCTCGACGGTGACGTCCATGACCACCCCGTGCAGCAGCTCGATGCCGCGGACCGGGCCTGCCGTCGCCGTAGCCGCCGCAGGGCCCGGCACGGCAGCCGGGAGGACTGTCGGGTCCGGGGTGAACACCGCCGAGACCGGACCCGGGGCGGGCGCGAAGGCGGCGTCGGCGACGAGCAGGGCGGCGGCGACAGCGACGCCGCCCAGCGGCACCACGACGAAGGACTCACCCAGCAGCGCCACCGCGGCGTGCGGGTCGAGCTGACGACCGGCCTCGACCCGGCACCCGAGCGCGCTCCCCGCTGCGTCGAGGGCCGGCTGGACCGCGGCGGCCAGGTCGAGCTGCCCCAGAGGGCTCTCGGACAGGGCGCTCACCAGCTCCTGGCCGACCAGGACGGCGATCTGTCCCCGTGCGCCGCCGTCGAGCGCGGCAGCCACGGCCCCGGCGAAGCCGGCCACGACGTGCGGGGTGCCCGGCTGCGCCGTCCCGGCGCTCAGCGGATCGGCCGAGGGCAGGACGGCGGCCGCGGCCTGCGCGGCGGGGAGGGCGAGCTGCGGGTCGGCGGTGGTCGGGCTCATCGGCGGGTCTCCTGGGACGGGGGCGGAAGAGTGACGACGAGAGCGGCCAGCTTGCGTCCCTGGACGCCGGCGGTGGCGTGGGCCAGCACGCCGTGGCCGTCGGGCTTCTCGACGGTGACCTCGAGGGGGGCGGCGGCGGGGTGGTCGAGCCGGAGGACGTCCCCCACGGCGAGGGTGCTCAACGCACCGGGCTCCAACCGGGTGGGGCGGAACTGCACCGTGACCTCCACCGGCACGTGCGCGAAGGCCGCGTGCAGCTGCTCACCGGCGTGCTTGCGCTGGGCACGCTCGCGCTCGGAGACGGGCGCCGGCGTCGCAGCCGCCTGCAGCTGGGGGAGCAGCGGTGAGAACGGCAGGCAGACGGTGAACGGGTAGGACCGGTCGGTGATGCGCAGGTCGAAGGTGAGCACGACGACGACGTCGCTCGCGCCGGCGACCTGGGCGAACTGCGGGCTGTACTCGACCGCCTTGACGCGGGGCTCGAGCTCGACGGTGCCGCCGAGGGCGTAGCGCATCTCGCCGAGGAGGCGCTGCACGAGGCCGCCGATGACGCTGGCCTCGATCTCGCTGAGCGGGCGCACGGGCTGGTCGCCGGCGCCGTGCCCTCCGAGCATGTGGTCGACGCACACCATCGTCGCCGGCAGCGACAGCTCGAGCACGCCCAGGCCCGGCATCGGGTCGATGGAGAACAACGTCATGTAGGTCGTCGGGGGAAGCCCGTCGACGTACTCGCCGTAGGAGCGTTGCTCGATCGACACGAGCGAGATCTGGGAGACCTTGCGCAGCGACGAGGTGAAGACCGTCGTCGCCTGCCGAGCGAACCCCTCGAAGCCGAGCTGCAGCATCCGGGAGTGCTCGCGGGAGAGCTGGATCGGACGGCGGAAGTCGTAGCCGGAGACGACGCGGGGCTGCCGACGGCGCTGACGGCCGGCGCTGGCGAGCACGGACCCGGTGGCCGCGGCGAGGCCACCGGCCGTGGGCTCGCTCGTCCCCGCGGTCGGGTCGACGGCAGGGGTGGTCACGCCTGGGCTATCGGCGCGGGGCCCGGACCACCTGAGTGCTTGCCCCGCACGCAGCCCGCTAAGCCACACGTTCGGCCGATCAGGGCCGGGACCTTGGTCCCGAGCAGGAGGCTCGGAGGGTGTCGCAGTGGGCTACTGCGTCACGAAGTCGGTGAAGTACGGCTCGATCACCTCACCGTCGTAGAGCTCGTCCAGGCGGACCGCCAGCTGGTCCTTGAGCGCCCGGCGGTTGTCGGCGGAGGCGAGCTCGCTCATCGAGCGTCCGCTGAAGAGGTCGATCACCGCGTCGAGCGCCTTGCTGCCGTCGGTCTCCGGCGCCTCGGCCCTCAGCTGCAGGGCGATGCCGATCTTCAGGTAGTGCCCACCGGCGAGGTTGACCTGGATGGGTTCGAGGGCGACCACCTCCCCGGGCACGGGGGCAGCGTCGGCCGGGAGCGGTGCGGGCCGCAGGAACCAGTACGCCGCACCAGCGACGATGAGCATCGCCACGACGATGCTGATGAGCCGGCGCTTCCCGCTCGGTGCCGGGGGCGGCGCGCCCGGCGGGGCCTCGGCGCGGGGCTTGGTCGGGGGGATGGCCGTGACGGTCACGGTCGGACCTCCTTGTCGGACGGGGGCGTGCGCCGCTCGGGAGACGCGCCGAGGGCGCCGGGGATGTCGAGGTCCGAGACCTCGTCGAGGAGCTGGCGGCTCTCGGCGTCGAGTGCGGAGAGGACGACGACGTCGACCCGCTTGTTGACCCGTTGTGACCGCGGGTGCGAGGGGTCGAGGAGTGGGCGTTCCTTGCCGTGCGCGCTGGCGACCATGCGTTCCTGGGGGACCCTTCCGACCTCGTGCAGGCGCCGCAGGACGGTGATCGCCCGCGCCGAGGAGAGATCCCAGTCGGTGGGGTAGTACTTGGGCCGAACGTCCACCTGGTTGGTGTGCCCGTCGATCTGCAGGGGGTCGCTCAGGTCGCGCAGGATGGGGGCGAGGGTGTCGATGACCCGCGTGCCCCGGGGCGTCAGGGTGGCGAGGTCCGCGGAGAACACCACGTGCTCGGAGACCAGACTGATGGCCAGGCCGCGCTCGTCGACCTGCATCAGCACGTCGTCGGCCAAGCCGGCCCGGCGCAGTGCCGCGGTGATGCGCCGCGCGACGTCGGCCAGCCGCTCGGCCTCCGCGGAGGCTTCGGCGTACCTGCGCTGCTGCTGGCGACCGAGCTCACGCCGGGCGGGGTCGTCGAGCACGTACGCCGCCAGGTCGGGGCGTACGCCGTCCTGCTGGTGCTGCACCTCGGCGGCCGGCACCGGCATCGGCATCACCGCCGACATGACCGCAGGGCCCTGCCCCTGGAGCACCGCCGGCGAGCCACGCATGTCGGCCTGGCTGCCGAAGCCGGCGGCCAGGCTCTCCTTGAGCTCCTCGAACTTCGTCTCGTCGACCTGACTCATGGCGTAGAGCACGATGAACAGCGCCATGAGCACGGTGATCATGTCGGCGTAGGACACCAACCAACGCTCGTGGTTCTCGTGCTCCTCCTCGTGGGGGCCACGACGACGACGGGGTCGAGAGCGCGGCGCCACGTCACGCCGCCACGGTCTCGGCCTGGTCGGCGGGCAGCAACGAGCGCAGCTTCAGGGCGACGATGCGCGGGTTGGAGCCGGCCTGGATGGCTGCCACGCCCTCGATGACCATCTCCATCCGCGCGCACTCGAGCTCGCTGACGCGCTTGAGCTTCGCGGCGATCGGCAGCCAGATGGCGTTCGCCGACAGGACGCCCCACAGGGTGGCCAGGAAGGCCGCAGCGATCATGTGGCCCAGCTCGTCGGGCTTCGCCAGGTTCTCCAGGACGTGCACGAGGCTCATCACGGTGCCGACGATCCCGATGGTGGGGGCGTAGCCGCCCGCGTCGGTGAAGAACTTCGCCGACTGCTTGTCGTCGGCGCGTTTGGCCGCCACCTCGGACTCGAGGATGTCGCGGAGCTCGTCGGGGTCGGTCCCGTCGACGGCGAGGGTGACGCCGCGGACCATGAACGGGTCGTCCAGCTCGCCGATCGCGTCCTCGAGGGAGAGCAGACCCTCCCTGCGGGCCCTGTCAGCGAGTGACACCACCGTGGGGATGACGTCCGAGGCCGGTCGGATCTTCGCGGTGAACGCCCGCTTCAACGCCAGGACCGACGCCTTGAAGTCGCGCAGTGTCCCCCCGGCCAGGCACACGGCGATGGTGCCGCCGAAGACCAGCAGCATCGGGGGGAGCATGAGCAGGCTTGCCGGATGCCCACCCTCGAGGATGTTGGCGGTGACGATGACCAGGAACGCCAGACCGAGACCGATGAGGGTTGCCGGATCCATCGCTCAGCCCTCGCCGTCGAGCCGCGGCCGCGTCGCGGGAAGGACCGCCGCGAGGTGGCGGCCCTCGGGCCCGGGCTGGGACGTGGCGGTGACGGCCGGGGTGACCGCCGGCGTGACGACCGAGCCGGCGCCGGGGTCGGCGGACTGGCTGACCAGCAGGCCGCGGTAGGCGCGGACCGCGGCGACCACCTCGGTGATGGTCTCGAGGACGAGGTACTTCTTGCCGTCGACCAGCGTGATCACGGTGTCGGGCGTGGCGTCCACGCGTTCGATCAGGTCGGAGTTGAGCGCGAACTCCGTCCCGGTGAGACGGGTGAGCATGATCATCGAGGCGCACCATCCTTGTGCTGACTGCCGAGACGACGGGCCGTCCGTGGCCTGTCGGCACCTCTCATCGGCCGGGTCGCCGCCGACCTGAGGGAACGGTGAAAACAACCGCGGGGCCGGCCGTCCCTGGGTGGACGGCCGGCCCCGGCGGCCAGCAGCGCGGAGCGGCGGGACGCTCAGCGCTTGATGTTCACCAGCTCCTCGAGGACTCCATCGGAGGTGGTGATGACTCGGGAGTTCGCCTGGAAACCGCGCTGAGCGAGGATCAGGTTGGTGAACTCGGCCGCGAGGTCGACGTTGGACATCTCCAGAGCGCCGGCGACGAAGGTGCCGTTGCGTCCCTCGCCGGAGACGCCGAGCTGCACCGGCCCGGAGTTGGCGCTGGCGCGGTAGGCCGTCTCGCCGACCTTCTCCAGCCCCATGGGGTTGTTGAAGTCGGCCATCGCCAGCTGTGCCATGGCACGCTGGGTGCCGTCGGAGAACACGCCGCGCAGGACGCCGTCGGAGCCGAAGTTGTAGGACGACAGTGTCACGCCCGGGCCGAGACCGGCGGTGTCGAGGGTGATGTCGACCAACGGGCCGGTGGGGGCGCCGCCGGCGTCGACGGCGTACCCCCGGACGCGCGACCCCTGCGGGGTGACGAGGGTGCCGGACTCGTCGAAGGTGAAGGCGCCGGCGCGGGTGTAGAGCTCCTCGTTGCCCTTGCGCACCACGAAGAAGCCGTCGCCCTGGATCATCAGGTCGGTGGAGCGGCCGGTCGTCTGGGTGGAGCCTTGCAGGAAGTTGGTGCTGACGCTGGCGACCTGGACGCCCAGGCCGACCTGGATGGGGTTGGTGCCGCCGCGATCGTCGCTGCCCGGCGATGCCCCGGTCAGCATCTGGCTCAGGGTGTCCTGGAAGACGGTGGTGCTGGCCTTGAAGCCGGTGGTGTTGGCGTTGGCGATGTTGTTGCCGGTGACGTCGAGCATGGTCTGGTTGACGCGGAGCCCGGAGATGCCGGCGAAGAGTGAACGGAGCATGAGGTGTCCTCTGGGTGAGTGCGGTCGGGTCGGTCGTGCAGGTCAGTCGTCGGCGGGCGTGGCAGCTGCCGTGCCGGCGTCCGGTCCGATGCCGGGCCGGGTGACGGTGTGGAGGGCGGCGAGGGCGACGTCGGTGCCGTCGATCGAGAGCACCGGGCCCTGCGAGCCGAAGGTCACCCCGTCGACGACGCCGGTCGCGGTGGGGGCGGGGCTGCCGTCGTCACCGGCAGGTCCGGTGGCGTAGGTGACGGTCGTGCCGACCAGGCTGCTGGCGCCGAAGGCGAGCTGGGCCTGGACCATCGCGGCGGTCTGCGCAGCGACCTCCTCCATCTTCTCCAGGGAGGTGAACTGCGCGGACTGCGCGAGGAACTGGCTCGAGTCGGTCGGGTTCATCGGGTCCTGGTAGCGCAGCTGCGCCACCAGGAGCTGGAGGAACATGTCCTTGTCCTGCTGGGTCTTCGCCGAGGTCGTGGCACCGAGCCCCCACAGGCTCGGCCCGACCCCTTCGGTCGCGGAGATCGACACCGCTCCTCCTCACACCCGCACGTCGACCCCGGTGAGGGGACGCGTGCCGGATCGGATCGACGGAGCGCCCGCGGTCGGGTGCTCCCTGGAATCGCCGTCCCTGGCGTGCTCCGTGGAGGGCGGAGTGCCACCACGCGTCCGTGCGTGGTGGTGGTCGGGGGTGTCGGCCTCGGCCCGGCCGCGCCCCTGGCCGGCGTCGTCCGCGGTCGAGCCGCCGGACGCGGTGGGCTCGGGCTGGGCGCTCGAGGGCGATCCGGGCAGCTGCTGCACCACGATCTCGGTCGGACCGCTCACGGCTCGCCCGAGCAGACGGTGCAGCTCGGCGCCGTCCGCGCCGAGTGCCGCCTGCGCCTCCGGACCCGCGGCGAGGGTCACCGTGAGGGCCCCGGCGCGCACCGTCAGCGTCACCTGCACCTGCCCCAGGGACGCGGGGTGGAGGGTGAGCGAGATCCGGTGGGTGCCGTCGCCGCGCTGCACGACGCGGGCGACTTCGGCGTCGAGTACCCGCGAGACCTGGTCGGCGACCGAGCCGTTCGTCGCCGGCCCGGCCTCGACCGGAGCCGCACCCGGTGTCGCAGCGGCGTTCAGCGCGGGGAGCGCGATGCCGGCGGGGGCGGGGGCGGCGGACGTCGGCTCACCGGTCGGCGCCATGCGCGCGGTCGGCACGAAGGGTTGTCCGGTGGCCTGCCCGGTGGCCTGTGCCATGGCCGGTCCGGCCGTCTGCTCCGTTCCCGGTGCAGCGACGGTTGCAGCGACGGGTGCACCGAGGGATGCGGCACCCGTGGGGCGGATGCTCGGTGGGTCGGCGGCGATCAGGGCGGTGGGGGCTGCGGTCGTCCCCGGGGACGGCACGGCAGTCGCGGCGAGGGGCGCACCGGGCTCGGGGACCCGGAGCGGTACGCCGTCGGAGGGCGGGGTGGCGGGCGGGGTCGCGGGCATCCCCTGGGGCGTCGCCATGGGCATCTCGGCGACGGTCGTCACGACCACCGTCGCGACCAGGGTCTCCTCCGCGGGCTGCTCGGGGGCCGCCTCCGCCGTCCCCGCGACGGGTGCGGCGGCGGGTGCGGCGGGTGTGGAGGCGGGGCGCGCGGTCACCTCGCCCACCAACGTCGCGAGCAGCGCGGCGAACGCGCCGGGGGCGGTCGGGGAGTCGACGTCACCGGACGTCGCACCCGCATGCGCACCCGCTTCGGTGGGCGGACCTGGAAGCGGTACCACCGGGGAGCCGCCGATCATCGTGCTCCTCATCGCTGCCCCAGGTCGGTCAGGATCCGCTGCACGTACTGCCGGGTCTCCGGATACGGCGGGATCCCGTCGTAGCGCAGCACCGCCCCAGGTCCGGCGTTGTAGGCCGCGAGGGCCAGGTCGACGCGGCCGAACTGGCTCTGCAGGTCCCGCAGCAGACGCGCTGCACCGTCGACGGCCTGGGCTGGGTCGAACGGGTCGCTCACGCCGAGCCCGCGCGCAGTCGCCGGCATGAGCTGCATGAGCCCCTGGGCGCCGGCCGGGCTGACGGCACCGGGGTCGAAGGCGGACTCCTGCTTGGCCACGGCCGCGAGCAGGGCGGGGTCCACGCCGTACGCCGCTCCGGCCCGCGCGAACAGGGAGGCGAACGGGGCCGCCGTGGGCGTGGTCGACGATGCGGCGTCCACCGCTGCGGGACCCAGGGTGCCGGCCGCTACGTCGGGCAGGATCCGTCGGATCGCCACCGGGGTCGCGGAGACCGCGGTCTCGCGGACGGCCAGACCGGGTCGTGGCGCCTCGATCATCCGGCCGTCGCCGACATAGAGCGCCACGTGGTTGACGGGGTGGCCGAAGGCGAGGATGTCGCCGGGGCGGGCGGCGGAGAGGCCGCCCTCGACCGCTCGGCCGGCCTGTGCCTGCTGGTGACTGACCCGGGGCAGGTCGTAGCCGAGGTCGTCGTACACCCGCTGGACCAGGGCGCTGCAGTCGAGTCCGGTCGCGGGGTCGGTGCCACCCCAGACGTAGGGCACCCCGAGGTACTTCTCGGCGGTGCGGACGACCGCCTGCTCGGCGACGACACCGGCCGCGCCGGCGCCACCGACCGGCGCGCCGGCGCTCGACGCAAGGGCAGCTGCGCTCATCGCCGCCGCGAACTGCGTGGCGGTCGCGCCGCCGGTGGGGCGCGCGGGGGCGAGCAGGGCGAACTCGCGCTGGAGCTCGCTGATGCGGGCCTGGACCATGGCGACGCTCATGCCGCACCCCCACTGCTGTGGCGCGAGGAGCGCGCCCGCTCGGTGGCTGCGCGACGACCGCGCAGCCAGCCGCGACCGGCCACGTCGTCGAGCTCGCGCGCCTCTGCGCGAGCCGCCTCGCGGCGGCGCTCCAGGGCTCGGTTGGCGAGCAGGGTCTCGACCGCCCGCAG
This sequence comes from Nocardioides massiliensis, assembly GCF_030811215.1. Lineage (NCBI taxonomy): Bacteria > Bacillati > Actinomycetota > Actinomycetes > Propionibacteriales > Nocardioidaceae > Nocardioides > Nocardioides massiliensis. Next base: position 1,507,593 of record NZ_JAUSQM010000001.1, read on the forward strand.
GCGGCTGTGGTCGGCGGCCCACCGGTCGCGGGCCGCACGCGCCACCACCTCGGCAGCCAGCAGCGACGACCGGGACTCGTGCACGCGGCGGTTGAGCGCGTCGACACCCAGCTGCAGGGCGCGGAAGTCCGCCAACGATCCCCGGGCGACACCGAGGGCCTCGACGCCGGACTCGAGCTGCTCCTCCAGCACGACCAACGCCGAGGTGGTCTCGCGCACCTGTGCGACAGCCTGCTGCAGACCGATGCGGGAGTCCTGCTCGCGCACGGAGCGGACCCGCGCGACGGCACGCAGGCCGCGGTCGTCGAGGTGGGTCATGCCGCGACCTCCGGGACCGAGCCGACCAGCTCGTGCAGCTGGCGCCAGGTCTCCTCGACCGGCACGGTGTCCTCGACGTCCTGGCGCAGGAACTGCTCGATCTGGGACATCAGCGCGAGCGCGGTGTCGGCGTCGGCGTCCGTGCCGGCGACGTAGGCGCCGATCTCGACGAGCTCCCGCACGTCGCGGTGGGCGGCCAGGAGGCGGCGCAACCGTGTGGCGTCGGCACGCTGCTGCGGGGTGGTGACCGCGTTGGTGACGCGGGAGATCGACTCGAGCACGTCGATGCTCGGGAAGTGTCCCGCAGTGGCGAGCGCACGGGTGAGCACGACGTGACCGTCGAGGATCGAGCGCGCGGTGTCGCCGATCGGGTCCTGCAGGTCGTCGCCCTCGACGAGGACCGTGTAGAGCCCCGTGATCGAGCCGGTCGCCGCCGGTCCGGCCCGCTCGAGCAGGCGGGGCATGAGGGCGAACACGCTGGGCGGATAGCCGCGGGTCGCGGGCGGTTCGCCGGCAGACAGGCCGACCTCGCGCTGGGCCATGGCGACGCGCGTGAGGCTGTCCATCATCAGGACGACGTCCTCCCCGGTGTCGCGGAACCATTCCGCGATCCGGGTCGCGACGAACGCGGCACGCAGGCGCTCGACCGGTGGCGCGTCGGAGGTCGCCACCACGACGACCGAGCGCGCCAGCCCGTCCGGTCCGAGGTCGTGCTCGATGAACTCCCGCACCTCACGACCGCGCTCGCCGACCAGGGCGATGACCGACACGGCGGCCTCGGTGCCCCGCGCGACCATCGAGAGCAGCGTGGACTTGCCCACGCCCGAGCCGGCCATGATGCCGAGACGTTGGCCGCGTCCGCAGGGCACGAGGCCGTCGAGGGCGCGCACGCCGAGGCCGACCTGGTGGGTGATCCGCGCGCGGTCCAGGGGCGCAGGAGCCTGGTTGTCGATGCCGACGTGGGGCAGATGGTCGAGGGCCGGGCCCCCGTCGATGGGGCGGCCCAGGCCGTCGAGCACCCGACCGCGCAGCTGCACGCCGACGGGGATCCGTAGCGGCCCGCCGGTGGCGCGCACGGGCATGCCGGTGCGCAACCCGGCGGTCGCCGTGAGGGGGAGGCACACGAGACCGTCCCGGTCCCCGGCCACCACCTCGGCGAGCGCACCACCCGCCGGCGGCTGGCCCCCGGCACCGCCGTACGACGGCAGGACCTCGACCAGGTCGCCCACGCCCGCCTCCACTCCGCGCACCCGCAGCTGCAGGCCGAGCACCTCGCTGACGCGCCCGTGCGTCACGGGCGCGGCGACGGCCCGCGCGGCGCGCACGCGCTCGACGGCGAGCTGGTCGAGTCCCGGGAGGCGCAAGGAGGCGGCGGTGCTCATGCCAGGGCCTCCCGGACGCGGAGCAACGCGGTGCTGAACCGGCCGTCGATGACCTGCTCGTCGGTCTCCAGCACGACCTCGCCGGTGGTGAGCGTCGCGTCGGGGACGACCCGGACGGTCGCCGGCAGGTCGGCCGCATCGGTGGCGGCGGCGTCGGCCGATGCCATCCGGACCCGCACGACGGGCTCGGCGGGCAGCAGCTCGAGGGTTCGTCGTACGGCGTCCGCAGCCCCGACCTCACGGCCGAGCAGCGCCTCGGTGAGCTGGAGCGCGACCTCGACGGCCCGGTCGGCGACCTGGTCGCACACGGCGGCGACCGTGTCGTGCAGGCGCGCGGCGGCGGTCTCGAGCGCGGCCAGCGCAGCGCGGTGCTCCGCGTCGCGGCGCGCGTCCAGGGCGGCCCGCTCGGCGGCGACCTGCTCCGCCAGGTCGGCGGCCTCGGCCTCGGCGTGACGACGGCCCTCGGCCCACCCGACGGCGTACCCCTGGGAGCGCGCAGCGGCGCGCGCCTCGGCGGCGAGGCCGGTCAACAGCTGCTCGGTGACGGCATCGCCGAGGACGCCGGGGTCGCCGAGCCGGGTCCAGGTGCCCGCGCGGAGATCGGGGAGGTCCTCAGTCCACGAACTCGTCATCGTTGCCCCTCCTGACCACGATCTGTCCCTGCTCCTCGAGCTGGCGGATGGTGCGGATGATCGCCTGCTGGGCCTCCTCGACCTGACGCAGCCGGACCGGTCCGAGCAGCTCGACCTCCTCGAGCAGGGTCTCGGCGGCGCGCTGGGAGAGGTTGCGCGTGATCTTGTCGCGGACGGTGTCGGTGACGCCCTTGAGCGCGAGGGTGAGGTCGCTGGTCTCCACCTGACGCAGGACCATCTGCACGGAACGGTCGTCGAGCAGCACGACGTCCTCGAACATGAACATCCGGCTGCGGACCTCGTCGGCCAGCTCGGGGTCGAGTGACTCCAGGCCGGCGACGATCTGCCGCTCGGTGGAGCGGTCGGAGCGGTTGATGATGTTGACCAGCGGGTCCAGCCCACCGACGCGGGACATCTCCGCAGGCTGCAGCATCGAGGAGAGCTTGCGCTCCAGCGTGCTCTCCACGGCGCGCACGATCTCCGGTGAGGTCCGGTCCATCGTCGCGATCCGGTGCGCGACCTCGGCCTGTGTCTCGGGAGGGAGCCCCGACAGCAGGAGGGAGGCCCGGTCCGGGGTCATGTGCGCCATCACCAGCGCGATCACCTGCGGGTGCTCGTCGATGATGAACGAGCGCAGCTGCGCGGGGTCCGCCCGGTGCAGAAACTGGAACGGCAGCTGGACCGCCGCCGCCTTGAGCCGGTCGAGGATCTCGGCGGCGCGTTCGGTGCCGAGGGACTGCTCCAGGAGCTGCTGGGCGTAGGCGAGCCCACCCTGGGAGATGTGCCGACGGGCGATCAGCAGGTCGCGGAACTCGACCATGACGGCGCTCGACTCCTCCGGGTCGACCCGCTCCAGACGGGCGATCTCGGCGGTGATCCGTTCGACGTCGTGGTCCTCCAGCTGCGAGAGCAGCGCCGACGCGCGCTCGCGTCCGAGCTGGATCAGCAGGATGGCGGCCTTGCGCACGCCCTCCGTCGTCGTCGTGGTGAGCAGGTTCGTCATCCGCCCTTCTCCACCAACCAGCCGCGCAGGAGGGCGGCGACGTCGTCGGGCTGACGCTCGACCAGGTCAGCGATCTCGTCGCGGACCTCCTGGCTGAGGTCGTTGTCGGCCTGCTCGAGGGCTGCCAGCGCCGGGCTGGTCTCGACCGCGGTCGCAGCCGAGGCCTGGAGGGCCGCACGCTCCTCGGCATCGCGGCGCAGCTGCTCGACCATGTAGGTGGTGGCGGTCTCGCGGCGCCGGGCGGCACGTCGGGCCTGGATCACCGCGAGGATCACCACGAGTGCGACCAGGACCGCCAGGCCGCCGTTGCGCAGCATCGCCCGGGTCGCAGCGTCGCGCTCTGCCTTCTCGGCCGCGGCGATCTCCGCAGCGGCGGCCTCCTCCGCGGTGCGGTCGAACGGCACCGCGCTGACCTCGACCGTGTCGCCGCGCTCGTCGTCGATGCCGACGCCGGCGGCGATCAGGTCCTGCACCACCTGCGGGTCCGTGCCGTTGAGGGAGCGCGAGTCGAGTGCGACCGCGACGTGCAGCGACCGGACGCTCCCCGGGGCGGCCTCGCGCACCTCCGTGGTGCGGTCCACCGCACGGTCGGTGGTGGCGTTGCGCTTGGTGTATTCGGTCGTCGCGTCGTCGGCAGCCAGGTCGGAGTCCATCTGCCCGTCCGGCCCGACGACACCGGTGCTGCCCGCGTTGGGCGCGACCCCGGAGTACTCCTCGGTCGCGACCGACTCCGACAGCGCCGGTGTGTCGGCGTTGCCGAAGTGGCGGACGGTCTCGGTGGTCGCCTTGTCGAAGCTGAGATCGGCGGTGACCCCGACAGTGGAGTTGCCGGCTCCGACGACCCGGTCGAGCATCGACTGGACCTGGTGCTTGATGCGGTGCTCGAAGTCGCTGACCTGCTGGGTCTGGGTGCTCGCCGCCGCGCCGGCGGAGCCGCCCGGCGCGGCGAGGACCCGTCCGGTGGAGTCGGTGACGCTGATGTTGTCGGTCTTGAGGCCGTCGACGGACGACGAGACCAGGTTGATGATCGCCTGCACCTGCTGCGGCTCGAGCGAGGTGCCGGCCCGCGTACCGACCAGGACCGAGGCGGTCGTCGGGTCCTGCTGGTCGGAGAAGACCTGCTTGGGTGGCATCGCCAGGTGGACCACGGCGCTCTGCACGCCGTCGATCGCCTGGATCGTCCGGGACAGCTCGCCCTCCATCGCCCGCTTGAAGTCGGTCTGCTCCTTGAACTGCGAGGTCGACAGGTCCTGGTTGTCCAGCAGCGAGTAGCCGTTGTCCCCACCGGACGGCAGGCCCTTGCCCGAGAGCGCGATCCGGGTGTCATAGACGGAGCCCTGCGGCACCATCACCGTCGTACCGCCGGCGGTGAGCTCGTAGGGCACGCCCTGCGCGGTGAGCTCGTCGACCACCGCGGAGGCGTCGGCCGGGGCGAGGCCGCTGTAGAGCGGTGCATAGCTGGGCGCTGCGGCCCACCGGAAGATCATCGCGCCCGCCAGCACCAGAGCGGCGGTGCCGAGGATCGCCACCGTCTTCTGTCCGGTCGTGAACTCCTTGAAGGTCGCGGCGAACCGTTCCAGGCCCACCGTCATCCGCGACCTCATCCGACGTGCATCCGCATGATCTCGTGGAACGCCTCGAGGGCCTTGTTGCGGACCGCGACGGTCAGCTGGGTGGCGACCTGGGTCTCGGTCGCAGCGATCGTGTAGTCGTGGATATTGGTCAGGTCACCGGTCGCCGCCTGCACCGCCAGCTGGTCCGTGCGGTCCTGCAGCGACTCGAGGCGGTCGATGTTGTCGAGTACGAGCTCGCCGAACTCCACGCCCGACGCGGCGTCGGCGGCCCCCCTGGCGGTCGTGGTGCCGGTCGTGCCGATCGGGCCCGCGCCACCGATCCCGAGCTGGGGCGGGACGTACGGCGTGAAGCCCTCGATGCCGGAGACGCTCATCACTGCCTCCCGATCTGCAGCGCGCTGGTGTAGACGTCCTGGGCGTTCTTGGTCACCGACACGCTCGCCTGGAAGCCCCGCTGGGCCATGACCAGCTGGCTCATCTGGCTCGGCATGTCGACCTCCGGCAACCGGACGTTGCCGTCGGCGTCGGCCAGCGGGTGGTCGGGCTGGTGCACGACCCGGCCGTCGGGGTCGGAGGTGACGATCCCGGCAACCTCGACACCACCGCCGGGACGCGACCGCGCGACCAGCATCTGCGCCTGGAAGGCGTCCTCTTCGGTGGAGCGGACGGTGTTGACGTTGGCGATGTTGTGGGCGAGCGCGTCCAGCCAGGTCTGGTGGAACCCCAGGCTGGAGCCGGCGACACCGAGCAGGTGGAAGGCGCTCATCACATGGCCCCAGCGGCGGTCTTGACCAACGTGAACCGATCGCTCATCGCCCGGGACAGCATCTGGTACTGGAACACCGACTGCATCGCCGCCATCGTCTCCTTGCGGAGGTCGACGTTGTTGCCGTTGGGACCGACCGGGGTGTTCGTCGCGGTGGCGGCCGCGCCGGTCGTCGCGCCCGGCTGGAGGGAGCCGTCGGCGATCGCGCCGCGCAGGGCGGACTCGAAGTCGACGCTCGTCGCCCGGAAGTGGGGCGTGTCGATGTTGGCGATGTTGTCGGCGATGACGTTCTGCCGCAGCGAGAGCCCGTTCAACGCGTTGTGCAGCGCGGTGGCGACGGCATCGGAGGCAAGCACGGGCATGCACGGACCTTCTTCCTCGTCCTCGTGGTCAGACCACAAGGAACGGCGGTGCCGATCCGTCGGCGAGGTGAGCGCCTCCTGCGCTCGGTGCTCCCTGTCGGCACCCGGCCGGTCCAGTTGAGGAGGGTCCACCGAACCGGGACCAAGGTCCCGTCGAGCTCGTCCGATCGGTCGAGGACCCGGTCTGGCTAGGCCGAGACGTCGACGTAGACCGGGACGTCGGGCGGGGTGTTCTCACGCATCCGGTCGGTGAGCGCCTGGTGCCGCACGGTCGAGGCGAGCCGTGAGGTGAGGGCGTGCGCGACGGCGAGCTGGCGCTCGTGCAGCAGGCGGGCGCGGGGGAGGAGGTCCTCGGGCAGGGGGACGGCGATCGCCGGCGGCGCCCACTCCGCCAGGGGCTGCGGGTCCGCGGAGCGCAGCATCCGCTCGGCCATCCGGACATCCAGCTCGATCCGGTCGAGCTCGGTCTCCCAGATGAGGTGCCAGCTCGACGGCGCGGTCATTCGCTCGACCCGGCTGTCGGACCTGGTCGCGTCGTCGGAGTGGGAGGACGGCTCGGGAGCGGGCGCCATCGGTCTCACGTCGCCTGGGACTGCAGGGCGGCGTCGCGCCAGGCGCTGCACAGGTCGGTGACCATCGCCAGGCAGCTCTCGGTGATGGCCGGGTCCTTGGCGACGTTGGCCTTGATCAGCTGGGTGTGCAGGAAGTCGTAGATGGAGGCGAGAGCCGGCCCGCCGTCCCAGACCTCGGTGCGCAGGCTGGAGCGGAGCTCGATGACGATCTCCTGGGCATGCACGAGCTGGTTGTGCGCTGCCTGCAGATCGCCGGCCTGCTGCGCCTCGAGCCCGCGGCGTACGTCGAGGACGAGCCGCTCGTAGAGCATCACCAGCAGCTTGGCGGGCGAGGCGGTGGCGACGGAGGCGTCGAGATAGGCCGCACGGGCGGCCTGCTGGCCGCCGACTCCGCCGGAGAACCCGGACATGGACTGATACATGTCGCTACCTCAGCTTCGCTGGTTGGTGAGGGAGGAGATCTGGCCGGCCAGCCAGTTCGACTGGCTGTTCATCTGGCTCAGTGCGGTCTCCAGGGCGGTGAACTGGCGGGTCAGGGTCGTACGCCGCATCTCCAGGCGCAGGTCCCACTTCTCGATGGAGTCCTGCATCCGGGTGATCGTCTGGTTGCGGCCGTTGATCGCCTGCGTGACGGTGCCGTCGTGGCGGTCGCTCGCGGACCTCGCGACGCCCTCGACGCGAGCGAGGAACCCCGTGGTCGGTGCTGTGAAGGCTTCGGTCACGGCGGCCGGGTCCTCGGCGTACGCCGTGGCGAACGCGTCGGCGTCGAAGACCAGCCGACCGGTGCGGTCGGTCTGGACGCCGAGATCCGCCATCGAGGTGCCGTCGGCCGGGAAGACGGTGTCGAGCAGGTTCTGGCGGATCCCGCGGACCAGCGAGTCACCCGACAGGGCCCCTGCTCGCGTGCCGCTCCCTGTGGCTGCGTCGATGTCGGCGAGCACGCCGTTGAGCTGGGCGACGAAGGACTGGACGCGTCCGGCGAGGCCCGAGCTGTCGACGCGCACGTCGACGGTGGCCGTCGTGCCGGCGACCGCGTCGGCGCCGAGCGTGACGCTGACGCCGGGTGCGAGGTCGGCGAAGGTGTTGCTCGCCGAGGTCACGGTGATGCCGGTGCCGAGGTCGATGCGCGCATCGGTGCCGGCGCGGACGGTCGCGCCGCCGAGCAGGGTGCTGCCGTCGCCGGCAGTCAGGGTGAAGTCCTGGGCGGCGCCGGTCGTGGCGGACTCCACGAGGAGTCGGTAGGAGCCCTCGCCGACGCGGACCGCGGTCGCGCGCAGACCCGTCTCGTTGGCGGGGTCGTTGATCGCCGCGACGAGCGAGGACAAGGTGCCGTCGCCAGCGTCGATGGCGACCGGGCCGGTGCCGTCGAGACGGTCGAGCAGCACGGTGGTGCCGCTCCCGGTCACGACGTCGCCGAGCGCGGCAGCGGTGGCGAAGCCGAGCTGGTGGGTGCGGGCGACATCCTCGACGGTGAGGGCGAAGCCGGCCGGCGCGACGCCGGTCCCGGTGGAGACGGTGACGGCGGCGGAGGAGGAGGTGGCGGCGTACGCACGCCAGCCGTCGGGCTTGGTGAGCTCCTCGGCGCGGCTCGTGAGCTGGGCCAGCTTGGTGTTGAGGCCCTGCAGCGTCGTGATGACCGACTGCTCGCTGGTGACGCGGGACTTGAGCTTGGCCTGGGGCACGGCCTCCAGCGCCATGAGCTGGTTGATGATCCCCGCGGTGTCGAGCCCGCTTGCCACGCCGCTGATGCTGCTGGTGGCCATCGGTCCTCCTCGGGCGAACTGGTGGGACCTCAGGTCCCGGGGTCCGGCGTACGCCGGGGTGACTGCCCGGGCGGGAGCGGATGACCCGCTCCCGCCCAGGTGGTCAGAGGTGCGCTGGGCATGCGGGAGCCGACCGGGTGTGGCGGTCCCCGCGCGTCAGGATCAGCGCAGTAGCTGCAGCACGCCCTGCGGGGCCTGGTTGGCCTGGGCGAGCATCGCCGTACCGGCCTGCGACAGGATCTGCGCCCGAGTGAAGTTCATCATCTCGGCGGCCATGTCGGTGTCGCGGATCCGGCTCTCGGAGGCGGTCAGGTTTTCGACTGCCACGTTGAGGTTGTTGATGGTGTGCTCGAGCCGGTTCTGGTAGGCACCCAGGTTGGCGCGGGCGGTGGAGATGCCTGCGATCTGAGCGTCCAGCGCAGCGATGGACGAACGGGCGTCGGCATTGTTGGCGAACGAGATGCCGGGGTCGGTTGCGGTGCCGGCCGCAATGCCGGTGCCCGGGGCGGTCAGCGCAACGTCCTCACCGGTGAGAGAACGCACGACCAGCTCGTTGTTGGCGTCGACGGCAGCGACGAAACTGTCCGCGAAGCCCGTGTCGGCGTTCAGGGCGTTGGCGACGTCGTGAACGGTCTTGGCCTCGCCGACGGCACCCATTGTGACGGTCCGCGTGACGGTGCCGTCAGTGAACGCGAGGGCGCCGGTGACGGCCGCGGCATCGACGGTGAAGGTAGCGCCGGTTGCGCCTCCGCTGCCCAGCGCGGTGGCGACTGCCGCGACGTTGGCCGACGACAGGTCAACGGTGATGCTGCTGCTGTTGGCACCATCCGCGCCGACCTGGAAGGTCATGCTGTTGGTCGAGCCGTCGAGCAACTTCGTGCCGTTGAAGTTGGTCGAGTTGCCGATACGGGTCAGCTCAGCGGTCAGCTGCGACGCCTCGGCGGCGATGTTGGCCCGTGCGTCGGCGTTGTTGGAGTCGTTGGACGACTGCACCGCGAGGTCCCGCATCCGCTGCAGGATGGAGTGGACCTCGGTGAGCGCACCCTCCGTGGTCTGGACCACCGAGATGCCGTCCTGCGCGTTGCGGACGGCGACCTTGAGTCCGCCGACCTGCGAGCGCAGGCCCTCGGAGATCGCCAGGCCGGCCGCGTCGTCGGCGGCGCGGTTGATGCGGAAGCCGCTCGAGAGCTTCTCCAGGGACTTGCTCATCTGCCCCTGGGTGACCGACAGGTTCCGGTACGAGTTGAACGCGTCGATGTTCTGGTTGATGCGAAGACTCATGACTATTCCCTCCTGGATGACTGAGTCGAGATAGGGGCCCGTCCGTGGGCTCCTGTGCCGGACTGATCGTCCGGGTGTCGATGGACCTGAGGGATCCGGGCGAGGAGTTTCTCCGCGCCGGCTCCCGGATCGGTCAGGCGGTGCGCTCGAAGGACTCCGACGGCACCAGCGACAGTCGCGCGCTCGCCGTACGCCGGCTCGCCACTGCCTGGAAGTAGGCCTGACGGCGTCGTGCCGCGCAGCCGTCGGGGCGGCTCGGTGCGGCGACCATCTCCGGGGCGAGCGCGGAGTTCATGGCGTCCTTGAGCAGGACGAGCGCCTCGGCCCGCATCTGCGAGACCCGGGACTCCGAGACGCCGAGCTCGGCGGCGATCTCGGCCATCGGCCGCTCGGCGAAGAAGTAGTCCTCGACCACGGTGCGCAGCCGCTCGGGCAGCTCGGCCACCGCGTCGACGAGGTAGCCCAGGCGCTCGCGGTGCTCGAGTTCGTCCTGGGGCGAAGCCTCGGTCGTCGGGAGGAGGTCATCGATGGGCGTGTCGCCGAAGCCCTGCAGCGACATCACGCTGGCCCGCGAGACGTCGTCGTCGTTGGCGCTGACCTCGTCGGCGCGCAGACCGGCGGCGGCCGCGACCTCGGCGTTGGTGGGCACGCGCCCGAGCCGGGTGGCCAGCAGCGAGCGGGTCTCGTCGAGCTGACGTGCCCGGCGCCGGACGGACCGGGAGGCCCAGTCGATGCCGCGCAGCTCGTCGAGGATCGCGCCCCGGATGCGGGTGGAGGCGTAGCGGGCGAACACGACGCCCCGCGCGGGGTCGAAGGACTGGCCGGCCTGCACCAGCGCGGTCATGCCGGCGGAGGTGAGGTCGTCGCGCGAGACATGGGCGGGGACGCGGGACATCGTCTCGCGGACCAGGTGACCGACCAGCGCCATGTGGCTGGTGATCAGCTCGTCGCGGTCGAGGTCGACCACCGGGGCGGGGGCGACACGCGTGGAGGGGGAGGCGATGTCCGTGCTCATGGCTCGAACCCTGCGTCAGGAAACTTCGGTGTTTCTAGCAAGTCGTCGCAGGACCGCACTTCCGTCGGCACACTCGCGACCGACCCGACAATCGGACATAGCCCGAAAGAACTAGACGGGGGCCACCCGCCGGAGCGGTGGGGCGCGGATCGCCTGGTGTCCCCGCCCGTGCGGTCGTTCGCGCCGGTCTTGCAGAAGATCGGCGGGTGAACCGCTCACCTTCGGATCACAGCGGCCGACCTCAAGGCTGTGGAGAATCTGTCCCTCATCCTCTGGCGCGAGCGGGAGCTGCTGCAGACCCTGCTCTATCGCCTCGAGCAGGAGCAACTCGTGCTCGCGAACGGCCGCACCCGGTGGCTCGCGCGTGCGGCGCGCGAGGTCGAGGCCGTCCTCGAGTCCCTGCGCGAGACCGAGCTCCTGCGTGCCGTCGCGGCCGACGAGGCCGCCGCTGCGCTGGGGATGACCGCCAACCCGAGCCTGCGCGTCCTGGCCGAGCACAGCGAGGAGCCGTGGCGCACGATCCTCCTCGACCACCGCGAGGCGTTCGTGGGTTACACCCAGGAGATCATGGAGCTCGCCTCGGCCAACCGGGAGCTGCTCACCGCCGGCTACCAGGCCGCCCGCGAGACCCTGCTCGCCCTGGGCGACGGCGCCTCCGGCTACGCCCCGGACGGGTCGGCGGTCGCCGACGAGCCGCGGCAGCGACTGCTGGATCGGAGCATCTGATGACCTCCTTCTCCAGCCTGAACACGGCCCTGAGCGCGCTGCGCTACCAGCAGCTCGGGATGGACGTCGCCAGCTCCAACATCGCGAACGTCGGCACCGAGGGCTACACGCGGCGCCGGATCGAGGGTGAGACCGTCGGCGCCCCGAGCCAGCCGGCCCTCTGGTCGCGCTACGAGGGCGTCGGCGACGGCGTACGCGTGGGTGCAGTCGGTCGCATGGCCGACCTGTTCCTCGACGCGCGCTCGCGCCAGGAGCACGGCAAGCAGTCCTTCCTCGACACGCGGCGTGCCGTGCTCGAGCGGGTCGAGACCGGCATCGGTGAGCCCGGGGAGAACGGCGTCGCCGCAGCCATGACCGCCTTCCGTACGGCGTGGGGCGACGTCGCCAACAACCCGAGCAACGGTGCCGCGCGCACCCAGCTGCTCGCGCGTGCTGAGAACCTCGCGCACGCCCTGAGCCTGCAGGCGCGCAACGTCACCAACGAGATGGACGGCCAGCGGCTGCGCGTCGGCGACTTCGGCACCGAGGTGCAGACCCTCATCACCGACCTGGCCGACACCAACCGCTCCATCGCGGTGGCCCGGCTCAACGGCTCCGCCGACGGCGTACTCCTCGACAACCGGGACCGCCTCGCGCTGCGGATATCGCAGCTCACCGGTGCCACCGCAGCAGTCAACCCCCAGGGGGGACTCGACGTCACCCTCGGCAGCGCGGTGCTCGTCGCCGGTCAGCAGGTCGGCACGATCACCGTCGACGGCTCGGGATCGCCGGTGCAGGTGACGGTGACCGACGTGCATGGCACGTCGCACTCCCTGGCCGCCGGCGAGGTCTCCGGGGAGCTCGGCGCCACCATCGAGCTCCTCGACACCACCTTGCCGGGTTATCTCGCCGGGCTCGACGCGGTCGCGCAGCAGTTCGCCGACGAGGTCAACGCCCAGCACGGGGAGGGGTACGACGCCGCCGGCAACCCCGGCCCGCCGCTGTTCACCTACACCGCGGGTGCGCCCGCCGCCAGCTTGGCAGTGGGCTTCACCGATCCGGACCGGGTCGCCGCCTCCGGCATCGCGGGCGGCCCCAACCGCGACGGCACCAACGCGCACGAGCTCGGCAGCCTGCGCGGCGGGGAGGCGGCGTACCAACAGCTGGTCAACGGCTTCGGCTCGACCGTCGCCTCGGTCAAGCGGCTGGCTGCCAACCAGCGGGTGCTCACCTCCCAGATCGACACCTCGCGTGACCAGCTGGGAGGAGTCAGCACCGACGAGGAGATGCTCGCGATGCTGACCCACCAGCGTGCCTACGAGGCCGCAGCCCGGGTCATCACCGTCGTGGACTCGGTGCTGGACACGCTGATCAACCGGACAGGACTGCTGCGATGACCCTGACGCGTGTGACCCAGTCGATGATGCTGCGCGGCTCCCACACCGCCCTGCAGCAGGCACTCGGCCGGCTCGCCCAGACCCAGGAGCAGCTCTCCACCGGACGCATCCTCAACCGTCCGTCCGACTCGCCGGCCGACGTCACGACCGCGATGCGGCTGCGGGGAGCGCTCAGCGACCAGGATCAGTTCCTGCGCAACGTCGAGGACGGGCGTGGGTGGCTCACGCAGATCGACTCGGCGCTGCAGGCGTCCATCGACCATACCCGGCGCGCCCGCGAGCTCGCGCTGCAGGGCGCCAGCGCGGGAGCGGCCGGACAGCAGGCTCGTGAGTCGCTGGCCGCCGAGGTCGACCAGCTGCGGGCCGGGCTGGTCGCGCTGGGCAACGCGACGTACCTCGACCGGCCGGTGTTCGGTGGCATCACCGGCGGGCGGGTGGCCTTCGACCCCGACGGGACCTATGTCGGCACGCCCGGCGCGGTCACGCGCACCGTCGCCGAGGGCATCCGGATCCAGGTCAACATCGACCCCGCGGCCGTCTTCGGCGTCTCCGGTCCCGGCACCACCACGGTCTTCCAGGACCTCGACGCCCTGGCCACCGCCCTGCGTGCCGGGGACACCGACCAGATCCGCGCCGGCATCGAGAAGCTGGGTGGGGTGCTCGACCGGATGACCACCGCGATCGCTGACGTCGGCTCCCGAGCCGCGCGGATCGAGCAGGCCGGCCAGGCCGCCGAGGACGCGCAGCTGGCCCTCACCACCAACCTCACGTCCCTCGAGCAGACCGACCTGCCGCGCGCCATCGTCGACCTGCAGATGCAGGAGACGGCGTACCAAGCCGCCCTCGCCGCCACGGCTAGGGTGATGCAGCCGTCGCTGCTGGACTTCCTGCGATGAGCACAGCGGTAGGGGTGGCGGCGACACGGACGGCACCGTCCCCGAATCCTGAGGAGGAGAGCGCGCACGTGGCCGAAGAGCTGCCGGTGATCGAGCTGGTCGAGCCCTTTCCCGGCTTCCCCGACCACCGACACTTCGCGCTCGTGCGCCTCGACGACGACGGGGTGCTGTGCGCGCTCCAGGGCCTCGACGATGCCGCGCCGCTGCGCTTCCTCGTGGTGCCCCCGGCGTCGTTCTTCCCGAGCTACGCGCCCGAGATCGACGACGAGGTCGCCGGGGCCCTCGGCATCACCGCCCCGGACGACGCGCTCGTGCTGGTGATCGTCAACCCCGGTGACGGGCTGTCGGACTCGACCGCCAACCTCCTGGCGCCGGTCGTGATCAACACAGTCACCCGCCGCGCCGCGCAGGTGGTCCTCGCCGAGGACCTGCCCGTGCGCGCTCCCCTGCTCGCGTCCTGAGCGGGACCGCCGTACGCCGTACGGCAACTGGCCACTTGCCGCGATGAGTCGCGCGGGTCCTTGCGGCCCATGTCCAGTGCTCGTCGAGGTAGTGCTGCTCAGCTCCGGTCGCGGTTCTTGACCGCGCGCGCCAGGGAGGCGATCGCGTCCTCGCTGGGCGAGGCGGCGGCCACGTTGGACTCCGCGAGCTCGGCGAGCAGCTCGGCGCGGTGCACCGTCACGGAGCGCGGGGCGTCGATGCCGATGCGCACCACGTCGCCGCGCACCTCGAGGACCGTGACGGTGACGTCGTCACCGATCACGATCGACTCGCCCACGCGGCGGCTGAGAACCAGCATGGCCGCCACGCTACAGGGCAGACGTGCCCCGTTGCTGCTGTCGGATTCGACCGACCGCGGTGATCCGCACGCTCAGCGCGCCGGCCGCGGCCTGCGGGGCGGTCCGCGGGTCCCAGACCCGCACGCGCGCCCGGCCCCGGACCGGTGCGCGGAAGGTGCCGACATAGGTGTGCGTGGCCGAGCAGCTGCCTGCACCCGTGGTGCCGCGCGGGCGCAGCGGCACGGCGACGCCGTGCACGTGCAGTGCGAAGTGGTCGGCGTCGGGGCGGGTGAGGTCGAGTGAGTGCTGGGGACGCATCCGGCCGGCGTACCGCACGCAGGCGCCGTCGTACGTGATCCCGCCACGCTCGGCGACGCCGGTGACGACGACGCGGTAGCGCTGGCCGCGGCGCAGTGCGCGCGTGGTGCGCACGCCGGTGGCGGCCCGGGCGGGCAGCGCGACCGTCTCGGTGCGCAGTCGTCGCGCGCCGGGTCCGGGTCGGGCGGCGGGACGTGGGGCTGGGCGGTACGCCGGCGCGCCGCGGCCCAGGCTGGTGGCAGCGGTGGCGGCAGGCAGGTGGGCGGCGACGAAATGCAACCGGACCGCTCCCGAGGCGGCGCGCCCGCCACGACCCAGCGTGAGCGTGACCGGGCCGGAGCGGCGTGGCTTCCAGAGCACCTCGTGGACGCCGTCGCCGCGTGCGGAGGTGCAGTCCGGCGTGCCGTCCGCGCCGCCGTCGGCGGGGCCGGCGACCCACGGGCTGGTGCCGTTGAGCTGCAGACCCGCGCTCTGGGGTGCCCACCGGCCGGCCGACCACACGCAGGCGGCGTCGGCCACCCGGGCGCCGGCGCCGTAGCGGTAGCGACCCTCGGCCACGAGCCGGTACGTCGTGCCACGCTGCACCCGGAACGGCGTACGCACCGACGAGCCGGGACGCACCTCGACGGTGTGGACGGCCGTCGCGACCGGGTCGAGCCGGTGGGTGCCGGGCACGAGGACGGGGACGCGCGGGACGCCGCGGGCGCGGAAGAACGAGGTCTGGGCGGCCGCACCCGCGCGCGACAGCGAGATGTGCACGTGGTCGCGGTGGCGCAGCGTGGGCGAGCAGCCCTTGCGGCGCGGGCAGGCAGCGTGGACGTAGGGCGCGGCGCGGAACCCGCGGTGGGAGGAGTAGATCCGGTCGTCCCAGATCACGTACATCACGCCCATGCGGCGACCCAGCGCCGCGACGTTGCCGCGGGCGTCGGGTGCGGCGAGGGCGGTGAGGAAGCGGGTTGCGGCGGTGCGGTCGCGCGCGTCGCGGGCGTCCAGGCTCCAGTCCAGGGCCCGGCCGTCCTTGTGCTCCGAGGCGCCGCCGGAGGCGCAGTCGCGCAGGGTGCCGCCGGGACGTCCGCCGTAGGTGCGGGTCAGCCAGCCGAGCAGGTACGTCGTCCCGGGGCCGGCACTCGCGGCGCAGGTGCGCTGCGGATCGTGGTGGGCGAGCTCCTCGACCGGCGCCGCGACGCTGGGGACGGGGGTCGCGACCAGGAGGGTGGCGAGGAGGGTGACGAGGAGGGTGGCGAGGGCGAGGGGGATCGTCAGCCGAACGGGACGGGACACAGGGGAGCGATCGGCCGGAATGTCCGATTCCTGACCGGTTCTGCGGGTTCTGGACGACGGCGCGCGGGGTTGGCGCCAGGTCACCGCAAGTTCACCCGGCGGAGGCTGGACTCCCTGCGCGAAGTTGGTAGTCTCACGAGTGCATCGGAAGCACACCAGCAGGTCAACGCCCGCGGAGTGTTCCAGTGAATCCGACGGCGTTTCTTCTCGTGAACAGCTCGACTGCTCTTGTGAGGTGGGACGACGTTTCACGCTTCCGATGTGGGGTCGCCGAAGTGGCGATCTCTCGCCCGCAACACAAGGAGTGAACGAGCACATGGCTCAGGGCACCGTTAAGTGGTTCAACGCTGAGAAGGGCTTCGGCTTCATCGCGCAGGAGGACGGCGGCGACGACGTCTTCGTGCACTACTCGGCGATCCAGTCGCAGGGCTACAAGTCCCTCGACGAGAACCAGAAGGTTGAGTTCGACGTCACCCAGGGCCCGAAGGGCCCGCAGGCGGAGAACGTCCGTCCTCTCTGACCTCCGGGTCTGAGCCGACCCGCGAGGGTCACGACGGCATTCGAGCACCGGGGTCCCGACCGTGAGGTCGGGGCCCCGGTGTCGTTGTGTGTGGGGGAAGGGTGGAGGGGGCGCAGTTTCACCGCCCGACTAACGACACGCCCGCTGGCCGAACGAAACTGACGCCCCGAACGCCCGGTTTCGTACGACGAGTGGGACGGGTGTGGCGGACGGGACTCCGCGGCCGATGGGGCGTGGGGGCCATCGCGGCCCCCTTCGGTCGGACTATGTGCAGGGCTTGGTGCCGAGGAGATAATGGGCAGCACCGCCGGTGGGGGATCGGCGGTTCGCAGCGGCCTCGCGCCGCCTGGACCAAGGAAGGCAGGGGTGAGCATGTCCGACTCGACGTTCGACGTGCCTCTCGAGGACCCCGAGCTACTCGACGAGGTCGAGATGACCACCAACCTGATGATCGCGGCCACCGGCACCGACGATCTCAGCCAGGCGCAGATCGACGAGGTGCTGGGGCTCCCGCCCACGGGCTGACCCTCGGGGCCGACCCGTTCCGGCCACGGGCGCGGCGCACCCGCATTCCTGCCGCCAGGTGAGCGACGACACCTGGGCGGTAGCGCTGCATGCCTGCTAACGGGTCGGTACCGCGGGCGCTGTCTGCGCGTCGCGCGCGACACGCCGATGAGACCGGGAGAGCCGGTGGCGCCGGCGTACGGCGTACGGGGTGGCGGGTTGTGCTCGACGACGATTCGACCCCTAGCATGGCCCGCGGTTTCCAACCCGTTCGACAGGAGTTCGTTGTGGGTTTCCGTTTCCGCCCGGTGGACAGCACCTTCTACGACTTGTTCACCACGTCGGCCAAGCACCTCGTCGAAGGGGCGTCGCTCCTGGCCGAGGTCCTCGCCGACGGTGCCGATCGGCACGAGATCGCCGAGCGCATGCGCCGCGCCGAGCACGCCGCTGACGAGACGACGCACGACATCGTCAAGCGGGTGAACTCGACGTTCGTCACGCCGTTCGACCGTGAGGACATCTACAGCCTCGCCTCGAGCCTCGACGACGTCATGGACTTCATGGAGGAGGCCATCGACCTGATGGTCCTCTACGAGGTCGGCGACCTGCCGTCGGAGCTCGCCGAGCAGGTCGAGGTGTTGCAGCGCTGCGCCGACCTGACTGCCGAGTCGATGCCGCGGCTGAAGACGATGTCGGACCTCGAGGAGTACTGGATCGAGGTCAACCGGTTGGAGAACACCGGTGACAAGGCGTACCGCCGCATCCTGGCCAAGTTGTTCAGCGGGTCCTACGACGCCCTCGAGGTGTTGAAGCTGAAGGACATCGTCGACGCGCTCGAGAGCGCCGCTGACGCGTTCGAGACCGTCGCGAACACCATCGAGCAGATCGCCGTCAAGGAGTCCTGAGCGTGGAGCTCGGCATCGTCATCGCGGTCGTCGTGATCGCGTTGGTCTTCGACTACACCAACGGTTTCCACGACGCCGCGAACGCGATCGCCACCTCGGTGTCGACGCGCGCGCTGACCCCGCGGGTCGCCCTCGCCATGGCGGCGGTGATGAACTTCGTCGGTGCCTTCCTCGGCCAGCGAGTCGCCGAGACCGTGGCCGAGGTGATCACCCCACCTGAGGAGGCGGTCGCCGGCCTGGTCGTGGTGATGGCCGGCCTGGTCGGTGCGATCACCTGGAACATGATCACCTGGTACTACGGCCTGCCGTCGTCGTCCTCCCACGCCCTGATCGGTGGTCTGGTCGGGGCCGCGATGGGCTACGGCCTGCTCCACGACGCGCCGTTCGCCTCGGTGAAGTGGGACGTCATCCTCGACAAGATCATCATCCCGATGGTGGCGTCGCCGCTGTTCGGCTTCGCGGTCGCGTTCTTGTTGATGCTCGCGATCATGTGGATCTTCCGGAAGGCCAACCCGCACCGCACCCAGCGACGCTTCCGCTTCCTGCAGACGATCTCGGCGGCCGCCATGGCGCTGGGTCACGGCCTGCAGGACGCCCAGAAGACGATGGGCGTGATCTTCCTAGCGCTGCTGGCCGGAGGCTACGTCTCCTCCGGCGACCCGCTGCCGTTCTGGGTGATCTTCTCCGCCGCGGCCGCGATCTCGCTGGGCACCTACTCCGGCGGCTGGCGCATCATGCGCACCCTGGGGCGCCGGATCATCCACCTCGACCCCGCCCGCGGCTTCGCCGCCGAGACGGTCGCGGCCGGTGTCCTCTACACCACCGCCTTCGCCTTCAGCGCCCCGATCTCCACCACCCACACCATCACCTCCGCGGTCATGGGCGTGGGCGCGACCAAGCGGTTCTCCGCCGTGCGCTGGGGTGTGGCCCGCTCGATCGTGATGGCCTGGGTCCTCACCTTCCCCGCCGCCGCCTCCGTCGCCGCGGTGTTCTACTGGGTCGCGCACTACCTGATCGAGGTCCTGCCCTAAGCCTGCCCCTCGTCACTCCCCTACGTGAGCGTCGTGCTGATGCTGGTCGGACGACGCTCACGTAGGGGAGTGACGCGCGTGTGGCGCGGTCAGCCGGCCGACAGCAGACGCTGCGCGCGCAGGCGGCTGGGGTGTCGGACGGTCCACCCGGGTGGGCGCTCGAGCGTCCAGCGCCGTCGCGGCATCTCGTCCAGCCGAGCGGCGTAGGCCATACGGAAGCGGTGCGCCAACTCGTGTGGCTGATCCAGATCGCGGGAGACGACGACCAGGGGGCGCAGGCCGTGGGCGAGCAGTTCCTCGTGCCGGCCGATGTCGAGGTGTCGTTGGTCGAGGTCCAGGTGGTGGCGTCCGTCGTACTCCACGACCAGACCGCTGATCGGTTCGAGCAGGTCCACCACCGCGAGCAGCCGACGCCGTTCGTCGAAGACCGGGCAGTTGGGGAGTACCGGCGGTAGCCCGGCGAGCAACACCCACACGAGTCGTGTGGTCGTCTCTTGGGGCGACCACGAGTTGGCGCTGGCGAGGGTAAGGGCTTCTCGCACTTGGGGTACGCCGGTCCACGTGACCTTGCGCGTGACGTACTCGGCGAACGCGGCGAGGTCGATCAGCCCGTCGTACGCCGCCATGTCGAGGATGCGGGTCGCCGCCCAGACGTTGTCCGCGTGAGCGGCTGCGTGCCAGGTCGCGGCGGTCGGTGTGGCCATCGGGATGCCGAGTGAGCGGGTGAAGTCCGTGCCGATGAACCGGTCCTCGCACACCGCGATGCCGGGGCGTCCGCGGGAGGTGCGGCCCCGGGTCGCGAGGGTGATCGGCTCCGTCCCGTCGAGGGCTCCGTCGAACCAGCGGGCGCCGTACCACCGGAGAGCCGCCCATCCGATGACCCCACCCTGCTCGCCGTCCACCGGGTCTGGCCGGGTCCAGACCGACCGCGGGAGGGCGAATGCCGCCTCGAGCGTGAGTTGCTCGGTGGACTGCGGGGTGGCGGCGGGGACGAACCGGCCGTGCGACGTACGCCGCCACTGCGGACCCCGAGCTGCGCCGGGCGTCGGACCGGTGAGCCCGTTCAGGTCGGGGCGGACCGGCACGCGCAGCTGGCCGGCGTACGGGTGCTCGAGGTACGGCGGCCGCGGGTACGGTTCGTGGAGCGGCGAGATCGGGGTGGACATGCCGACCGAGGGTGAGGCGCTGCCCGCTGTCGCGGGTGGTCCGTTACTGCGGCTGTGGAAACTCCACCGCCGACGTACGCGGGGGACCGTAGGCGGCCCCGGAGCGCGACACTCCCCTACGTGAGCGTCGTCAGGTCGTGCTGAGGCGCGCGCTCAGGTAGGGGAGTGTCGGGGGTTGGGGGCAGTGCTCAGCCGAAGCGGCCGGAGATGTAGGCCTCGGTGGAGGGGTCGTCGGGGACGGAGAAGATCTTCTTGGTGGGGTTCATCTCCACGAGCCGCCCGGGCTTGCCGGCGCCGGCGAGGTTGAAGAACGCGGTGTCCTCGGAGACCCGGGCGGCCTGCTGCATGTTGTGGGTGACGATGACGATCGTGTACTCGGTCTGCAGCTCGTGGATCAGGTCCTCGATGGCCGAGGTCGAGATCGGGTCGAGGGCGGAGCAGGGCTCGTCCATGAGCAGGACCTGGGGCTGGACGGCGATGGCGCGGGCGATGCACAGCCGCTGCTGCTGACCGCCCGAGAGGCCGGCGCCCGGCTTGTTGAGCCGGTCGTGCACCTCGTTCCACAGGTTCGCGCCGCGCAGGGCGCGCTCGACGATGTCGTCGGCTTCCGCCTTCTTCATCCGCTTGGCGTTGAGCCGGTTGCCGGCGAGGACGTTCTCGTAGATCGACATCGTCGGGAACGGGTTCGGCCGCTGGAAGACCATGCCGACCTGGCGGCGTACCTCCACCGGGTCGACGTCGCTGCCATAGAGCTCCTGGCCGCCCATGACGACCTTGCCCTCGACGCGTGCGCCGGGGATGACCTCGTGCATGCGGTTCAGCGAGCGCAGGAAGGTGGACTTGCCGCAGCCGGACGGGCCGATGAACGCGGTCACCGACCGGGCGGGGATCGACATCGTGACGCCCTCGACGGCCTTGAAGTCGCCGTAGTAGATGTCGAGGTCGGTGACCTCGATGCTCTTGGCCATGACAGGTGGTTCCTCTCGGGTGGGGCTGGCGATACAGCAGGTTCAGGTGGGCGCGTCAGCGCCCGGTCTTGGGGGCGAAGAGCCGGCCGAGCAGCCGGCCGAGCAGGTTGAGCGCCATCACGATGATGATGAGGGCCAGTGCGGCTCCCCACGCGCGCTCGACGCCGAACTCCGGCGGCACGCCGGGCTGCATGTAGGAGTAGTAGGCGAACACCGGCAGCGTCATCATCCGCTCGCCGAACAGGTCGAAGTTGACGGAGTCGGTCGCGCCGGCGATCACCAGCAGCGGCGCGGTCTCACCGGCCACGCGCGCGATCGCGAGCATGACGCCGGTGACGATGCCGGCCATCGAGGTGGGCAGCACGACCTTGACGATGGTGCGCCACTTCGGCACCCCCAGGGCGTACGCCGCCTCGCGCAGCTCGTTGGGGACCAGCTTCAGCATCTCCTCGCACGAGCGCACAACGACGGGGATCATCAGCACCGACAGCGCGACCGAGCCGCCGAAGCCCATCCGGACACCGGGGCCGAAGAAGATCGCGAACAGCGCGAACGCGAACAGGCCCGCGACGATCGAGGGGATGCCGGTCATGACGTCGACGAGGAAGTTGATCACCCGCGCCGGGCGGCGACCCGCGCCGTACTCCACCAGGTAGATCGCCGTCATCAGCCCGATCGGGATCGACAGCACTGCGGCCATGCCCGTGATCAGCAGGGTGCCGACGACGGCGTGGTAGATGCCGCCGCCCTCGCCGACGACGTTGCGCATCGAGTAGGTGAAGAACTCGGCCGAGAATGCCGGTGCGCCCTTGCTGACCACGGTCCAGGTCAGCGACACCAGCGGGACCAGCGCGATCGCGAACGCGCTCCACACCAGGGTCGTGACGAGCCGGTCCGTCGCAGCGCGTCGGTTCTCGACCAGCATCGCCCAGGTCGGCAGGCCGACGGCGTACAACACCGCCGCCACCACGCCGAACGCGATGGGGCCCCAGCCGAGCATCAGCGCGACCAGCGCGCTCGCGGCCGCCGCGACGAGCGCGCTCAGACCGGGTGCCCAACGCGGCAGCTTCGGGGCCTTGAGCGACAGCTCCCCCCGGCGTACGGCGGGGGTGGTCCCGCTCGGAGCGGAGCCGTCGGTCACGGCTGCGCCGGGGGCGGCCGTCTCGTCGGTCGACGACGCGACATCGGACTCGTCGACGCTCGACTCGCCGGGGCCGGTCTCGACGGTGGCGCGGCCGGGCGCGGAACCGGCGACGGAGGAGAAGTCCGCCGGGCCGGTGCCGGGCACGTCGCGTTCCTCGGTCCGGGCGGGGTCGCCGGTCATCGGACCAGTCCCTTCTCGCTGCGCGCGACGATGAGCCGCGCGGTGAAGTTCACGGCGAAGGTGATGAGGAACAGCACCAGGCCGGTGGCGATGAGCACGTTGACGCCGACGCCGGTGGCCTCGGGGAAGCTGAGGGCGATGTTGGCCGCGATCGTGCTGGGGGCGGTGCCGGAGACCAGGTCGAAGCTGACGATCCGGAAGGCCGACAGCACCAGGGCGACGGCCATCGTCTCACCCAGTGCGCGCCCGAGTCCGAGCATGACGGCGGAGACGATGCCCGAGCGGGAGTAGGGGAAGACGGCCATCTTGATCATCTCCCAGCGCGTGGCGCCGAGGGCGAGTGCCGCCTCCTCGTGCAGGCGCGGGGTCTGCGCGAAGATCTCGCGGCAGATCGCGGTGATGATCGGCAGCGCCATGATCGCCAGGACCATGCCGGCGGTCAGCATGGTGCGACCGCCACCGGAGGCGGGGCCGGCGAAGAGCGGGATGAAGCCGAGGTGCTCGGACAGCCAGCGGTAGACCGGCACCATCGCCGGGCCGAGCACGTTGGCCCCCCACAGCCCGTAGACGACGCTGGGCACGGCGGCCAGCAGGTCGATCACGTAGCCGACGAAGTGTGCGATCCGGCGCGGGGCGTAGTGCGAGATCGACAGCGCGACGCCGATCGCCAGGGGCGTGGCGATGAGCAGCGCGATGAGCGCCGCGAGCAGCGTGCCGAACAGCAGCGGCCAGGCGTAGGCGACGAACGTCGACTCGCCGGCCAGGTGCGAGGCGTCGGCGGAGAGGGCCGGGAACCCCTCGACGGTCAAGAAGATCGCCACCCCGGCCAGCGCGACCAGGATGGTGCCGGCGGCGACGCGGGTGGCACCGCCGAACAGGACATCGCCGAGGCGACGCTTCTTCCTCGGCGAGCTGTGGCGGGCCCCCGGCGCGGGGGCCGGCGGGGTGGTGGTCGGTGCGCTCACGCGGAGTGCTCCTTCGGGCCTGGTGCGGTGTGACGGGGTGCGGGGCTCACGGGTGCGGACGCGGGTCCGCGCCGCCGGGTGTTCCCGGCGGCGCGGAGCGCGGTGCGATGGATGGTGCTCAGCTGCCGATCTGCTCGATCAGGGCCTCGGCCTCGTCCTGCAGCGTGTCCGACAGCGGCGCGGAGCCGGCGGCGTCGGCCGCGGCCTGCTGGCCGTCGTCGGAGACCAGGTAGGTCAAGAAGCCCTTGACCAGCTCGGCCTGGTTGGCGTCGTCGTACGACGCGCACGCGAGCAGGTAGGAGGTGAGCACGATCGGGTAGGCGCCCGACTCCTCGGTGTCGCGAGCCAGGTCGTAGGCCATGGCGTTCTCGCCCTGGCCCTCGGCCTCGGGGGAGACCTCGAGGACCTTGGCCGCGGCCTCGGCGGAGGGACCGACGAAGTCCTCGCCGACCTGGACCTGGACCTGACCGAGGTCGCCGGCCTGGCTGGCGTCGGCGTACCCGATGGTGTTGGAGCCGTTGCTCACCGCGGAGACGACGCCGGAGGTCTGCGGGGCAGCCTCGCCGTGCGTGATCGGCCACTCGCCGACCTCACCGTAGGTCCACACGTCGGGCGCGACGGCCTCGAGGTAGGCGGTGAAGTTGTCGGTGGTGCCGGAGTCGTCGGCGCGGTGGACAGCGGTGATGTCACCGTCGGGCAGGTCGGCGTCGGGGTTGGTCGCGACGATCGCCGGGTCGTTCCACTTGGTGATCTCGCCGGCGAAGATGCCGGCCAGGGTCGGGCCGTCCAGCTTCAGGTCGTCGACGCCGTCGACGTTGTAGATGATCGCGA
This sequence comes from Nocardioides massiliensis, assembly GCF_030811215.1. NCBI lineage: Bacteria > Bacillati > Actinomycetota > Actinomycetes > Propionibacteriales > Nocardioidaceae > Nocardioides > Nocardioides massiliensis. Next base: position 1,531,851 of record NZ_JAUSQM010000001.1, read on the forward strand.
TCGGGCTGACGTAGCTGGGGATGATGATCGGGTCGGCGCCGCACTGCTCGGCAGCCGCGGTGAGCTCGTCCTCGTCGAGCAGCGAGTCGGTGCCCGCGAACTGCACGCCGCCGGCGATGAACTGCTCGCGGCCGCCGCCGGAGCCGACGGGGTCGTAGTTGACGGTGACGCCGCCGTTGGCGGTCTGGAAGCCGGCGCGCCAGGCGCCCATCGCGGCCTCCTGGGAGCTGGCGCCGGCACCGTTGAGGGTGCCCGAGAGGCTGCTGCCGTTGTCGTCGCCGGAACCGGCGTTGTTGGTGTCCCCCTCCTCGTTGGCCGCGCTGCACGCGGTCAGGGCGACACTGAGGGCCAGGACGGCCAGGCCGGGCTTGGCCGCGCGGCGAAGAGTGGTCTTCACGTGAGCTTCTCCTGTGACTGGTGGGCTTGTCACTTCGGAAGGTAGGGAGACCAGGTGACGCGTTGCCGGGCCGATGGTGAACGCGAGGTGAACAGGAGCGGGCGATTGCGGGAGGACCCGCAGGTCACCGGCGTGGCACGTGGTGTTCGACGGCGACGACGGTGCGGACGCCGCGGCTGTTGGTGCGGTGGTGCACGACCAGCATCCCGGCCGCCTCGAGCGGCTCGTAGGGCTCACCCACCGCCCGCAGCACCCGGGGCAGCACCGGGCGGTGGGTGCACAGCGCGACGTGGCGCTCGGGGGCGTCGTACGCCGCGGCGACGATCGCCTCGACCCCCTCGCGGGAGGTGCCCTCCTCGCTGAGCGCCTCCTGCCAGTCGATGTCGGTGCCGGTCGCGTCGGCGTACGGCGTGACGGTCTCGGCGCACCGCCGGCTGGGCGAGCTTACGATCCGTTCGATCCCGTACGCCGCCAGCACCGGCACGAGCTCGTGCGCCTGCAGCGACCCGCGCTCGGTGAGCGGGCGGTCGGGGTCGGGTCCGTTCCAGCTGCTGCGGCCCATCGCGGTGGCGTGGCGCAGGACGAGGAGGGTGCGGGTGCGCTTGCGCAGGGGGTACCACTGCTCCAGCAGCTCGCGGTCCCGCTCGTGGGTCAGGCGCTCGCGCGCCTCGTCGTACGGCACCCAGGCGACCTCGTCGATCTCCGCGTTGGGCCGGTAGCCGGAGATGTCGTCGTCACCGTGCACCCGCGCTGCCCAGTAGTGCACGACCTTCTCGCGCACGCCGTCGTCGGTCGCGACGGGGTAGCGCTGCGCGGGCAGAGGTACGCCGAGGCGCACGTGCAGGCCGGTCTCCTCGCCGACCTCGCGGACGGCGGTGGTCGTGACGTGCTCGCCGGGGTCGACCTTGCCCTTCGGGAAGGACCAGTCGTCGTACTTGGGGCGGTGCACCAGCAGCACCCGTTTGCGGGGAGCCGCGATCACCGCACCGGCGGCGTGGATCGCCGTCTCGTCCGCCTCGGGCTCGTGGGGCATGGCGCTAGTGTCACAGCCCGACGGCCCCCGCGCGGGGTCAGGTCGAGGAGCAGCGGCACAAGCGGCGGCGAAGGATGGGTGAACGATGGGGCGGCGGACACGACTGCTCGTGGCGCTGGCCGTCGTGCTCGCTGTCGTGCTCGCCGCCGGCGTGGCGTGGGTGCTCACCCGCGGACCCGCGACCCGGCTGGGCGAGGCGGTGGGGGTGCTGCCGGGTACGGCGGAGCGGGTGAGCTTCACCGACTGGGCGGCCGTGCGAGCCGAGGTGGGCCGTGGCATCGATGCGGGTGCGGACGAGGCCGAGGTCCAGGACTTCCTCGACCGGGCCTTCGACGCCGACCTGATCGCCACGTCCGGGCTCTGGGAGGCGACGGTGACGTTGGGGTCGGCGTACGGGTTCTCGCCGCTCGACGTCGAGACCGAGGTGATCGGCCAGGGCCGCGACGGCGCGGTGGTCGCGCTGCGGCTCGGCGAGGACGCCGATCCGGCCGTGATCGAGGAGAAGCTGGCGGGGCTCGGGTACGCCGAGCCGTCCGGCGGGCCGGGAGCCGAGGAGATCTGGCGCGGTGACGACGACGTGCTCGGGCTGGCCGGACCGTCGCTGTCGGTGCTGCTGCGCAACGTGCTGGTCGCCGACGGGTGGGTGCTGGCCAGCGACGAGCCGGAGTTCCTCGACAAGGCCGCCGAGTTGCTGCTCGACGGGGGCGAGAGCCTCGCCGACACCGGGGGCGCCTCCCGGCTGCTCGGTGCCCTCGGCGAGGACGAGCCGACCAACGCCGTGCTCTGGCCCACCGACTTCGTGTGCGAGGACCTGGCGATGGCGCAGGCCGACGACTCCGAGATCCCCGTGGTCGAGCAGCTCGTCGAGGAAGCTGGTGGCGTCGGCCCGCTCGCGGGGATGGCGGTGGCCCGCTACGCCCCGCGCGACCTGGTCGCCGCCCTCGGCTACGAGTCCGACGACCGCGCCGCCCGCGACAGCTCCGCCCGCCTCGCCCTCGCGCAAGCCGACGCCGTCGGCAAGGGGGGCTCGTGGGCCGAGCGGTTCGCCGCCACCGCCGACCGGGACGGCGACGTCGTCCGCCTGCAGCTGCGCCCCCGCCGTACCGCCGACGGCGTCCTCACCGAGGTCACCCGCGGGCCGGTGTCCTTCGCGACCTGCTGAGCCCCCAGTTTCACTACACGTGTAGCGAAACTTGATCCTTGTACACGTTCCAGTCGGCGTGTCGCGCAAGAACGTGTACACAGTCCCTCCCCGGCCGGTGCCTAGCTCCGTCGCGCCCGGGTACCCAACCGCTGCTTCTCGGCCCGCGGGCGACGCGCACGGTGCACACGGATGAGGATCTCGTGCAGGTGCTGGGTGCCATTGGTACGCCGCCAGCTCCCGTCCGCCGCGAGCTCCCAGGCGTTGGTTTCGTCGTCGAAGGCCAGATCGAGCAGCGCGCCGACGTCCTCCACGAGCCGGCGCTGCGGGAGCGGCACGAGCACCTCGACGCGCCGGTCGAGGTTGCGGTGCATCAGGTCGGCCGAGCCGATGAGCGCCTCGGGTTCACCCCCTTTCTCGAACCAGAAGACCCGCGAGTGCTCGAGGAACCGCCCCAGGATCGAGCGCACCCGGATCGTCTCCGACAACCCCGGCACGCCCGGACGAAGCGCGCAGATGCCGCGCACCCACAGGTCGACCGGCACGCCGGCGCGCGACGCGAGGTAGAGCTCGTCGATCACCGTCTCGTCGACCACCGAGTTGGCCTTGATCCGGATCCGCGCCGGACGCCCTTCCCGGTGATGGGCGACCTCCGCCCGGATCCGCTCCACCAGGCCGTCGCGCACGGACCCGGGCGCGACGAGCAGCCGGTCGTACGACGCGTTGCGCGACCAACCCGACAGGTTGTTGAACAGCTGCGCGACGTCCTCGCCGATCCCGGCGTCGCAGGTGAGCAGGCCCAGGTCCTCGTAGTGCCGCGCGGTCTTGGGGTTGTAGTTGCCGGTGCCGATGTGCGTGTAGCGCCGGATGCCACCGCCGTTGGTCGCCTCGTCGCGCACCACCATCGACAGCTTGCAATGGGTCTTCAGGCCGACCAGCCCGTAGACCACGTGGCACCCGGCCTGCTCCAGCTTGCGCGCCCAGCGGATGTTGGCCTGCTCGTCGAAGCGCGCCTTGATCTCCACGATCACCAGCACCTGCTTGCCGGCCTCGGCGGCGTCGACGAGCGCGTCGATGATCGGTGAGTCGCCGGAAGTGCGGTAGAGCGTCTGCTTGATCGCCAGCACGTGCGGGTCGGCCGCGGCCTGCTCGATGAACCGCTGCACGGATGTGGCAAACGAGTGGTACGGGTGGTGCAGGAGTACGTCGCCGCGCGACAGCGCCGCGAAGATGTCGACCGGCGACGCGGACTCGACCTCGGCCAGCGCGTGGTGGGTGACGGGTACGGCGGCCGGGAACTTCAGGTCCGCGCGGTCCAGATCCGCGATGTCGCTGAGCCCGCCCAGGTCCAGGGGTCCGGGCAGGTGCAGCACCTCGCTGCGCTCGACGTCGAGCTCGCTGACCAGCAGGTCGAGCACGTGCTCGTCGATGGACTCCTCCACCTCGAGCCGCACCGGCGGGCCGAACCGGCGCCGCAGCAGCTCCTTCTCCAGCGCCTTGAGGAGGTTCTCCGCGTCGTCCTCCTCGACCTCGAGGTCCTCGTTGCGGGTGACCCGGAAGGAGTGGGAGGCCAGGACGGTCATGCCGGGGAAGAGCCGCTTGAGGTGCGCGGAGATGACGTCCTCGAGCGGCACGAACCGCTGCCCGCCCAGCCCGATGAACCGCGGGAAGATCGGCGGCACCTTCACCCGCGCGAAATGCTCCTCACCGGTCTTGGGGTTGCCGACCACGACGGCGAGGTTGAGCGACAGCCCCGAGATGTAGGGGAAGGGGTGCGCTGGGTCGACGGCCAACGGCGTGAGGACGGGGAAGATCCGGTCCTTGAACAGTCGCTTGCAGTGCCGCTGCTCGTCCTTGGTCAGGTCCGGCCAGCGCACCAGCGCGATGCCCTCGGCCTCGAGCGCGGGCACGAGATCCTCACGGAACGCCCGTGCCTGACGGGTCATGAGCTCGGTGGTGGTCTGCCAGATCAGGTCGAGCACCTCGCGCGGGAGCAGCCCCGAGGCGGCGCGCACCGCCACACCGGCGGCGATCCGCCGCTTGAGGCCGGCCACCCGGACCATGAAGAACTCGTCGAGGTTGGAGGTGAAGATCGCCGAGAACCGCACCCGCTCCAGCAGCGGCAGGCTGGCGTCCTCCGACAGCTCGAGCACGCGCTGGTTGAAGCGCAGCCACGACAGCTCGCGGTCGGCGAACCGGTCGGCGTACCCCTCGGTGTCCAGGTCCACCGCCTCGAGATCCGCGACGTACGGCGGCTCCACCTCGAACGTGTCGCCACCCACCGCGCGCAACGGGCTGGTCGGCGGCCCGTCCTCCAGCGACCCCGACACCGTCGGCTGCAGGTCTTGGGGGGCGGGCGAGGTCTCGGGGCTCATAGAGTCACTGTGACACTGTCAGGTGAACAGCAGGAGACCTCCGTGGGCGAGGAGAGACGCGTGAGCAGCAGGGTGGGCGGGGCGACGGGTGACACGGCTGCCGGTAGCGAGCGGTTGAGAGCGGTCGTACGACGGCTCGGGGCAGCCGGTGACGTGGTCCAGGGCGTGGCGCTGCGGCGGTTGATGGGCCTGCCCGAAGGGGTGCAGCGCCGGCTGGTGGGGCGCCCGGTGGTCCGGGACGGGCTCACGCTCGCGACCGAGATCCAGCTGCTGTTCGCGCTGCAGCGCCTGATGGGCGAGGACGGCCTCGACGCCGAGGACCACGCCAGCGACGAGGCCCGCCGCGACCTCGTGCGCCAGGCGCGCCTGGCCTCCGGCAACCCGCCGATCGGTGGGTCCCATGACCTCGTCGTCGACGGCGCCGCCGGGCCGCTGGACGCCCGGCTCTACATCCCCCGCGCCTTGTTGCGCGCCAGCGAGGTGCCCGGTGGACTCACGCCGCTCTCGGGGACGGCCGACCCGCTGCTGATTTGGTATCACGGCGGCGGGATGCTCCGCGGCGACCTCGACAGTCACGACGCAGTGTGCCGCGTCCTCGCCGAGGAGGCCGGCTGTCGCGTGCTGTCGGTCGCCTACCGGCTCGCGCCGGAGCACCCGTTCCCGGCGGGCGCCGACGACGCCTTCGCGGCGTACCGCTGGGTGCTGCGCAACGCCGCCGGCATCGGCGCCGACCCCGAAAGGGTCGCGCTCGGCGGCGACTCCGCGGGCGCCTACCTCGCTGCGGTCGCGTCCCTGGAGGCCGTGGCGGCCGGGATGGCTCCGGCGTACCAGCTGCTGGTCTATCCGGTCACCGACTGGGGCGCGCTCGCGGCGGACCGCGAGTCGCGCAGCCGCAAGCTCTTCGACGCGGGCTTCCTGCTCACCCGGGACTTCATGAACGCCGCCGAGGCCGCCTACCTCGGCAGCGCCGACCCCGACGACCCGCGCCTGAACCTGCACCGCGCCGAGCTGGCGGGGCTACCCCCGACGTACGTCTGCACCGCCGGCTTCGACCCCCTGCGCGACGAGGGCGAGCGGTTCGTCGAGGAGCTGCGCGCCGCCGGCGTCGAGGTCACCCACCAGCGCTTCGCCCCCCTCATCCACGCCTTCGTCCACCTCATGGGTGGTCGTGAGTCGCGTGGCGCGCTCTCCGCCATCGCCACCGCCCTCCGCCGGGGGTTGGTGGGGTAGGGCGGGGTCGAGGTCGTGGCAGCGGGCGCAAGTTCGCTACACGTGTAGCGAAATCACCGCTGTGTAGACGTTCCAGTCGGCGTGTCGCGCAAGAACGTGTACAAGGTACGCCGCAGCCCGGGCCAGCCTGCGTCCACAGGCCGCCGTCGATCAACGGCCCTCCCCAGCTCGGACGGCTCTTGCCCGATGCGGCGCCGATTGCGCCGACCCTGGCCCGATGTCGATTGCGAATATGGTGGGACTCGGTCCCGGCTTCCTGCGCCGTGAGGCGCTCGCCCTCGGGCTCACGGACACGACACTTCGACGCGCCATCGCCAAGGGCGAGCTGATTCGTGCCCGGCAGGGGCTGTACGTCGATGGGCTTTGGTGGCGGAATGCCGATCCGCAGTCGCGGCACGTCGAGGTTGCTCGCGCTGCTGCCAGGTTGTTCACCCGGCCCATCGTGATGTCGCACTGGACAGCGGCGTTGCTGCACGGGTTGCCGGTGTGGGACGTCGACCTCCGGCGAGTGCACGTCACCCACCTGGTCCCAGCCTCCGGCCGCTTGCAAGGGGGAATCGTGCACCACCGCAGCAGCCGGGAGCTGACAGGAAATGGAACGGTCGGAAACGTGCCGGTTACCGGAGCAGCACGCACGGTGATCGACTGCGTCAAGCTCGGCGGCGTCGAGCGAGGCATGGTGGTGGCCGACGCCGCTCTGGCCAAGGGTCTGGTCACGCCCCGGTGTCTTGCCAACCAGGCGCTGGCGCAGGACCACGATCCGCACAGCTTGCCCGTGCGGCTGGTCGTCGGCGGTGCTACGGCGCTCGCCCAGTCAGCCGGTGAGACTCGATCGCGTCTGCTCTTCTCGCGCACCGGGCTGCCGACGCCGGAGCTGCAGTACAAGGTCTACGGCGCATTCGGCGAGCTGCTCGGGATCGTGGACTTCGCCTGGCCGGAGTACGGCGTGATCGTCGAATTCGACGGCAAGGTCAAGTACGTCGACTTCGTCCCGGAGGGCGAAACGGCCGTCGATGTCCTCATGAAGGAGAAGCGACGGGAGGATCGCATTCGCGAGGCGACCGGGTGGGCGGTCATCCGACTCACGTGGGACGACCTCGACGCGCCCGAGCGTACGGCGGCGCGGATTCGGCGCGCGATGACGCGCCGCAGTGGCGCTCCGGCGTGAGTGGCACGGACTGTGTACATGTTCTTGCGCGACACGCCGACTGGAAAGTCTACACAGCGGTGAGTTCGCTACACGTGTAGCGAATTTGCGTCCCGACGATACTGCACGTGGGTGTCGGCAGGGGGGTGGGTGAAGCCGAGGCCGGAGTAGGTGCGCTGGGCGGGGTGGTTGTCGCCCTCGACGTACAGCTCGACCTCGATGACCCCGCGGCCGGCGAGGTGGTGGAGGCCGGCGAGGGTGAGGAGGCGGCCGAGGCCGCGGCCCTGGGCGGCGGGGTCGATGCCGACGACGTAGACCTCCCCGACCTGCGAGCCGACGGGGAGCTTGGTCCAGTGGAAGCCGAGCAGGCGGCCCGGGGCGGCGGTGTCCTCGGCGACGAGCAGGCCGGCGGGGTCGAACCAGTCCTGGTCCATCCGCTGCGCGAGCTGGGCGCGGTCCATGCGTCCCTGCTCGGGGTGGGAGGCGAAGGCGGCGGCGTTGATGCGCACGACCTCGTCGGCGTCGGCGTCGCGGTAGCCCCGCACCACCAGCCCCTCGGGCACCTCCACCGGCGGCAGGTCGGACACGGACGTCAGCCGCATCACCCACAGCTCCCGCACCCTCGCAAACCCGTACGCCGACCCCAACCGCACGGCGGCAGGGTGGTCACCGTGGGACCACGCGGTGAGCGGTTCGGTCCCGGCCGCAGCGATCACCTCGTCCAGCAGGGTTGCGGCGAGGCCGCGGCGTCGGGCGTCGGGGTGGGTGACCAGGCTGAGGTCACCGTCGACGAGAAGCGCGAAGGCGTCGGCGTCGCCGGCGAGCCAGACGGCCATCTCGGACTCGTCGCGATGGCGCAGCGCGAGGCGGGTGGCCTCGTCGAGCGGATCGGCGCCGTCGTGGTCGCAAGCAGCGCCGGCGACGGTCTCGATGGCCGCGCGCAACCGGTCGTCGAGTCCTGTCGTCACGTGGACTCCGCCCCGGCCGGGGAGTCCTCGCGCGCCGCAGCGTCCGTTCCCGCGCCACCGACGCCACCCACGCCATCCGCCGCGTCCGCGGCACCCGCCTCGGACCGGTCGACGGCCTGGGTGACGAACCGGTACCCGACGTTGCGCACGGTGCCGATCAGCGACTCGTTCTCCGGGCCGAGCTTGGCCCGCAGCCGACGTACGTGGACGTCGACGGTGCGGGTGCCACCGAAGTAGTCGTAGCCCCACACCTCCTGCAGCAGCTGCTGGCGCGTCAGCACCCGGCCGGGGTGCTGCGCCAGGAACTTCAGCAGCTCGAACTCCTTGAACGTCAGGTCGAGCGACCGCGCGCCGAGCTTGGCGGTGTAGCTGGCGTCGTTGATCACCAGCTCGCCGTTGCGGATCACGTGCCCGTCGTCGTCCTCGGGGTTGCGCTGCGCCGCCAGCCGCTCGATCGCCACCCGCAGCCGGGCATCGAGCTCAGCCGGACCGCAGGTCGCCAGCACGACGTCGTCCATGCCCCAGTCGGCGGCGACGACGGCGAGCCCGCCCTCGGTGACGATCAGGAGCACCGGCGCGATCGCCCCGGTCGTACGGATCAGCCGGCACAGGTCGCGGGCGTGGGCGAGGTCGGTGCGGGCGTCGACCAGCACGACGTCGGCGTCGGGCGCATCCAACAAAGCGCTGCCCTCGGCGGGCAGGATCTTCACCTGGTGGCGCAGCAGCGCGAGGGCAGGGAGCACGTCGGCCGACGGCTGCAAGGAGCCGGTCAGCAGCAGCAGCGAGCTCATGGGCCCTCCCGGCCAGCCGGTGTCAGGGAGACGAGGATAGCGGCCGCAACGGACAGCCGTCCGCCGACGAGGCGCAGGTCACCCTCCGGCGAACGGCGGCAGCAGCTCCACGGAGTCCCCCGGACGCACGCGTACGTCGCTCGGCTCGAGCCCCGCGACGGGCCGATCGCCCACCAGGATCGAGCAGCAGCCCAGCACGTCGGCGAACTTCGGCGAGTCCGCGTGGACCCGGCTCACGGTCGCGAGCACCTCCGCCAGCGTGCCTTCGGGCCCGAGCTCCACGCGGTCGCTCTCACGTCCGGCGGCAGAGCGGGCAGCCGCCCAGTACCGCACCGTCACCGTCCCCGCAGGTGTCGTCTGCTCCGCCGCCACGTCGGTTGATGCCTCCGTCACCGGGGCGCCTCCTCGCTGCTCGGGTCCCGACTGTCGATGCCGAGCCGGTGGTGCAGCGTCCCCAACACCGCGGCTCGGGTAGGCGCACCCGCCGCGCGGGTGACCTCGGCTCCCGCCGGGTCGAGGATCAAGGTGGTAGGGGTGCGCAGGATCCCGAGGCGGCGTACCAATGCCAGTTGCTGCTCTGCGTCGACCTCGACGTGTGCCACGCCCGGCACCCGCCCGGCCACGTCGCCGAGCACCTGCCGGGTCGCGCGACACGGCGCGCAGAACGCGGTCGAGAACTGCACCAGCGTCGCCCGCTCTCCGAGCTCGGCGCCGAGGTCGGCAGGACCCAGCACGGGTACGGCGGACTCGGTCGCCGCTCCAGCAGCAGTCGGCTCACCCGCCGCGCCGGGCGCGGTCGCCGGGGGAGTCGCCGGCACGTCCGCCACCCCGCGCGCCGGCCGGAAACGCCCGTCACGCGCCGCGCGCACCAGCCCGAAGGCGGTCGCGGCGGCGAGGGCGACGATCAGCACCCACAGACCTGCGGACATGCGGTCCATGCTCGCACGTCGATCAACGACGCCTCAGCGCACCGCACTCCCGATCCGCAGCCACCACGCGGCGGCGGCCTGCTGCCAGGGCGGCGTACCGTTCTTGCCCGCTGCCAAGCTCTTGAGCGCGGGCGAGCCGGTCATGCCCAGGCCATAGAGACACGTCTGCGCCTGCTCGGTCGCCAGCCCGCTGAGGCGTCGGCGCAGCTCGAGGTCGCTGACCTGATGGAAGCGCAGGTGCCCCAGCGCAAGCACGGCGCGGAAGGCGATCTCGTCGTCGCAGTCGGCCAGCCGGGTGTGCAGCCGGTTGCGGTGCGCGTCGTCGGCGGTGTAGCCGACGAGCTGGGCCGCGTGGGCCCGCAGCAGCTCGGGCACGTCGTCGCGGTCGAGCAGGTCGAGGGCGCAGGTCGCGACCGCGTCGGCGTACGGCGAGCACGCGAGGATCACCGAGGCGAGGTGGCGGTGGTCGGAGGCGAGGTGGAAGACCGCCTCGCGCAGCGTCGCGACGAGGGTGGGGTCGAGGGTGTCGATCGGCTGCCCCGCCCGCACGAGCACCCCGCGTGAGAACGCCTCAGCGACCGCGCGGGCCTGTGGAGCCGGCATCAGCTCACCGGACTGCAGTGCTTGGGCGACCTCGGGCCGACCGACCTGGGTGGCGGCCTTCGCGAACGTCTGGCGCAGCTCGTCGGGCTGCACCGCGATCAGCTCGGCGAAGTCCTGCGGCGTCGCCTGGTTGTTGCTGCGCCACTTGGTGAGCAGCAGCAGGTCGAGCCGGGTGCGCTGGGCGGCGTCGAACTCCCCGCGCCGCAGCTTCTGCGCGGCCACCCACACCGCGGCGCGCAGGTTGCGCTCGGCGAAGCCCTCCTCGAGCAGGTCGAGCGTCAGGTCGGCGGCGGCCGCCGTGGGGATGCGCTCGAGGGTGCAGATCGGCAGCGACAGCACCTGCGCGGCAGGGTCGGCGAGGTAGTCGCGCAGGTGGGCGACCACGTGCGCGCCGGCGGCTGGTACGCCGCACAGCACGTGCACGGCCTGCATGATCGCGCGGTGCCCCGTGTGCACGCCGCGCGGCAGCACCGTGATCGCCCGCGCCGCGAGCGCGCTCCAGGTCTCGTCGGGGAGCAGGGCGTCGGGAGTGCCGGCCGTGCCGACGTGCTCGGCGTGGCGGGCGGCCGCCAACTGGTGGCCCAGCTCGACCCAGGCGCGCAGTCCGCTCCCGGCCGGGACCCGGTCAGCGTCCGCGCCCGAGGGTTCTGCCGCCAGCACCTGCGCGGCCGTCGCCCGTACCTGCTCGGCGAACCCCGCCGCCCCCGCGTCGACCCCCGGACGGCCCCACAGCGGCGGCGTTCCGGGCAAGAAGGTGTGGAGATAGCCCGCCAGGTCCGACAGGTGCCCCGGGGTCAGCCCGAGCACCTCCTCCGCTGCTCGCACCGCGGCGTACGGCGGTGGCTCCGCACCGGACTCCCAGCGAGCCAGGAGCTCGACATCGGCGGGTACGCCGGACTCGGCCAGCGCCGCGACGAAGGCGGCCGGATCGGCGTACGCGCTGTGGGTGCGCCAGGAGGCCAGCAGCCAGCCCAGCCGCGCGCTCAGGTCCCAGACAGGACCCGCGGCGGGACCCGGGTCGGAGCCCGGGTCGAGGTCGGATGAGCTCATGGCGGTGTGTCCCGAGGATGGTTTGGCGCGGACGTACGCGGGCGGGAGGGGCAGCAGCAGCATAGGGCCGCGTGCGAGTTCGCGGGTGCGATCGATTCAGGGAGCCACGCAGGTGCGTGCGGTCCCGGCAACCTCACGGAGGACCTGCAAGGTGGCGTCGGTGGAGTGCGACCAGTCCCACCGCTCCACGGCCGCCTGTCGTCCGGCCCGGCCCATCGTCTCGCGGTCCCCGGTGGCCAGGACGTCCACCAGCGCGGCGGCCAGCGCGGGGGCGTCACCGGGCGGCACGAGCCGACCATCGACCCCGTCGCGGACGACGAACGGGATCCCGCCGATGCGGCTGCCGACGACGGGTCGGCCACAGGCCATCGCCTCGATCAGGGTCATCCCGAACGACTCGGCCTCGGTCAGCGAGGGCAGCGCGACCACCGAGGCGCGCTGGTAGGCGTCCACCAACGCGGCACCCGACAGCGCCCCCCGCCACGCGACCCGGGAGTCGATGCCGAGCGCCGTGGCGTGCGCACGCAGCGCGGGCACGTCGTCACCGTCGCCGACGAGCACCAGGCGCGCGTCGGGCCGCTCGCGGGCAACCGCGGCGAAGGCGTCCAGCAGCACGGTCACGCCCTTCCACCGCGACGTCCGCTGCAGCCGTCCGACATAGAGCACCGTCGGATCCGGCGGCGGCGTCCCCGGCCGGAAGACGTCGGTGTCGACGCCGGGCGGGATCAGGCGGGCTCGTCCCGTCTCGCACGTCCTCGCGACCGGCGAGACCGCGACGAGCTCCTGAGCGCGCGCGAAGACCCGCGGGAGCACGACCCGCTCGTAGGTGCGCAACAGCGTGTCGACTGCGCGGCTCTCCCCCTTGACCAGCGAACCGGCGTGGTAGGTCAGCACCACGGGCCGCGGGCCCGCCACGTAGGACGCCACGTCGGCGAGGAACGGCGTCGGAGCGTGCGCGTGCACGACGTCGATCCGGTGATCGCGCAGCAGGCGCCGCAGCTGCACCGGCCACCAGCCGCTGACGGGGCTGTTGGAGACCTTCAGCCACGGCGCCAGACGAACGACCTCGACGCCGTCCTCGACGCTGGTGTGCGTACGCCGGGAGTCGCCCGTCGTGATCACGACGACGTCGAAGTCCGGCTCGGCGTGGAGCGCGCGGGCGATGCGGTGGGTGTATCGCTCGAGTCCGCCCACGCTGGGCGGGTAGTACGGCGTCACCACCGCGACGCGCACCGGGGGAGTCACGGCTCAGAGTGCTCCGACGCAGGACTGCTGGAGGTAGACCAGTCGGCTCAGCTCGTGCCGCGTCTTGCGCATGCCGTCGAGGATCAGCCCCGCGGTGATCGACAGGCACGCCACGATGCCCAGCGCGATCGCCGTGGCCATCGTGGGCATGCGCGGCACCATGCCGGTCTGCAGGAACTGGGCGATGACCGGGGTGCCGAGCGCGACCGCCAGCATCATGTGCAGCGCCGCGACGGCGCCGTAGAACGCCATCGGGCGTTCGTGCCGGGTCAGGGTGAGGATCAAGCCGAGGATCTTGAAGCCGTCGCGGTAGGTGCGCAGCTTGCTCTCGGTGCCGGCCGCGCGCTCGCGGAATCCGACGGGGCGCGTCGTGGTCGGCGCCCGCAGGCTCAGGGTGTGCACGGTGAGCTCGGTCTCGATCTCGAACTCGCGCGAGACCGCCGGGAAGCTCTTCACCAGCCGGCGGGAGAACACCCGGTAGCCACTGAGCATGTCGCCGACGTTGGAGCCGAAGATGGCACCGACCACGCCGTTGAGCACGCGGTTGCCCCACTCGTGGTTGGGACGGTAGGCGCCGGCGGCCTCGGCGAGCTGTTGGCGGATGCCGAGGACCTGGTCGTAGTTGCCTTCAATGAGGGTGGTGATCATGGCGGGGGCCGCCGCCGGGTCGTAGGTGTCGTCGCCGTCGATGAGCAGGTAGACGTCGGCCTCGACGTCGGCGAAGGCACGGCGTACGACGTTGCCCTTGCCCTTGAGCGGTTCGTGCCGCACGATCGCACCCGCCCTGGCCGCCTCCTCGACGGTGCCGTCGGTGCTGCAGTTGTCGTAGACATAGACGTCGATGCCGGCGACGTGATGCTTGAGGTCGCGCACGACCTTCTCGATCGCACCGGCCTCGTTGTGGCACGGGATGATTGCCGCGACCCTCAGCTCCGCCCAGGCGTGTGCGCCGTCGGCGCGCTGGGGTGCGGGTCGCGGCACCGCGCCGCTGATCGGGAGGTCCGCGGCGTCCGGTGCGAGGACGCCGGACACCCGGGAGGGCTGGGCGGGCACTGCGTAACCCTGGGACTGGGAGAACGTTGGCGACAAGGGACCCCCGACTGTGAGGTGTGCGCACGGGAGGGGGTGCGCATCGGAGAGGCTCAACGACCTCCCCACCCGGGCGTTACGCAGGTCACAGCCAGAGACAGGATTTTTTGCTTTGTTCACCTCCAGGCCGTTGCGCGTCGGGGTGCTCGCGCACTACTACCCCCCGCATGTCGGAGGGTTGGAGGTGGTGGCGCGCGAGGTCGCGAACGGGCTGACTCGTCGCGGGCACGAGGTCACGGTGGTGACCAGCGCCTGCCCGGGCGCACCCGGAGCGATGGACGAGGACGGGGTCACCGTCCGGCGCGTCCGCGTCGGCAACTGGTTCGAGCGCCACGGCGTTCCCTTCCCGGTCTTCGCCCCCTCCCTGTTGCTGCACACCTGGCGACTGGTGCGACGGTCCGACGTGGTCCAGGTGCACGACATGCTCTACCTGTCGTCGTGGGTCGGCGCGCTCCTGTGTCGCGTGCTGCGCAGGCCGTACGTCGTCACCCAGCACGTCGGGATGGTGGACCACCCGGCGCGGGTCGTGCGGCTCGTCCAGGGGGTCGTGCTGCACACCGTTGGCGCACTGGTCCTGCGGGGGGCCGCCTGCGTCCTGCCGATCAGTCCCGTGATCGACGCGTGGACCCGCGGGGCGCTGCCCGGTGTCCGCACGCAGGTGCTGCGCAACGGGCTCGATCGTGCTCGCTTCCGACCTGCCGTCGGCCGCGAACGCGAGGAGATCCGCCGTCGGTTCGGACTTCCGCTCGGCGAGGTGCTCGTGCTCCACGTCGGTCGCTTCGTCCCGAAGAAGGGCTTCGACGTCGTCGCCGCCGCCGTCGGCGAGGGTTACCGAACGGTGTTCGTCGGCGGCGACCGGCCGGTCGACTTGCCGGAGTCGTCGGCGCGGCTCTTCCTCGGCACTCTCCCGCCGGACGACGTCGCCGCTGTCTATCGCGCCTGTGACGTCTTCGTCTGCGCCAGTCGAGGGGAGGGCCCCCTCACGCCGATGGAGGCGCTGCTCTCGGGATGCGCCGTGCTCGTCAACGACGATCCCGCCATGCGCGCGCTGGGGTTGGGCGATGGCGTCGAGGAGCTGGCGATGACGCCCGCGCGCCTGCGCGCCGCACTCGTCGACCTCATCGATCGACCCGGCGCCGTCGCGGAGCTCGCCGCGCGGGGACGGGTCGTGGCTGCGGGACTGCCGACCTGGGAGGAGCACCTCGACGCGCTGGAGACGGTGCTGGAGTCCGTGCGGAGAGCGGTGCCGAGCGAGGCGGGCCGATGAGGATCCGTCGCGTCGTCGTACGCACCTTCGCAGTGCTCCTGGCCTTGGCCCTGCTGATCAGCGCGTACGTCGTGGTGCAGGTGTCGCGGGAGGTCACCGAGCTGTTGCGGGTCCCCTCGGCGCTGTGGCCCTCGCAGGTGCGGGTCGTGGAGGCGACCGGGCGGCAGGTCACGATCGAGCAGGTCGATGGCGGGCCCACCTGGTTGACCGTCGGCACGGTCTACGGGCTGGCCTGGGAGACCGGCTCCGGCCAGGTCGGGCAGGTCGTCGTCAACGACGGTGAGCGGGTGCAGCGGCGCTTCCGCCTCCTGGAAGGAACCCTTCCAGCACCGGGCACGCTCGCGCGCTACTCCCGTGAGGCATATCCGCGTGACGCCACGCGGGCGTTTCCCGGCCTCGAGGTGCAGGAGCTCACCATCCCGGGCGGCGCCGGTGACCTGCCCGCCTGGTTCGTGCCCGGCGACCGGGACACGTGGGCGATCCTCGTCCACGGCCGGGGGTCGGCTCGGTCCGAGATGTTCCGGCTGATGCACTCGGCGGTCGCGGCCGGGCTGCCGTCGCTGGCCATGACCTACCGCAACGCCCCGGAGACCGGCGGGGGCCTCACTGAGCTCGGTCTGAGCGAGTGGCGAGACGTGGAGGCGGCGGTGCGAGTCGCCCGCGACCGCGGTGCGCGCGACGTCGTGCTGATGGGTGCGAGCATGGGAGGCACGCTGATCGCCTCGTTCCTCGAACGCTCGGAGCTAGCCCGGCACGTGCGTGCCATCGTGCTCGACTCCCCCCTGTTCGACCTCCGAGCCACCGTGCACGACGCCGTCGGGGGAGCCGGCGTACCGAAGTTGCTGTCGTCGGCGGGGTTGCGCCTCGCGCAGTGGCGGTCCGGCGTGGACCTGGCAGCTGTGGCTCACCTCGACGACACCTCCTGGCTCACGGCGCCGGCGCTCGTCTGGCACGGGACCTCCGACGACAGCGTGCCGGTCGAGACCTCCCGGCGTCTGGCGGAGGCCGCACCGGACCTCGTGACGCTGCACCTCGTCGAGGGAGCCGGGCACGTCGAGGCCTGGAACTTCGCACCGAAACGCTACGACCGGCAGGTCCGGAAGTTCCTGCGCGCGCACGCCCGTTGAACCGTGCCGCTGGCGTAACTCCGGCCCGGCGGCAGCGTTGTAGCCGGTGTCCCAGGTCGCCGTTATCCGAGGCGGACCCCCGCGGACGCCGAGAGGAAGCTCGATGACTCGACCCGGTCCCGACGGCGGGCGTGCCCTGACCCCGCCCGTCCGGTGGTGGCAACGGGCCGTGCCGGTCGGGCTCGTCGCCGCGCTGTCCGTCGGTGCTGCGGTCTACGCCCTTCCCGACGAGGAGCTCGAGCTCTCCACGACTCGGTTGCCCCAGGAGTACGTCGAACTCTCGCTGACCGGTCCGCCACGCGCCGTGTGCGGCACACGGGCTCACCCCCGCGCGCGCGTGCGCTTCCGTCTGGTCAACCGGCTGGAGCAGACGCACACCTTCCGCTATCGCGTCACCGTCCACCCCGTCGGAGCGCGCCGCGAGAGCGTCCGCAAACGGGGTCGCGTGCGCCTGGAGCCGGGCGAGTCGACCCATGTGCGGTCCCGGTTGGCCCGCAGCCCCGCCCGCGCCCACGTCGTCACGATCCGGCTCGCACAGCGTCCCGAGCAGCTGCGCGTCCACTGTCACCGGCAACGCCAGCAGGAGGTATCCACATGAAGCCGTCCACCGAGCTGAGGATCGGCAGGGTCCGGGGCATGGTCCCGCGTGGCCTGCTCCCGGCGTACGTCGCCGCCCGCACCCGGCTCGCCTGGCGTCAAGAGAAGGTGCGGGAGAACGCGCGGGCCGAGATGCGGTTCGTGCTCGAGCACACGCGACCCGACGCGGACGTCGAGGCCGCCGCCCGCCGCTATGTCGAGCGCCAGATCTGGCGCTCGGAGCTGCGGTGGCACATCGACCTGGTCACCCACCAGCAGGTGGAGGGCCTCGAGCACCTCCTCGCTGCGCGAGACCTCGGCCGTGGTGTGCTCCTGAGTCACATGCATCACGGCCACTTCGAGGGCGCGATGGCGACGCTGGGCCGTCACGGAGTCGTCCTGCACGCGTTGGGCAGTGGACATCTGCTCGACTCCGCGTCCCCGGGGTGGATGCAGCAGCACGCCAAGGTCGCGTTGGCCGGAGGCGCGATCCCGGTGGTCGCTGATGCGGGTGTCGACGCGATGGTGGAGATCCTCACCTCCGGCGGCATCCTGACCATGGCCTCCGACGTGCCGGGGCGCACCCCGATGCGGTGCCTCGGTCGCGACCTCATCGGATCCTTCGGCGCCGTGCGGTTGGCGATGGGTACTGGCGCGCAGGTCGTCGTGATGACCTCGGAGCTGCGCGACGGCTTCCTCCCCGTGGTCAAGCTGCACCCGGCCTTCGATCCGCAGGAGTTCCCGGAGCCGCAGAAGCTGCTCGAGGCGGTCCTCGGCGCCCACGAGCCCTACCTCGTCCGCTGGCCGGAGCTGTACGACATCCCCACCAGCCACTGGGGTGTGCCGGAGCCCGCGCCGGACGGCAGCGCGTGACGCTGGCGCTCCCTGTAGAGGCGACCCGTAGCGACGTGTCGCCGGCCAAGCCGCGTGTCGGTGCGTCCGTCGACGACACGCTTCGGCTCGACCTGCGGGCGCCGGGCCCAGCGCTACTCGTGTCGCTGCTCGCACTGGTCGCCGCCCAAGCGGTCGTCATCCTCGATGTCGACGTGCCCGTGCTGCGCGCCGCCATCGCGGTGACGACCATGGTGGTGCTGCCCACCGTCGTGCTCGTGCGACGAGCGCGGCTGCCGTCCGACAGCGCGGTCGCGCGCTGGGGCTACGCGTTCGGCCTCAGCCTGTTGGCCGTCATGCTCGTGAGTCTGGCGGTCAACTCGATCGCACTGGCGCTGGGGTTCGAGCAGGTCCTGACCGCGCCGGTCCTGGGGGTGACGTGGCTCGTGCTGGACGCTGCGCTGCTGTGCTGGCGTTCTTCGGTGCCCCTCGTCGTGATTCCCGCAGCGCGCACGCTCGTCCGTCGTACCTGGGACCTGCGCGCCGAGCCCGCCCACGTCCTGGCCTGCCTCGCCCTGCCGTCGGCGATCCTCGGGGCGATCCGGCTCAACAACGGGGCTGACGGCGACGTTGCTCTCGTCTCGCACGTGTTGGTTCTGGCGGCCTTCGCGGTGCTCCTGGTGCGCCGCGGCACTGCCGGCCGGGACCTCCGGGTGCTCTATCTGAGCGCCCTCGCGCTGCTGTTGGCGACGTCGCTGCGCGGGTGGGGGGTGACCGGCCATGACATCCAGGCGGAGTACGGCGTCTTCAGGCTGACCCAGGACGCCGGGCACTGGTCCATGGACCTGATGCAGAACGCCTACACCGCCTGTCTGAGCATCACGATCCTGCCGGTGGCGCTGGCCGAGACGACCGGACTGTCCGGGACGATCTGGTTTACCGTCGGGCTGCAGGTGGTCTTCGCCGCGGTCCCGGCACTCGCCTACCTCGTCTATCGCCGCTTCGTCCCGCAGCGGCTGGCGCTGGTCGCGGTCCTCTTCGTGGTGGCGTTCCCGACGTTCCATGTCGACATGCCCTACCTCGTCCGGCAGGAGATCGCCTTCCTCTTCGTCGTCCTGCTCCTCTTGGTGGCCACCGACCGCGGTGCGCCGGTGCGCATGCGTCGGGTGCTGGCCGTGGTCTTCGGGGTCGGCGTCATCGTGTCGCACTACTCGACGACCTACCTGCTGCTCCTGGCGCTCGGCGGCGGACTGGTCCTGTACGGCCTCGCGGCGCTGGTGACCCGTCGACGGCGTACGCCCGATCGGCCACCGCTGGTGCTGCTGCACCCGCTCGTGGTCGCGGCCGTGGCGGGTGCGTCGATGGTGTGGACCGGGCCGGTGACCGACACCGGTGGGCACCCGCTCACGGTGGCGCAGGAGGCGATCGAGTCGCTGGTGAGCGGCGCGGAGACCGTGGGGTCCAGCGACCGGCGGTTCTGGCTCTTCGGCGGCGCCGAGGAGTCCGCGCGCGACCGGCTCGATCGGTTCGTGGCCGAGGCCGACGAGGTCCGCCAGGACTACGCCTTGCGCCATGCCGTCTTCCGCAAGCCCGGGCCGACCCTGACCACCCCGGCGATCGTGGAGGAGAGCGAGGCGCCGTTGACCTGGGCGGGGGAGTGGATCGACGACCTCGGTCTCGATCCCGGCACCGTCGTCGTCGGCCTGCGCACGGCGAGCGCCGCACTGATGCAGGTCGTGCTGCTGGTCGGGACGTGGTGGCTGCTGCGTGCCGGCCTCCGCCGCTTCCGCCGGCGCGGTCGGCACCCGGAGGACGGCGTCGGCGAGACGCCCGCCGGCGACGAGCCGCGCGAGTCCCGGATCTCCCTGGAGCTGATCTGCGTCGCCGTCGGTGTGCTGGCTGCGCTGGGACCGGTCGTGGTCGTGCCCAGCCTGTCGGTGGAGTACGGCGTGCTGCGGGCATTCCTGCAGAGCATGCTGGTCGTCGCGCCGGTCGCCGCGATCGGGTTGTGGTGGTTGGTGAGCGGGCTGCGTCGCAGCCGCGGCGCCGCGCTGGTGGCCGTCTCGCTCGTCGTCACCGCGGTGTTGACCTCAGCCGGCACGGCGTTGATCGGGGGTGGTCCTGCCAAGCTCGCGCTGGCCAACACCGGCACCTACTTCGAGCGGTACGTCATCGATGACTCCGACCTCGCAGCGGCGCGCTGGGTCGCCGCGGCGCCCGAGATCGACAGCCCGTTCCCCAAGGTGTTGGCCGGCAACCGGATGGGGGTCCGGCTCGTGGTGGCAGGCGTGCCGATCGACGAGGTGCACGGGCGCACCTTCCCGACCCTGCTCAACCGCGGCTCCTACCTCCTCGCCGACTCGCGGCTGGCCGGCGACCGCGTCGACACGCTCTTCCTCGCCGGCGACCGCGTCAACTACCGCTACCCGCTCGAGGAGATCCACCGGGTGCTCAACCTCGTCTACAGCGCCGGCGACAGCAGGATCTACCGATGAGGGCGGCGTCGATCGGTGCGGGTGTCGGCAGCCTTGTGTCCGGTGCGCGCAACGACCGGATGCTCACCAACTCGGTGTTGCTGTTCGCCACCAGCGCGCTGATGGCGGGCTTCGGCGCGTTGTTCTGGGTCCTGGCCGCCCGGCTCTACCCCGCCGAGACGGTCGGTCTGGCCGGCGCGGTGGTCGCGGCCTCGGACACGTTGGCGTTGGTCGCGCAGCTGGGACTCAACATCGCGCTGGTGCGCACGATGCCACGCAGCCGCCATCAGTTCGCCGACTTCCGGGTCGCCGTTCTCGTCGTCGGTGGGGCTGCTGCTGCCTTCGCGGCTGGCTACGTGCTGCTGCTGCCGCTCACCTCGCCACGCGTGCACGAGGTGATCGGCAGCCCGTGGGCGGCGGTGCTGTTCATCGGTCTGGTGACCGCGACGGCGGTCAACCTGCTCACCGACAGCGTCTTCCTCGCCATCGACCGGGTGCGGTCCTACCTGTGGCTCAACGGAGTCCTTCTCGGTCTGGCCAAGTGCGGGTTGCCGTTCCTGCTGGCCGGCGCCGGCGTGCTCGGGCTCTACGGCTCGGCCGGCGGCGCGGCGCTGCTGTGCGGGCTCGCGAGCATCGTCGTCATCAGCCGTCACCTGCCGCGCTCACGACGGATGAGGCCGTCGCGGGAGCTGCGTGCGGCGCGCGGGTTCGCCGGCGCGGGCTACGTGACCGTGGTCCTCGCCCTCTCTCCGCAGCTCGTGCTGCCGTTGCTCGTCGTCAACGAGCTGGGGTCGGCGGCGACGGCGTACTTCTTCGTGAGCATCCAGATCGTCGCTCTGCAGAACGCGATCGTCGTGGCCGTCGGCAACGCGATGTATGCCGAGTGCGAGCGCCACCCCGACCGCCGCAGTCAGGCTTTTCGACGTGGCGGGATCCTGATGGGGGTCGTCTGCGTCGGGAGCGCGGCTGCTGTCTGGGTCGTCGCCCCGCTGCTGCTCCGGGTCTTCGGACCCGAGTACGCCGCCGAGGGCACCGCGACGCTGCGGGTGCTGTCCGTGGCCGTCATCGGCCTCGGATTGAGCTATTGGGGCGCGATGCGGCTGCGCGTGGTGGGCCGCCCAGGCGCGATGGTCGGCGCACAGGTGGTCGGAACCGCCGCCGTGCTGTCGCTCGCGGTCGCCGCGGTCCCTCACGGCACGACGTGGGTGGGCGCCGCGCTGGGAGTCGGCTACCTCGTCGGCGGGCTGGTCAGCTGTGCGATGAGTCGATCGTTGCCCGCCGGCCCCCAGGTGTCGGGCGAGCTGGCGGTGTCGGTCGAGCCGGCGGTGTCGGGCGAGCGAGGTCGAGACCTGTGACGTCCGCTCTCCTGCGCACCCGGCTCGTCACCCTGGCCCAGACGATCCTGCGGCGCGCGCTCCCCGTGGTGTCGGCCGCCATCCCGGCTCGCCGCCAGGTGGTGGTCTCGGGCTACCCCGAGACGGAGGGCAACGCGTCCGAGGTCATGCGGGCGCTGCTGCGCAGCTATGACGGGCAGGTCGTCTGGCTGCGCGAGCCGTCGGGTCCGCGGCTCGCGCTGCCCGACCATCCGCGGCTGGTCACGGTCGACAAGGCCAGTGTGGCCGGGTTGTGGGCCTATCTGCGCGCCGAGGCGGTCTTCTTCACCCACGGGCTCTACGGCAGCCCGCGGCCCACCCGGCGCAAGCCTCTGGTCAACCTCTGGCACGGCGACGGCCCGAAGGCGACCCGACCGGGCAACGGGGCAGGGTCGTTGATCCCCAGCACGTGGCTGGTCGCCGGCACGCGACTGTTCGGAGAGCTGAAGGCGGCGGCCTTCGAGCTGTCACCCGACCAGCTGCTGGTGACGGGCAACCCGCGCACCGACCAACTGTGGAGACCGGCACGCCCAGATGCTCTCGGGAGTCTCGGTATCGAGGCTGACTTCGTGCTGTGGATGCCGACGTTCCGCGCCACCAGGCAGGAGAGCGGGTTGCGCGCTTGGTCGGAGGGGGAGCTGGGTGCGGGGGTCCAGGAGGTCACACCTCTCCTGGCGGCGCTGCGGGAGCGCGGTATGCAACTGGTCGTGAAGCCGCACCCGCTGGATGCCGAGGATCGACGGGCCGCGGGCGTGGTCGCCGTGAGCGACGCCGACCTGGCCCGAGCCGGGGTGCCGCTGTACGCCTTGTTGGGTGCCTCGTCGGGTCTGGTCACCGACTACTCGAGCGTGTGGGTCGACTACCTGCTCCTCGACCGACCGATCGCGTTCCTGGTGCCCGACCGACAGGTCTACGGTCGAGCGCTGGTGCCGGCCGATGTCCTGGACTGGCTGCCCGGGGAGCTGGTGGGGGACGACCGGCCGTTCGCCAGGTTCGTCGCCGACCTCGACGCCGGTGGCACGAGGGACGCCGAGGTACGCCGGGCCGTCACCGAGCGGGTCGGTCTGCATCAGAGCAGTCGGTGCGCCGACGACCTGCTCGAGGCGCTGGCGGCAGCCGGGGTGCTGCGGGCGAGGAGTGGGTCAGCGTGCCAGGCGCAGACCGAGCCAGGCCCGGACCCGCGCGAGTCCCAGGACGGCGAGCGCCAGCGTGCGCGCTGACCGGACTCGTCCGGCACGCAGCGCCGCGACGACGGGGCGGTCCACGCGCCGTACGTGACCCTCGGAGACTGCCCGGGTGATCATCCACTGCACGCCGGGATCGCCCAGCGCGTCCCGCAACGCGGGCGCCGCCCGTACGCCGGGCGGGGTGGTCCGCGAGCACTCGACAGCCATGCTCCACCCCAGGAGGGAGCCGATGACGGGCTTCATCTGCCCCTCGAGTCCCCATCGCTCGAGCTGCGCGACGAGACGCTGCGCCAAGTGGGCCCGGAACCGCAGGTCCGGCACCTGCGGCCGGTTCGTGAGCCGGTCCGCGCTGTGCTGGACGTAGTGGTAGTGCGCCGCCGGGATGAGGGCCACGCGAGGCGCGACGGCCATCAGGTCCAGGTTGAACATCATGTCCTCGAAAAGCGGCCAGGCGGGATCGAAGCGAAGCCGGTGCTGCTCGAGGAACGAGCGCAGGTAGAGCTTGTTCCAGCAGTAGCCCATGGCCCAGACGAAGGGCTGGGGATGGACGGCAGGGACGGGCCCACCCGGCATCAGGGTGAGCTCGTCGACCGGTCGTGACTCGCTCTTGACGGCTGCGTCGCCACCGGCGTGCATGTCGACGACGTGACCGGTCGCGACCAGCGGCGCATCGGTGGCGAGCGCGGCGGTGAGCATCTCCTCGATCCACGGCGGGTCGGCGTAGTCGTCGCCGTCGAGGAAGGCGACGTAGTCGGACCGGACCGCGTCGAGACCGGCGTTGCGGGCACGGGCGACGCCGCCGTTGCGCTCCATCCGCAGCACGCGCACCCGGGAGTCGATGGCCGCGTACCGGCGACACACCTCGGGGGTCCGGTCGGTGGAGGCGTCGTCGACGACGACGATGTCGAGGTGTGGATAGGTCTGTGCGGTGGCGCTGGAGAGTGCTGCCTCGAGCTGGTCGGCGCGGTTGTGCGCGGTGACGATGACGGCGACGGTCACGGCGACGGCGTGGACCACGGCTTCTCCTTCGCCGGCACAGGCGGGATCGGGTCGTGTGCCACGTCGCGCGGTTGGGGCACCTGTGCAGTGCCCGGGCTGGACGCGAAGAGGGGCGCGGGGGACAACACGTCGCTGCGCGCCCGCAGGAACGGTCGTTCGAGGAGGTAGAAGCTGCTCAGCGTGAGCGCGGCGACCAACGTCAGCGCGAGGAGGGCGAGCACTGGTCGCGGGACACCGGGCACCGTGGCCAACGCGAGGATCGGCGTCATGTGCCACAGATAGAGGCTGTAGCTGAGCCGTCCGATGAAGGTGGGCACACGATGGCTCAGCAGGGCGTGCATGGCGCCACCGTCCGCGCTGTAGCCGGCGCAGATGAGCACGAGGGTCCCAGCAACGGCGACCGGCACACCGACCAGGGCGAGATGCACCTCCGGGTTCGGCGGGGCCAGCACGACGTAGAGCACGATCGCGACCAGGGCGATCGGCGTCGCGAGGGGTGGCATCCGCATCGGTCCGGCGTCGGTGGGGCGTGACAGCAGGTAGAGGGCGAGCGCACACCCCGCCAGCAGCTCGGCGAAGCGTGCCGACGGACCGAAGTAGAACCAGTACGGCGACAGCGCCAGGGAGCCGAGATAGCAGCACGCCCCGATCCCCGCGCTGACCTGCGCGGCGCGGCGTGCGGTCCAGCCATGCCGTTTGACGGTGAACAGCAGCAGTGGCCAGACCAGGTAGAAGTACCACTCGACGGCCAAGGACCAGGTGTGGCTGAAGGGGTTCAACGTGGGAGCCAGCAGGTCGTTGTCCTGCAGCGGTCCCCAGATCGAAGTCGCCTGTGCGAGGGTCAGCCATCCGCGCTCGGCGACCTGCGCGGGCGACAGGCCACTCGTCGGTACGGCGGCGTACAGCAGGACCGATCCGGCGACCAACCCGACGAGCGCCGGGTAGAGGCGCACCACCCGGCGGCGTACGAAGTGCCACCACTGGCTCCTGCGGGACGCCGTCGAGCTCGAGCGCCAGAGCACCGTGGTGATGATGAAGCCGCTGAGCACGAAGAAGATGTCGACGCCGATCACGCCGCCGCGGAAGAACGGGACGTACGAGGAGAACCAGTGCACCCCGAGGACGGCGAGAATGGCCACGGCGCGGAGTCCGTCGAGGTAGGCGAAACGCCCGGTATGGGTCATGGGCCGGGTGTCTCCTTCGTGCGGGACACCGGCGGCTTCTCGGTCGAGACCTCCCGCGGCCGGGGCACCGACGAGGTGGGGGTGCGCCGGGGCGACAGCACGTCGCTCCGGCCGCGCAGGAACGGCCGTTCCAGCAGGGAGTAGCTGCCGACCGTGAGCGCGGCGACCATGCCGACCGCCAGCACTCCTAGCAGTGGTTTCGGCACGCTCGGCACGTCCTCCAGGGCGAGGACCGGCACCGTGTGCCACAGGTAGAGGCTGTAGCTGACCCGGCCGATGGCGGTGAGCAGCGGGTGGCTCAGCAGCGTGCGCACCGGTCCGCCGGACGCGGCGTACCCCGCGCAGATGATCACCAGCGTCGCGGTGACGGCGAGCGGGACGCCGATCCAGCGGTAGGGGCCGTGACTCGCGGGGGCGAGCAGGACGTAGAGGACGACGGCGACCAGGGCGGCCGCGGGGAGGACAGGGGGCATCCGCAGGGGAGCGGCGTCGTTCGGACGTGCGAGCAGGTAGAGCGCCAGTGCACAACCCGCCAGGATCTCGGCGAATCGCGCCGAGGGGCCGAAGTAGAACCAGAACGGCGGCAGGACGAGCGAGCCCGCGTAGCAGCAGGCGGCGATCACGACGCTGAGGTGGGCGGTTCGCTGGGCCGTCCAGCCTCGGCGTCGTACGGCGAGCAGGAGCAGCGGCCAGGCGAGGTAGAAGTACCACTCGACGGCGAGCGACCAGGTGTGTCCGAACGGCTCGAGGGCCGGGACGAGCAGCGAACCCTCCTGCACCGCCCCCCAGATGGAGGTCGCCTGCCCCAGGACCATCAGTCCCCGTTGGGTCACCTCGGTGGCGGAGAGGCCGCTGTGCGGCACTACGGCGTAGAGCACGGTCGCGCCGACGACCAGTCCGACCAGCGCCGGGTAGAGCCGGACGACGCGGCGCCGTACGAAGTGCAGCCACTCGCCCGCGAGGGTGCGGGTCGACGACGAGCGCCACAGCACCGTGGTGATGATGAAGCCGCTGAGTACGAAGAAGATGTCCACGCCGATGACCCCGCCATGGAAGAACGGGACGTACCAGACAAGCCAGTGCACGCCGAGAACGGAGCCGATCGCCACGGCGCGCAGACCGTCGAGGTAGTGAAAGCGACCGGTGCCCGCCATGGACCCTCCGCGATCGTCGAAGGAGTGGAGTGGGGTCAGCAAGAACGCGTGATTCCATCGAGCAACGACGTGGTGCGGGCTGGGGTTACGGCAGCACGGGACGGAAGCGCACGCGGCGCATGGTCGGCCCGCCAGCGGGTAGAGTCCGGCTCATGCGCCGTGCCCTCCACGCGTGCGCAGTCACCATCGCGATGGTGGCTGTGCTCCTCGCCGTTCCTGTCCACCGTGATGCTGCTGTCGCAGCGGAGCCGATCCCCATGCCGGCCGTGCCCGCTGACTCTCTGGTCGACGCGTACGGCCTGGGCATCCACACACCCTTCCTCGACACGCCGTACGCCGATGCCGAACGCGTGGCCGACGCGCTGGAGGACCTTGGCGTGCGGCACGTGCGCGACGACCTCTTCCTCGATGCCGACCTGCGGATCAACGCTCGGCAGGCGCAGGCGATCCGCACGATCGCCGACCGGGGGGTCACCTTCAACCTGATCATGGGTCGACCCGACCGTCCCGGCTCGCCGGAGGATTACGTCCGCGCCGTCACGCAACTGCCGGCGGGGGCGGTGACGAGTGTCGAGGGCATCAACGAGTGGGACCACTTCGGTCCGGACGGCGCATGGGTCCTCCAGCTCGCGGACTGGCAGGCACGCCTCTATGCCAGCATCAAGACCACCCCGGAGACTCGTGGGTTGCCCGTGCTCTCGCCGGCGCTGGCGTTCCGCAACAACTATGGACTGCTGCCTGACCTGTCGCCGTTCTCCGACGTCGCCAACGTGCACATCTACCCGGGCGGGAAGCGTCCCGGCACCGAGGAGCGCAACGTCGTCCGGGCGCTGCTCGCGGTCCTCGATCGCAAGCCACTGGTCACGACCGAGACCGGCTACCACAACGCGCTCAACGCGCTGCCCAACGTGCACCGACCGGTCTCCGAGCGGGCAGCCGCGCTCTATCACCCGCGTCTGCTGCTCGAGCACGTCCAGCGCGGCCACCTGCGCACCTACGCCTATGAGCTGATCGACTCCGTCCCGGAGCCGTTCAACGCCCGGGTCAACCCGGAGTCGCACTTCGGCCTCCTGCGCCGCGACTGGTCGCCCAAGCCTGCCTACACGGCGATGAAGACGTTGCTCGGTCTGCTCGACGACCCCGGTCCGGCGTTCACGCCGAAGCCGCTCGAGCTGGCGCGGGTGGCGAAGGGGTGGCCGGGCGACGGTCGTTGGATGGTCACGCAGAAGCGTGACGGCACGTACGTCCTGCTCGGGTACCGCGACGTCGACGTCTGGGACACGACGGCGAACCGCGACCTGCCGCTGGAGCCTTCACGGGTGACGCTGGACTTCACCCGTGACTACGGCATCACGGTCCACCGCGTCTCCGAGGGGGCGGAGCCGGTGAGCTCGTCGGTCGGATCCTCGGTCGAGTTCGACCTCGACGGCGGCGTCACCGCGATCACGCTCGACCCCGACCCGCAATCGACGTCGGACCCGCAGCCATCGCCCGATCCCGAGCCGACCCCGGACCCGGAGCCCGAGCCGGTGGCCAACCCGGCCAAGGCGCCGACCCGACCGGGCGCGGTCACCACCGTCACCCGGGGCAAGCGCGTGGCTGTCCGGTGGCGCGCGGCGCGCCCGCGCGGCAGCGCCGTCGATCGCTACCGCGTGCGCCTGGGCAAGCAGGTCAAGGTGGTCGGAGGCAAACAGCGGAGAGTGGTCTTCCGGGGCGTTCGGCGCGACGTGCGGCTCCTCGTGGCCGTGCGGGCGCGCAACGACGTCGGATGGGGCGCACCCCGCCGGGTGTGGCGTCCCGCCCGCTGAGCCATCGGCCGCGTAGGCCGCACGCCAATGCCGAGCAGCCCGTCCAGCATCTGGACGGGCTGCTCGCTATTTGAGACGACGGTTCGTGGCGCCACGCGACCCCCCGTAGTCTCGGGCCCATGCAGTCGACCTGGTTGACCAAGCGCAGGGCAGTGGACCACTGCCGCATGCGCTCGTCCCTGTGTCGCGCCTGACGGACTGACTCGACCCCGACTCGACCCGTCCCTGCGCCGTACGCCGTGTCCCGGCGTACCCCGCGCACGCATGACCCGGCCCAGGAGGCCCGCTTTGAGTGCCCGCACCACCGCCGATTTCGCCGCCACGCCGGCGCCCCCGGATCTTGCTGGTCCCGCCTCCGGCATCGACCCGCGCGGACCCCGGTTCGCCGCGGTCCTGACCACGACCGTCCTCGCGCTCGCGCTGCTGCTCGTGCCGGGACCGGTCGGCATCGCGCTCGTCGCTGCCCAGGGCGCGGTCTTCGCCGTCGGGACCCTGCTCGGGGTCGCGGCCACGCCGTACGCCGTCCTCTTCCGCGCCGTGGTGCGTCCGCGTCTGGCCCCGCCGGTCGAGCTCGAGGCACCGCAGCCTCCGCGCTTCGCCCAGAGCGTCGGGCTGGTCTTCGTCGTCGTCGCCCTTGTCGCGCTGCTCGCCGGCGCCACGCTGGTCGGGCAGGTCGCGCTGGGGTTCGCG
This sequence comes from Nocardioides massiliensis, assembly GCF_030811215.1. Taxonomy (NCBI): domain Bacteria; kingdom Bacillati; phylum Actinomycetota; class Actinomycetes; order Propionibacteriales; family Nocardioidaceae; genus Nocardioides; species Nocardioides massiliensis. The sequence continues at coordinate 1,560,519 of NZ_JAUSQM010000001.1, forward strand.
CTGGCGGCGGCGTTCCTCAACGCCGCCTTCGACTTCTGCCTCGGCTGCGAGATGTACCTCCTGCTGGCCCGCCTGCGCGGTGCCCGCTCCGGGGTCGCCGAGGGGGCGACGCCCTAGCCGGCCGCCGTACCCCTGCACCACTGACATCTGACACAGATCCTGCGAAGCACCGAACGAAAGGCATCACCATGAGCCGCGAGAACGTACTCGTTTCCACCCAGTGGGTCGAGGACCACCTCGACGACCCCAGCGTCGTCGTCATCGAGGTCGACGAGGACACCTCGGCCTACGACCAGGGCCACATCCGCAACGCCATCAAGCTCGACTGGACCACCGACCTGCAGGACCAGGTGCGTCGCGACTTCGTCAACAAGCAGGCCTTCGAGCAGCTGCTCTCCGAGCGTGGCGTCTCCAACGACCACACGGTGATCCTCTACGGCGGCAACAACAACTGGTTCGCGGCCTACGCCTACTGGTACTTCAAGCTCTACGGCCACGGCGACGTCCGCCTCATGGACGGCGGCCGCAAGAAGTGGGAGCTCGACTCCCGCGAGCTGGTCTCCGAGGTGCCGACGCGCGAGAAGACGTCGTACGTCGCCCAGGACCAGGACCCCTCGATCCGCGCCTTCCGCGACGAGGTCGTCGACGCCATCGGCGCCAAGAACCTGGTCGACGTGCGCAGCCCCGACGAGTACGCCGGCCGGCTGCTCGCCCCGGCCCACCTCCCGCAGGAGGTGGCTCAGCGCGCCGGTCACATCCCCACCTCGGTCAACGTGCCGTGGAGCAAGAACGCCAACGACGACGGCACGTTCAAGTCCGACGAGGAGCTTGCGAAGCTCTACGCCGAGGTCGGCTTCGACGAGGACAAAGACACCATCGCGCTGTGCCGCATCGGTGAGCGCTCGTCGATCACGTGGTTCGTCCTGCACGAGCTCCTGGGCCGCAAGAACGTCAAGAACTACGACGGTTCGTGGACCGAGTACGGCTCGCTGGTCGGCGTGCCGGTCGTGCTCGGCGACGAGCCCGGCGAGGCCTGAGCATGTGCGGCGCGACGAAGGGTGGGCTGTCGCTCGACGGCGTCAACCTCGACAAGCAGGCCGTGATTCAGGGCCAGGTGCTGCGCGGCACCGGTGACGCGGCGGAGCCGGTCGGCAACGCCTACGTCCGGCTGCTCGACCGCACCGGCGAGTTCACCGCCGAGGTCCCCACCTCGGCCACCGGGCACTTCCGGTTCTTCGCCGGCCCCGGTGAGTGGACGGTCCGCACGCTGGCGCCCCGCGCCGAGCCGACCGACCGCAAGGTCGTCGCGGCGCTCGGCTCGGTCGCCGAGCTCGAGATCGCGATCTGACCCACCGCACCACACGTACCACCGCACCACCCCGGTCCGGGACGTCATACGTCCCGCGGCCTATAGTCCGGCCCTCGTATGACGCTGCACCACAGCGTCATGCGGGGGCCGCGCTATTGCGCCGAAAGCGCATGGCGTCCGCAGATATGCCAGCATGACACCATGATTGCCGAAGATCTTCCGGCTGAGGGGCTGCTGGTCACGGTCGCCCCGACCGGTGCAGAGACCGCGAAGGCGGACTGTCCGGCGCTCCCGACGACGCTGCCCGAGCTCGTCGAGACGGCGCGCGCCTGTGAGGCTGCGGGTGCGGCGATGATCCACGTCCACATCCGCGACGACGACCACCGCCCCTCGCTCGACCCGGCCCGCCTGGCCGACACGGTCGCGGCGCTGCGGGCCGAGACCGGTCTGGTCGTCCAGCTGTCGACGGGCGGCTCGGTGCACGACCCGCTCGACGCGCGGCTGCGCGTCCTCGACGCCGCTCCCGACTCCTGCAGCCTGACCCTCGGCACGGTCAACTTCGGTGACGACGTCTTTCTCAACCCGTGGGGCTTCGTCTGCGACCTCTACCAGCTCTCCCAGGAGCGCCAGGTGGTGCCCGAGTTCGAGGTGTTCGACCTCGGGCAGGTCGCCACCCTGAGCCGGTTGCTCGATCGCTACGGGTTGCCGTACGGCGGCAAGGTTCACGTCGATCTGGTCATGGGGGTCCCGGGTGGGATGCCGGGCACGGCCGACGCCCTGGTCGCAGCGGTCGCGGCGTTCCCCGCAGCGGTCACCAGTTGGTCGGCCACCGGGATCGGGCGTACGGCGCTGCCGGTCGCCCTCGCCGCGTTGAGCAAGGGTGGGCACCTGCGGGTCGGCATGGAGGACGTGCTCACGCTCGCCCGCGGCGTCCCGGTCACCCACAACGCCGAGCTGGTCGAGCGTGCGGTCGCGCTCGGCGAGCTGGCCCAGCGCCGGCCGTTGACGCCGTCGCAGGCCCGCACCCTGCTCGGGATGGCCTAACCCGACGCGAGGGCGCTCACGCCGCCGAGGACCAGCGCGATGAGCTTGACGCATTCGAACGCGACGTAGCCGAGGTGGGCGTGGGAGCGCGGGGCGTCCTCCCCGGCCAGCACGGCGTCGGAGCGCTTGGACAGCGCCGGGCGGACGACGACGACCTGCAGCGCCAACGCCGCGATCGCGACGGCAAGCGGCACCCAGACCAGCGCGTCCGCACCGGCGAGCACCAGCGCGACCACGAGCACCATGGCGAGCAGTGCCTCGAGGGAGTTGACCGCGCGGAAGACCAGCCGGCCGATGCCCAGACCGAGTGGCACGGTGATGCCCGGTGCGCGGAACTTCAGGGGCGCCTCGATGAAGGAGATCGCCACGACAACGCCCGTCCAGAAGAAGGTGATGCCTGCCGTGGTCGCCAACCAGCCGTCCATGGTCCCATCATCCACCCGCTGCGGACGCGTATAGAGTCGCCGCGTCCCGTGCGCGGCCGAGAGAGAGGTGACCCGTGGAGCCGAGGCGTGCCCTGATCACCGGCATCACCGGACAGGACGGCGGCCACCTGACCGAGCTGCTGCACGAGAAGGGCTACGAGGTCTTCGGGCTCATCCGCGGCCAGCGCAACTCGCGCCGTGAGGCAGTGGTGGGGGAGTTCCCCTACGTGCACCTCATCGAGGCCGACCTCACCGACCAGACCTCACTCATCCGCGCGGTGGACGTCGCGCAGCCGCACGAGATCTACAACCTCGGCGCGATCAGCCACGTCGGCTACTCGTTCCGCAACCCGCAGCTGACCGCGGACGTGACGGCCAAGGGCACGCTCAACCTGCTGGAGGCCGTGCGGATCACCGGTCTCGACCAGCACACGCGCTTCTACCAGGCGTCGACGTCGGAGATGTTCGGCGGCCTGGACTACAACCGCCCCGGCACGGGCTATGACGAGGACTCGCTGTTCCACCCGCGCAGCCCCTACGGCGTCGCCAAGCTCTACGCCCACTGGATCGCGCGCAACTACCGCGAGTCCTACGGGATGTTCGTGGCCACCGGCATCCTCTTCAACCACGAGGGCGAGCGCCGCGGGCTGGAGTTCGTCACCCGCAAGATCACCGACGCCGTCGCCCGCATCCACTGGGGTCTGGCCGACCACGTCACGCTCGGCGACCTGTATCCCAAGCGGGACTGGGGGTACGCCGGCGACTACGTGCGCGGCATGTGGCAGATGCTGCAGCACCACGAGCCCGATGACTTCGTGCTAGCGACCGGGGAGACGCACTCCATCGAGGAGTTCTTGACGCTGGCCTTCGGCGAGATCGGCATCGAGGACTGGCACCCCTACGTGCGCCAGGACGCCGAACTGCAGCGCCCCGCGGAGGTCGACATCCTGCTGGGCAACCCGGCGAAGGCCGAGCGGGTGCTGGGCTGGAAGCGCGAGGTCGACTTCGCCGGCCTGGTGAAGCGGATGGTCGACCACGACCTGCGCCTGCACGCGCCGGAGGGTCGGTGAGCAGGACCGCGCTGGTCACCGGAGCCGGTGGCTTTGTCGGCCCGCACCTCGTGCGCGAGTTGCGCGCGCATGGTTGGTCGGTCGTCACCACCGATCGCGGTCCGCGCCCGGACTCTCTGCCCGCGGACGTCGAGCACGTCGCCGCCGATCTGTGCGAACCCGCGTCGTTGAGCGGGATCGCTGACATCGACGCGGTCGTCCATCTCGCCGGGCTGTCGCGGGTAGCGGAGTCGTTCACCGAGCCGCAGCGCTACCTGCAGGTCAACACCGCTGCCCTCACCACCGTCGCCGAGGAGCTGTTGCGCCGGGGTTCGGGCGCCCGGGTGTTGGTGATCAGCACCGGCGCCCTCTATGACACGAGCAGGCCGGGACCGCTGTCGGAGGACGCGGCGCTGGCCTGTGCCTCGCCGTACGCCGTCAGCAAGGCCGCGATGGAGCACCAGGTCGACTACTACGTGCGACGTGGGCTCGACGCCGTCGTCGTACGCCCCTTCAACCACATCGGTCCCGGCCAGGGCCCGGGGTTCCTGCTCGGCGACCTCGTCGCGGGGCTGCGCGCGATCCGGGGGTCCGACGCGCCGCTGGTCGTGGGCGACCTCGACACCGCGCGCGACTACACCGACGTGCGCGACGTGTGCCGCGCCTACCGGCTGCTGCTCGAGGCCGACGCGCTGCCCCACCGCGTCTTCAACGTCTGCTCGGGTACGCCGACCACGGGTCGTGCGCTCCTGGCCGAGCTCGTCGCGGCCGGCGGGTTCCCCACGCCCACGCTGCAGGTGGACCCGGCCCGGGTGCGGCCCACCGACCCGCGCGTGGTCGCCGGCGACGCCGGCCGGCTGCACGCGGCGACCGGGTGGAAGCCGGAGCGAACCGTGGCCGACAGCGTGCGCGACCTCGTTGCTCTCTCCCTGCGGGGCTGAGCATGCGTGCGCCGTACCGGCTCGTGCTGTTGGTGCTGCTCGGTGTGCTGCTGACGGCATGTGGAGTCGGCTCCGGGCCTGATCGCCCCGACGAGCCGGAGGGGTCGGCCGGCGAGATCCGAGAGGGGGTCTACGTCGCTCTCGGCGACTCTGCCGCGTCGGGCATGGGCATCGCGCCGGAGCGGCCCGGGGACATCTGCCGGCGCTCGGCGCGCGCGTACCCGGTCCTGCTCGCCCAGCGCAACGGCCTCGAGCTCGTCAACCGGACCTGTGCTGGCGCCCGCGTCATCGACGTCATAGGTGGCCCAGGATCGCGCGGGGACGCGCCGGTCGACGCGCTCGACGAGCAGACCACGCTCGTCACGGTGATGGTCGGCGCCAACGACCTCGGGTACGCCGGACTCGTCAGCGCCGACTGCGCAGACGGTGCAGCTGACGACTCGTGTTCCACGACCGCCGCACGGGCTGCGGCCGGCGACCGCCTGCAAGCGTTCGCGAGCGAGCTCCGCGTCCTGCTCGAGACGATCGACGAGCGCGCCCCGCAGGCCGAGGTCCTCGTCGTGGGGTACGGCGACGCGCTCGGCGCGGCCGGTCCGTGCCCGGCCATGCCGCTGACCCAGGATGCCTTCGACCTGGCCGTGGCCACGGTCCGCGAGCTCAACGTGGTGCTGCAAGAGGCCGCCGAGGAAGCCGGCGCGGCGTACGTCGACACCTATGCCGCCACCCGCGGACACGGCGTGTGTGACGCCGAGCCCTGGACCAACGGCTTCACCACCGACGGCGATGGGGCGATCGGTCATCCCCGGAGTGACTATCACGCAGCCGTGGCAGAACTCCTGGTCGAGATCGTCAGCTGATCAGTCCCGCTGCCCGAGGAGCCCGCGGAGCAGTGCTCCGACCGCCGTGGGCCGGTCGGTGGAGCGCGTGTCGCTGACGCGTCGTGGCGGAGCGGCGTTTTGGCGGGTCGTGCGGCCGCCGGCTGAGGCGTTGTCGCTCCGGTCGTCGGTGCGGCCCGTACGCCGCTCGTGCCGACCGCGGTGGCCGGTGGTCGCGGGCTTCCCGGCGTGGGGCCTGCTCGCGTGCGACCTGCTCGCGTGTGCCGGGGCGCGACCACGGTCGGCCTGGGGCGCCGGCCCGCGCCGCACCACGGCCTTCGGAGCTGCGCGCTTCGCGGGCGCCGCACGCTTCGCCGGTGCCACCCGCGGGGCCGGTGCCACCCGCGGGGCCGGCGCGGCCCGCTCCGCCGGCTCGGCCTGACGGCCGCCCCCGAGCAGCGGCACCTCGAGCGTGATGAGCCCGTCGAGGCCCACCCGGTCGAGTCCGACATGCAGCCGCTGGTCGGCGCCGAGCAGCGGGCGCAGGCCCACGCGGGCGTCGACCGCGATCGGCGCGAGGTCGACGTCGAGGTCGAGCAGCCCGTCGCCGTCACCGTCGTCGCCTTCCGGCGTGCCCGTCCCCGGGCCGGTGCCGGGTCCGCCCGGACCGCCCGGGCCGTCGCCCGGGGCGGGACCAGGACCAGCGCCCGGACCGGTGCCCGGCGTGCGGCCGGGACCCTCGCCGGCGCCGGCGTCCGGCGTACCCGGACCGTCGACCCCCTCGCCCGCCGGGGCTCCGGCCGGTGCCGCCGCGGGTGCTGGCGTCGTACCCACGGCTGCCGGCGGGTCGGCGACGACCACGTCGTTGCCGGAGCGCCCCGACTCGCGGATCTCCACGATCCCGTTATCGGCGCTGAAGACCTGCTCGGTGCTGACGATCGGCTGCAGCAGCACCATTCCGGCGACGCCCGCGGCGACCGCGGCCATCGCGCCGATGCCGATGAGCGGACGCTGGTGCTCGGCCGCCGTACGCCGGAATCCGGCCAGCGTGGGCAGGACCGGCGGCGCCAAGGAGCGCGCGGGCTCGGGGCGGGTGGCGAGGTAGAGCGGCGCCAGCGAACCCAGCACGCTCACCGCCATGGTCGAGCGGAGCTCGGTGGAGACCATGGTGAGCTGGTCGACGATGGTGCCGCACCACGCGCAGGCACAAGCGTGCTGCTCGCCGCGGGCACGCTCGCCGGTGGTCAGTGGCCGCTCGGGCGCCTCGAGCTCGCGCCGGTAGAGCCACTGGCACTCCTCCGGCCGCGACTCGGGTTCGTGCTGGGAGAGGACGGCGTTGCGCAGGTCGGCCGCACCGGCGCGCACCTGGGCGAGGGCCACCGAGCGCTCCGTGCCGAATGCGGCAGCGGCCTCGTCGACGTCCTGGCCCTCGACCGCGACGTGCCACAGCAGGCCGCGGGTGGCGCGGGGGAGCGCGAGGTACGCCGCGACGGGGACGAGGTCGGCGGACGGCTTCGGATCGCGGCCGGTATGCGTGACGGCCATGAGCCGCAGCAGCCAGGGAAGGGCGAGCTCGCCGGGCGCGTCCGCGGCGTACCGCTGCCTCGCGGCTTCCTCGGTCTGCGCGAGCAGCTCGTCGGGCTGGCCGCTGAGCTTCTCGGCGAACGCCCGCAACGGCTCGTCGTGGCGTGCGAGCAGTGCGCGCACGGCCGATCCGTCGGCCGACGTCGTCGTCGTCATTCCAGCCTCCCCACACGCGGTACCCGAGAGGTGGTACCAACTGTTCAACGCTGCGGGCTGTTGCCCGTTACTGCTCTGATCCCCCACCGTCCATCATCGACCCGATCGGGGCGCTCCCCATCCCCTCATGGGGCACCGCGGCATAGTCCTTTCGGGCTATGCCGGGCTCAGTAGACGAGCGCCTGCACCCCGTCGTCGAGGATCTCCTCGGCGAAGGAGGCCGCCCCGGCGATGCGGACCCCGTCGAGCACGTCGTCGGCGCCGATCCCGCGCCGCTCGGCGCACTGGGTGCAGACGGTCAGGGTGCCGCCGGCGAGCACGACGTCGCGCAGGTCGGCCAGCGGGGTCGCGAGTGGGAGGGAGAACTCCTCGGCCTTGCCGGGCACGCCGAACCACGCCGCCTCGCCGGTCAGCCACAAACTCACCGACGCCCCCGCTGCCACGGCGGAGGCGGCAACGGTGAACGCCTGGTTGCAGCGCTCGGCATCCTCGGCTCCAGCAGTGACCTTGACGACCAGCGACCTCATGCGCGCCAGCGTAGGCGGGAGACGCCGACGCGTAGGGTGGCGCCTCATGGAAGCCCTCTTCGTGGTCGCGATGATCGCCGCAGTGGTCGCCGCGGGCTGGATCGGCGGGATGCTGGTCGTCCGCGTGCTGCGCGCCGGCCGCGACTGAGCCCCACCGCCGTACCCCCGCACAACCAGGAGAACCCATGCCCTTCGAGCTGCCCGAGAACCTCCACCCCGACTGCGCGCCGCTGGCGTGGATGCTCGGCACCTGGCGCGGCAACGGCCACGGCGACTACCCAACGATCGACGCGTTCCAGTTCGGCCAGGAGCTGATCTTCACCCACGACGGCCGGCCGTTCTTCCACTACTTCGCGCGCTCCTGGATCATCGACGAGAACGGCGAGAAGGTCCGCGACGCCGCGCTCGAGACCGGATTCATCCGCTGCCGCCCCGGTGGCGACATCGAGGTGACGCTGAGCCACAACATCGGGTTCGTGGAGATCTGGCACGGCAAGGCCGGCGACGGCAAGCTCGAGATCTCGACCGACGCCGTTGCGCGTACCGAGAGCGCCAAGGAGTACGTCGGCGGCCACCGCCTCTACGGCAACGTCGAGGGCGACCTGCTCTACGCCTTCGACATGGCCGCCATGGGCCAGCAGCTCCAGCCCCACCTGTGGGCGCGCCTCAAACGAGCCTGAGCCGGCGCAGTTTCACCGCCCGAGCCACGACACGCCCGCTTGCCATACGAAACTGTCGTCCGCGACGCCCGGTTTCGGTCGACAAGTGGTGCTCGTGGGGTCAGAGGTACGGCGATGCTCGGCTCGCGCGCCGCGCTCGGCGGCGCACGCCCAGCAGGTCGGGGTGCGCGCTCGGCATCCGCCGCGCCCGGCCGGAGCGCCACTCACGTCACACTGGTCGCACGAAACCGGGCGTCCGACGGGGGAGAAACGTTCGACGAGCGGGCGTGTCGTTAGTCGGGCGGTGAAGCTGCCGCCCCCAACACCCCTACTCCCACCCCACCATCCCGGCGACCTCCTCGGCGAGGGAGCGGGGGTTGAACGGCTTGGAGATGACGCCCGCGACGCCGAGACCGTCCCAGGGCGGCTGGGCGCCCCCGATGCTGGCCTTGGCGGTGAGCAGAACGATCGGGACGTCGGCGGTGCGGGCGTCGGCGAGCAGGAGCTTGGAGGCCTCGATGCCGTCCATGCCCGGCATCATGAGGTCCATCAGGATCACGTCGGGGCGCCGCTCGCGGGCGATGTCGATCGCCTCCTGGCCGTCGCTGGCCGTCAGCACCTCCCACCCCGCGACGCGGCGCAGCGTCAGCGAGGTGATCATGCGGATGTCGTCGTCGTCGTCGACGACGAGCGCGAGTCGTGGGGTCACGGCAGACGTACTCCCGAGTCTTGGTGCCACCGGGTGGAGGGGTGGACGTCCTGATTGTGGCAGGTTCGTTGTCCGACTCGTGTCGGATACCCCCTAAACTCACTGCGTGCCTCAGCCCGAAGCGCGCCATCTGACGCCCGCACACCCGCGGGACTGGCGCGCGGAGCTGCGGGCACGCGGGCTGCGGTTGACCCCGCAGCGTCGGCTCGTGCTGCAGGCGGTCGAGACCCTGCGACACGCCACGCCGGAGGAGATCCTCACCGAGGTACGCCGTCACCACGACGCGATCAACCTCTCGACCGTCTACCGCAACCTCGAGGTCCTCGAGGAGCTCGGCGCCATCCGCCACACGCACCTCAGCGACCGCGCCCCGACCTACCACGCCGTCACCGACCACGACCACTTCCACCTGGTCTGTCGCGGGTGCGGTGAGGTGACGTCGGTCGAGCTGGCGCTGGCGGCGTCGTTGGGCGACACGCTGCGGGAGCAGCACGGATTCACCGCCGACCTAGGCCATCTGGCACTGTTCGGTCGGTGCGCCGGTTGCGCCTCGGAGACCTCCGCCGACTGAGTAGTGCGGAGGGGCCCGCACGGGCACAGCACGGGGGTGCAAGGGGCGGACCCGGAGGGGGTCCGCGAGGGACGAGGAGAGAGAGCACAGCGTGAACGCACGTTCCAGCGAGGCCGCCGAGGCCTCGGGACGGCTGCACATCACCGTTCGCACCGCCGCCGGCACCGGACGCACGCCGGTCTCGGCGTTCGACGACGCCCTGCACAAGGCCGGCGTCGCCGACTTCAACCTGATCCGGCTCTCCTCGGTCGTCCCGCCGCGCTCCGACGTCGTCGTGAGCGACGAGCCGCTGCCGATGGAGCACGGCGACCGGCTCTACTGCGTCTATGCCGCCGGGCACGCCGAGCTGCGGGGCGAGTCGACCTGGGCCGGGCTCGGGTGGGCGTACGACGAGGACCACGGCGGGCTGTTCGTCGAGCACCACAGCGGCAGTGAGGCGTCGGTGCGGGAGCTCGTGGAGATGTCCATGCAGGACATGGCCAGGCGCCGCGAGCGGGACTTCGGCCCCGTGCACCAGGCGGTCATCGGGGCGCACTGCGTCGACCAGCCGGTGTGCGCGCTGGCGATCGCGACGTTCGAGGTGCGCGGCTGGGATGACGCACGTGCGTGACGCCGGACGACAGGTCAACGGACTGCGCGTGCCCGGTGTCCACGTCGAGCGGCGCACGAAGCTGCCCGAGGACGAGGCCACGGTGCTCTACCCGCACTACGAGCGCACCTTCGGCCCGCTGCGCACGGCCGCAGCCGCGCGCCACGTGCTCAGCCTCGAGGAGTTCGTCGAGGACATGGCCGACGAGCGCATCGACAAGTGGGTCGCCACCGACGGCGAGGGCAACTTCCTCGGCCTGTCCATCCTGGTGACCGATCTCGCGGCGGTGCCGTGGGCCAGCGCGGAGTTCTATGCCGCGCGCCACCCGGAGCACGTCGCCCGCGGTGCTGTCTGGTATCTCGGCTTCACCATGACCATCCCCGGCGAGCAGGGCGGCGGCATCTTCGCCACGATGCTCACCGCGATGATGGAGGCCGCGGTCGCCGAAGAGGTCATCGTCGCCTGGGACATGTGCGAGGCCAACGTCCGCGCCGGTCTCAACGACGGGATCATGGGGATGCTGCTCAAGGGCGCGGGTGCGCCGTCGATCCAGGTCGACACCCAGACCTACTTCACCGCGGACTTCGGGGTCGGCGCCGACTGATCATCCGTTGGTCGAGCCCCGTCGAGACCACGGCGATCGCCGCGATCGCCCCGAGCAGCGCACCGGCGGTGTTGGCGACGACGTCGACGAACTCCGCCGACCGTCTCGACAGCAGCAGCGCCTGCGTGGCCTCGACGGCCATGGAGCCGACGAACCCGTAGGCGGTCCAGTCGCGCCACGTCCGGCCCGGGAACGCCCAGTGACCGAGGAACGTCAGCGGGCTGATGACGGCGACGTTGACGCCGAACTCCACGCGCTTGCCGGCGACCACCGTCTCCGGCGCCCCGCCGGAGCGCAGGACGTCGGCCACCCAGCCGACGGCGCCGGAGGGGAGCTCGACGGCCGGCGTCAGCAAGAACACCGCGACCACGAGTCCCCACGCGACCAGGCACCGGCGGGCGAGGCGTTGGTGGGTCACCTCGTGAACGGTAGAGGTGCGTTGCCGAGGCCTTCACAGTGCCCGGCGGGCCGGCAGGTGGCAGATCGGCAGCTGGGTGGGCCGGCAGGTGAGCGATTAGGGACTGGACACGTGCGACGCGGAGCAGCGGCGGGTGTCCGCCTCGCACGCGTCCAGCTGCCGGGGTCGTCCGCGCGCCACGGCGAGGGCGAACGGCACCATCGCCTCGTCCATACCCATCCATTCCGCGATCTCTGGGGGGAGCGGGCGCCAGGCGGGCGAGGTAGTGGCCATGGCGTACGGGACCATCCGGACGTGACGCCCGCGCAATACGCGCGCAGCGCCAGCAGGCAGGGGTCCCGGTCAGCTCGCCGCAGCGAGCAAGCCGCTCAGTTGGCGGCATGCTCGCAGGAGCCCTCGCAGTCGCACTCCAGCTCCTCGGCGTCGGCGTGGGTGGCCGACTGCAGGGTGAAGCGGAAGGTGCTGCCGACGCCGACCTGGCTCTCGGCCCACACCCGGCCACCGAGCTGGGTGATGATGGCGCGGGTGATCGCCAGGCCCAGACCGGTGCCACCCTGCAGCCGCGCGTCGGAGGAGTCGACCTGGCGGAACCGCTCGAAGATGTCCTCGAGACGCTCGGGCGGGATGCCCCGACCCTGGTCGGTGACGGCGAAGACGACCTCGTCGCCGTCGGGTACGGCGGTGAGCGTGATCGCCGAGCCGGGCTCGGAGAACTTCACCGCGTTGCCGACGAGGTTGGTCAGGACCTGCGAGAACCGGTCGGCGTCGGCGAAGACGGTCCCGTCGATCTCCCCGGTGACCAGCTCGATGCCGGAGGCGCTGACCAAGCCGTCGAGCTCGGTGAGGCTGGCCGCCACCAGGTCGGCGGCCCGGTGGGCGGCGAGGTTGACCACGAAGTTGCCCGACGCCAGCCGCTCGACGTCGACGATCTCGTTGACCAGGCGTCCGAGCCGTTCTGCGCTCTCCTCCGCCGTGGCGGTCAACGCGCTGACCTCCTCGGGCAGGTCGCCGAGCGCTCCACTGGAGATCAGGCCGAGGCTGCCGCGGATCGCGGTGAGCGGCGTACGCAGCTCGTGGCTGACCACCGACAGGAAGTGGTCCTTCATCCGCTCGACCTCGCGGCGCTCGGTGGCGTCGCGGAAGGCGACCACGGCGCCGGACACGGTCCCGTCGACCCGGCTGAGGATCGGCGAGGCGGTGATCTCGACGGCCAGCTCGGTCTGGTCGGCGCGGAGGTAGACGTCCTCCTCGGAGTTGGCGGTGATGGCGTGCTCGATGGCCTCGGTGATGTAGCAGGACTCGACCGGGTAGGGCTCGCCCGACGCCTTCGGGGCGTGGAACAGGTCGTGGGCGTGGGCGCTGCCGAGCACCGCGTCGTCGAGCTGCAGCATCGTCTGCGCGGAGCGGTTGATGAAGGTGATCCGGCCGCGTACGTCGACGCCGTAGATGCCGTCGCCGACGCTGTCGAGCAGTGCCTGGGTCTGCTCGCCCCAATGCCGCAGCGAGGCGGTCTGCTCGGTCACGCGCTGCTCGAGCCCGCGGCGCAGGTCGTGGATCTCCTGGCTCTGCAGGAGCTCGCGACCGAGGGCGGCCCCCACGAGCACGACCCACAGTGCGACGCGGCCGGCCGTGGAGGGACCGTCCGCGGCGAGCGCCTGGACGAGCCCGGCCGAGAGGAGGATGACGAAGATGATGATCGTGCCGAACGCCTCGGCCGTACGACGACGGATCCGGCGCGGTCCGCGCGTGGTCGAGGGCGCCCAGGCCGCCAGGCCGATGAGCGCGTAGCCGGCGACCCAGCCCAGGTCGGTCCAGGTGCCGAAGACGTAGCCCGCGCTCGCCTGCTCGACGACGTAGTTGAGGTCGTCGAGCATGTAGGCCAGGTAGCCGGCCCCGATCAGGCCGAGCGCAAGTCGGTCCGAGCGACCGGCGCGGAGCGCCTGGATGCCGGCGATGGTGGCGACGATGACGTCGAGGACCGGGATCAGCAGCACGGTGAAGCCGTTGATGAACCCACCGTCCGCCTGCTCGAGCAACGGGTCGTAGATCACCGAGCTGGCGATGATCAGCACCGCGGCACCGGCGACGGTGCCGTCGAGGGTCAGCGCGGTGAGGTTGCGCCGCGAGGCGACGCGGGTGAAGTGCAGCAACGCGATCGCCGACACCACCAGGCCGAGCGCGATGGTGGTGTCGGTGAGCCCGTTGGCCAGGCCGGTCGCGAAGCCCCCGGAGACGGTGCTGGCCGCGACGTTGCCGGAGATGACGATGACGCCGGCGAGCGCGATCAGGTTCCAGCCGCGTCGGCGCCGGCCCGTCGTACGGCGAGCGCGGAGCAGGCAGCTGACGGTGGCGGCGAGTCCCGCCAGGACGAGGGCGCCGGAGGAGACGTTGGTGCTGACGTCGCTGCCGGGGAAGCCGAGGGTGATCGCGCCGACGAGGCTGAGCGTCGGGACGGTGACGAAGACGGCCAGGGCGAACGCTCGTGGGGACGGGCTGGAGTCCCACGCGGACGTGGGGTCGTCGTCCCGCGAGGTGCTCGACCTGGTCCTGCGCAGCACGGGCTGATCCGTTCGTCGGGGGAGGGCCTCGAGGTGGGCACGATGCCGCCTGCGAGTGCCCGGCCCACCGTATGGCTCCGCGGTGACCCCCTCAACCTGGCGTCTCGCAGTCGGGGCACGGCGCTCGAGGATCGCGAGTCCCGGTCGCGGCGGTCACAACAAAGCCGGGCCCCAGCGTGTCGCTGGGGCCCGGCTGTGGGGGTGGGACGCGGTCAGCTCTCGATCGCGGCGGGTTGCGCGTCGTCGGCGCGCCGGACCTCGATCTTGCGCGGGCGGGCCTTCTCCGCGACCGGGACCGTCAGCCGCAGGACGCCGTCGGCGTACGCGGCCTCCAGGCGGTCGAGGTCGAGGTTCTCGCCGAGCACGAGCTGGCGGCTGTAGGCGCCGCGGGTGCGCTCGGAGGCCAGCAGCTCCCAGTCGCCGTTGCGGCCGGGACGCTCGGCGCGGACGGTGAGCACGTTGCGCTCGACGTCGATGTCGATCGCGTCGGCGTGGACGCCGGGCAGGTCGAACTCGAGCACGAACGTGTCGCCTTCGCGCCACGCGTCCATCGGCATGACGGCGGGGCGGGTGGACGTGCCGGTCGAGGACCCGAAGGCCTGGGCCATGATCCGGTCGAAGTCACGGAACGGGTCGGTGCGCAGCAGCATGGGGAACCTCCTTCTCTTGCCTCACGGCGATTGGATGATGGAGCGGATATCTCATCCGCTCACCATCCATAACCTGTAGTCACTGTTATATATTCCTTATAGCGTCGAAACGCCGAGGAGGCAAGCCATGTCGGCAGCGGGTGCGGGACCAGCGCACACCGAGGGCGTCTACGCCATCTCGGTGGCCGCCTCGATGGTGCGCATGGAGGTGCAGAACCTGCGGGTGTATGAGCGGCGCGGCCTGCTCGAGCCGGCGCGCACCGACGGCGGCACCCGGCTCTACAGTGCCGCCGACGTCGACCGGCTCCACCGCATCCGCGACCTGCTGGCCGAGGGCCTCAACCTCGCCGGGATCGCGCGGGTCCTGGAGCTGGAGGAGGAGAACGCGCGATTGCGCGCGCGGCTGGCGCGGCGCCGCCAGCGTCGATAGGTCTGCGCCAGGTGGCGGCCGTCTCGTACGCTAGGGGGGTCGACACTGTCTCGGCACTGGTGCCGTCAGCCGAAGGGGTCATGCGCATGTTGGAGTCCGAGGAGCGGCCCTGGGGCTCGTGGCACGTCATCGACGTCGATCGCGGCTACAAGGTGAAGCGCATCCACGTCACTCCGGGCAGCCGGCTGAGCTACCAGACCCACGAGCACCGCTCCGAGCACTGGGTCGTCATCTTCGGCATCGCGACCGCCATCATCGACGGCGTCACCCACATCATCGGCCCCGGCGAGTCCGTGGACGTGCCGCAGGGCGCCGCGCACCGGTTGTGCAACGAGGGCACCGAGGAACTCGTGATCGTCGAGGTCCAGCGCGGCGCCTACACCGGCGAGGACGACATCTGCCGGCTTGAGGACGACTTCGGGCGCGCTGAGGTCAAGAGCCCGTAGGCGGGTCCGTTGGATTGGCCGATGTGCTGCTTATTGGTCAGTTAGGACAATTTGCTGCAGGGAAGCAACCGCCGTCGTAACGTTGAGTTATGAGTAGCGACCACGAGCACGAGTGGGTGCTGATCCGGATCGACCAGGCCCCTGACTTTTACCAGTGCGAGTGCGGTGCAACCAAGCCGAAGAACGGCGGGTGAGCGGAGGCCGCGTTGTGGGGCCGGGGTGGCTCGTCGCGCGACGGTTCGTCCAGAGCCAACCGACGGCGGCGTTGAGATGCCGATCCGTCGACCGGCAAGTTTGGACCGGGTCAACCGAACACTGCGCGTGATCGCGGCACGGCGTGTCAATCGCGCCCGTAAGCAGCACCCGCCCATCCGGCGTCGGGTGATCGCGTCGCGCTTGGGCACAATCACCCCATGGCACTCTCCGACGAGCAGACCGCCCAGGTGATCGAGCTGGCAGGCAACCTTGCGCGCGAGGGCGAGACCACACAACTGCTCGAGTTCCTCGACCACGGCCTTCCCGTGGACGCGCAGAACGCCGCCGGCGACTCGCTGCTAATGCTGGCGGCGTACCACGGTCAGGCCGAGACGGTCGCGGCACTCGTCGAGCGCGGGGCCGATGTCGACCTGCGCAACGAGCGCGACCAGTCGCCGATCGCGGGCGCGATGTTCAAGGGTGAGCGGGCGGTGGTGCAGGTGCTGCTGGAGGCGGGTGCCGACCTGGACGCCGGTACGCCACCGGCGCGCCAGGCGGCGGTGATGTTCGGATTTGTAATCGAGTGATCCCGCTCATGCGAGGCGCCGTATGGTGCCGCAGTGGCTGAAACGCTTTTGGTAGCCCTGGCCTCGTCTTCCGTTTTAGGGGCAGGGCTGTCGATCTACTTCAAAGCGCGGGTGGAACGAACCCTGCAGTTGTTCGCGATGAAGCGCGAAGCATGTCTCGAGGCTCTGGCGCAGGTCGACGCTGTGTTCACTACATTGTTCCCGGATTCGACCCCGCAGAGCGCCGTGTCCGCTGCCGAGCTTCGGTTGACACATTCGAGGTTGCTCGTCACGTGTCGGAACAGGGAAGTCGCTGCAGCTTTTCTCCAGTGCTTAGGCCTTCAGGGCCATTCCGCTACGACGGCAGCTGACATCGAAAAGCTGCGGGTGGTCGTCCGCCACGAACTGGGCCTGAACCAGCGCTGGCTACGCCGAGCGATCGAACCCGACCTCGACACCTCGTGGCTTGCGGTCGTCGGCTCCCGGCCGCTGTTGCAGCAAGGTCCCGAAGTCTGACTGACATCTTGACGCCAATCGCCGACGCCCAGGAGCCCCGGCGTGGACGAAACCGAGCGGACACCCCGAAATGAAACCGAAACGGCCCGAAGAGCATTAGGGGCAACGCACCCACAGCGGGTCCTGCGTGCCAATGTTCAGACCTCGGTTGATCATTAGGAACGCAGAACGGCCCGGAGCTGAAGCTCCGGGCCGCTGCTGACTATGAGACTCAGACGGAGTCGGAGTTCACGTCGGTGTCGTCCAGCGTGCCGGCCTTGAGGGCCTCGATCGCCGCGCGGACGCCGGCGCCGTACGCCGGGTCAGCCTGGGTGCAGTTGGCGATGTGGCGCTCGATGGTGGCCTCGGAGGCGCCGTCGATGGCGCGGGCGGTGTTGGCGAACAGCCGCTTCTGCGCAGCGGAGTCCATGAGCCGGAACAGGTTGCCGGGCTGCTCGAAGTAGTTGCTGTCGTCCTCGCGGTAGTCCCAGCGGTCGGCCGGACCGTCCAGCTGCAGCGCAGGCTCGCGGTACTGCGGCCGGTCGCCGAAGTGGTTGTAGGAGTTCGGCACGATCGACGGCACGGCGCCCTGGTTACCGTCGACGCGCATCGCGCCGTCACGGTGCGGGTGGTTGGGATTGGCCACGCCGCGGGGGGCGTTGACCGGGATCTGGTGGTGGTTGACTCCGAGGCGGTAGCGCTGCGCGTCGCCGTACGAGAAAAGCCGGCCCTGCAGCATGCGGTCGGGGCTGAAGCCGATGCCGGGGACGACGTTGGCCGGGGTGAAGGCGGCCTGCTCGACGTCGGCGAAGTAGTTGTCCGGGTTGCGGTTGAGCTCCCACTCGCCGACCTCGATCAGCGGGTAGTCCTTCTTCGACCAGACCTTGGTGAGGTCGAAGGGGTGGAAGCGGTAGTCCTTCGCGTCGGCCTCGGGCATGACCTGGACCATGAGCTTCCACTTCGGGAAGTCACCGCCGTCGATGGCCTCGAGGAGGTCGCGCTGGCTGGACTCGCGGTCCTCGGCGACGACCGCGGCGGCCTCGGCGTCGGTGAGGTTCTTGATGCCCTGCTGGGTGACGTGGTGGAACTTCACCCAGAAGCGCTCGCCGGCCTCGTTGTAGAGGGAGTAGGTGTGCGAGCCGAAGCCGTGCATGTGGCGGTACGACGCGGGGATGCCGCGGTCGCCCATGACGTAGGTGACCTGGTGCAGGGCCTCGGGGAGGTTGGTCCAGAAGTCCCAGTTGTTCTCAGCGCTGCGCAGGTTGGTGCGCGGGTCGCGCTTGACCGCGTGGTTGAGGTCGGGGAACAGCAGCGGGTCGCGGAAGAAGAAGACCGGGGTGTTGTTGCCGACGAGGTCCCAGTTGCCGTCCTCGGTGTAGAACTTCACCGAGAAGCCGCGGATGTCGCGCTCGGCGTCGGCCGCACCGCGCTCGCCGGCCACGGTGGAGAACCGCGCGAAGAGCTCGGTCTGCTTGCCGACCTCGGAGAAGATCGCGGCCTTGGAATACTTCGTGATCTCCGTGCTGGTCACGGTGAACGTGCCGAAGGCACCCGAGCCCTTGGCGTGCATGCGCCGCTCGGGGATCACCTCGCGGTCGAAGTGGGCGAGCTTCTCGAGGAACCAAACGTCCTGCAGAAGCATCGGGCCACGCGGACCGGCGGTCAGGCTGTTCTGGTTGTCGACAACCGGTGCACCGGCAACGGTGGTCGCAGGGGCGGTGTTCTCAGGCACGTCTACGGGCACAGAGGATCTCCTTCGAAGATGCAGGTGCGCTGCGCGGAGATGAACTGGGCGCGGCGCGGTGGGTACCCCTCAGTCAACCACGTTTTCTTGAATCATTCCAATTTCTGTCTTGTGGCGTGGCGCAATCTGGGTACGGCGAGGACGCTCCCCGCGGCGTGCACGACCCTCGGTCGCATCGGCCGGCCGCGCCGCTCGCCTCGTAGCGCCCAGGCCTGGACCGCGTGAGAACGTCGCGCCCTCTGGTGATGTTCAGTTTCGCGTGCCGTTCACTTATGCTGAACGCAATCGACGAATGAACGAGCGAGGCGGCAGTGACTAATCCCCACGAGCTTATTCATGCTGTTAAGGAGAGGCTCGCCCACATCGGGCTCAACCTGAACCTCGACCGGATGGAGGAAACAGAGCGCCACGCCACCGCGCTCGCCACCATCAGTCGTGGACCGGCACGGGGCACCTACCTCACCATCTTCGGGCGCGGCTTGACCTTCACCGACGTCGGCCGCATCAGGTCGGTAGCTCTGGCGGACCTTCTGCCCACTTTCGTCGCAACCGACTACCTGACCGAACGTACCTCCGCTCCACTGCGCGAGGCCGGGATCCAGTTCGCTGACCTAGCAGGGAACGCCTACGTCAGCTTCGCTGATGTGTTGGTCGACATTCGTGGTCGCCGCAGGCCCCCCAGCGGTGGGGCGGCCGGGCGGCCCAGGCGGCCGACGAATCTCTTCAGCCCGCGCCGGTCCCAGGTCGTTTTTGCATTTCTGGCGTGGCCCCACCTGGTTGGTGCCAACGTCCGTGAGGTTGCGCGGGCCTCGGGGGTCTCGGTCGGTCAGGCTCACGACACGCTGGCGAAACTGGGCGAGGCGGGTTACCTCGTTGACGGGGGGACGGTGATTTACCGCCGCGACGAACTGATGGATCACTGGACGGCTGCGTATCCGACCGGCCTCGGGCGCCGGCTCGGAATCGCGTCCTACCGCGGAGAGGTCCCGTATGTGCGCAAACCGCAACCCGATATGCCTATGTTCGCTAGCGGTGAGTACGCCGCCAGCGAGTTCATCACGCCGCTGACGGCGACCTTCTATGTCGAGTCAATGGACCGTCAGTTGGCGATCGCCAACCGGTGGCGCGCCGACCAGGAGCCGAACATCTTCCTTCGCCACAAATTCTGGTCCTCGCCTGCCGGGGACAACGGGCCACTGGTCGGCATCAGGACGGCACCCTGGCCGTTGGTCTACGCCGACTTGATCGCTAGTGGCGACCCGCGGCAACGCGAAGTCGCCCGCCAGTGGAGAGAGCGCCATGCTGGACCTAACGGCGAGTGACCCCGGAGAGCTCGACCTGGTGCGCCACGTCGTGAGAGAAATCGTCCAGATGGTCCCTAGCGTCGCGCCGGAGACGATCATGCTCGTGGGAGCAACGTGTAGGGACATCTTGCACAGTGCCCTGGGGTTCGACTGGCCACTGCGCGCGACCAACGATCTCGATCTGGCTTTCGCCATGGCGGACTGGGCTGATTACAGTCACTTGACGAGTCGGCTGACGCCAATGCGGGACGCGGCGAACGGCGTTCGGTATGCCGTCGCGGGTGTGCCGGTCGACCTGATGCCGTTCGGGAGGGTGGAGGATCCGGCTGGCATCGTGACGCCTCGCGGTCGTGGGGAAGCGATGAGCGTCTGGGCCTTCCGTGAGGTCTATGCCGGAGCTATGAACCTCCGCCTGGATCCGAATACGCAGATCCGAGTCCCGTCGATACCCGGCTACGCCGCGCTGAAGCTTTGTGCGTGGTTGGACCGGGCGGGAGGTGGCCAGTACAAGGACGCCGCCGACCTCGCGACCGTTCTGTACTGGTTCGCTAACTCCGACGCCCTCGAGGAGCGTTTGTATTCCTCGGACGCGGGCAACGCTGTCCTGCTCGAACACGAGATGGACCTCAGTGCGTCAGCGGCACATCTGCTGGGTCAGGACATTCGCGCGTTGCTCGGCCCCGAACGCCACAACGAACTCAGGGCTCGTTGGCCTGACGCTCGTCGGGCGTTGTTGATCAGCGAGCTTACGCTGCCGGTGGAGGCACAATGGCCGCGCGACCACCGCCGCCGAAGCGAGATCGTGGCGGCGATGGAAAGCGGTTTGGAATTGGTCTAGCTACCGCACCCGCACCCTGACCACCTGCACAGCGCGCGTGGTCAACGGTCCCGCCGGGTGCACCACCCGCACCCGATAGACACCAGCCCGGGGGAAGGGCCGCAACCTCACGGTCGCAACGCCGTTGCGCAGCGGCGCACGGTAGACGCGGCCGCGGGCTCGGACATTGACCCGGCCCTTCGCGGTGATCCCGGGGGCGACGACGCGCACCCGGATCCGTGGGTGGGCCCGCGTCGCCCGGGGACGCTTCGGCATCACCCGCACGCGCAGCGTGGGCTTTGCCTTGCGTGGGCGGGCGGTGATCGAGGCAACTGCACGCTGCCCCTCACCGCTAAAGACGACCTCGAGCTTCTTGGCGCCGGGCTCGGTGAACGCCGGCAGCCGCACGCTCGCCTTGCCGTTCCTCACCGCGGCACTACCGAGCTCCTGGCCTCCCAGCCGCACCGTGACGGTGCCGGAGCGCGCGGGCGTCGAGCCGCGCGCCACGGTGGCGGTCAGGACCGGGCGTCCCCTGCCGACCTGCGGCCGTGCCTGGGACAGCGTCGCGGTGACCTTGGGAGCGGGGAGGGGGTCGCTGGGCG
Source organism: Nocardioides massiliensis (assembly GCF_030811215.1). Classification (NCBI taxonomy): domain Bacteria; kingdom Bacillati; phylum Actinomycetota; class Actinomycetes; order Propionibacteriales; family Nocardioidaceae; genus Nocardioides; species Nocardioides massiliensis. The sequence goes on from NZ_JAUSQM010000001.1 coordinate 1,581,726, forward strand.
GAGCAGAACCGCGACCGGCGACGGCGAGGGAGGTCATGGTGCGCGTGGGCTTCACGACGAGCTCGATGCGGGTACCGGCCGGGACACTCGACGGAACGCGCAGCCGGAAGTCGGCGCGCCGGTCGCGCACGGGGTAGGTGCCGAGTGACTCGGGCTTGCTGCCCGTGGGGCGCAGCCGCGCCTCCACCTCCTTCGCCGCCGGCGCCCCGGCGGCCTGCATCCCCAGGGCCGCGAGGCGGACGCTGGCCGTCGAGCCGGGCGTGAGGGGCCCCGTGGGGGCAGTCATCAGCACCTGCCGGCGGGCGAAGCTCGGCGTCCACGGCGACCGCTCTGTCAGCTGCTCGGCCAGCGCGTCGCGCACGGTCTTGCCCAGCGGTCGGGGAGTCACCCCGCGCAGCGCGGGGAACTGGTTGCTGGCGACGACGTACTCACTGGTCGCGATCCGGTACGTCGCCGCGGGGTCGAGCGGGGAGCCGTCGATGGTCACGCTGGTGACCTTCTCGCCGACCGCGCGTGCGGGGTCGAAGGTGACGGTGGCGTTCTCCGACAGCCCGAAGTGGTAGCGCGGCTGGGAGGACGCCCCGATGTACTGCTCCTCCAGCAGCTGGCGCAGCTGGGCCCCCGTGACCGGCACGACGACCATCTGCGTCCAGAACGGCAACACGGCGTCGGCCTCGGCGTAGGTCACGACGCCGTCGGTGTTGCCCAGCGGCAGCAGGGTGCCCTTGTAGCGCAGGTCGGCGCGGACCAGCTCGGGGTGCATGAGGCCGATCAGCGGTCCGTTGCCGCCGGCGTCGCGCGCGGAGGCGCGGATCGCGTCGGCGATGCCGTTGACCAGCGGCGACTCGCGGCCGAAGTCGACCTCGCCGTCGGTGCGGGCGCGGCTGAAGTCTCCGGTGATGGTGCCGATGCGCTGTCCGGCCACGATCTGGAGCAGGTCGAGCGCGCTCTGCACGACGTCGACGACGAGACGCACCACTGGCAGCGTGCGGTCCACGGCGGCGGCGCGCGGGACGATCTGCGTGGAGTAGTTCGTGACATCGCGCGCGGCACGGTCGTAGGTCAGCCGGACCAGGCCGACCTGCTCGCCGTACGACCCGGCCTGCAGCACCGGGCGCTCGCGGCCGGGGCGGCCGGGGGTGGGCGCGTCGCAGGAGTACGCCCGGTGGGTGTGGGCGGTGAGGATTGCGTCGACCTCCCACCGGGTCTGCAGGACGAGCTTGCCGAAGCTGGCCCCAGCGCCGACCTCGTGGGCGAGGAGCTCGCAGTCCTCACCCCACGCCGCGCCGTCGTGATAGATCGCGACCACGATGTCGGCCTCGCCGTTGGCCGGATTGCCGTCCTTGAGCCGCTGGGCGCGGGCGTTGAGCATGACGACGGGGTCATAGAAATCGAGGCCGTTCAGCGCACCCGGTGGCGCGGTGCGCTTGGTGTCCTCGGTGACCGCACCGATGACCGCGACGCGCAGACCACCGACTTCATGAAGGGAGTAGGGCTCGAATGCCGGGGTCGTCTTGCCGCGCTCGGCGACGTTCGCGGCGAGCAGCGGGAAGTCGGCCCGAGCCTCGATCTGCGAGCGCAGCTTGGCCGGCGCCTCGCTGCTCAGCTCGGCCAGCCAGGACGACGCCCCCACCATCGACCTCTTCAACGCCCTCGGCGTCGACGCCGCCGCGCTCGGCAACCACGAGTTCGACCGCGGGCTAGGCAAGGTCGCGAAGGTCATCGGGCTCGACGTGGATGAGGCAGTGCGCCGCAACGCGGCCCTCGACGAGGCGCACGTCATCGACCCGGCCGACCCGTACCCTCTGCCGGACGCGTCCGCCGATCTGTGGGTGTGCGCGATGACGCCCAACAAGTGGGGCTACATCGGCCTCGGCGCCCGCGCCGTGCCGAACGCACTGCACGTCGGCTTCCTCAAGAAGCTCCAACCCCACCGACAGGCCCAGGACGTCTTCCCGACGACCTACCTGATGAACACCCGCCGCGACCTCGAGCGGTGGTTCCCGGCAGACCAATGGGAGCTCGCGGCCTACACGATCAACACGGAGCCCGCCTACTTCGGTGCCTCGAAACTCGCCTGGGGAGCCGCGCTCACGTTGCTCAACCGCGCTCCGCGTCCTCTCGGAGCGACCTGGTTGATCTTCGCGCGAAGGAAGTAGAGGGGGCGGCCGAGCGGAGCGTCTGGTCGGTCAAGCGAAGCGTTTGTCGGTCGAGCGGAGCGTCTGGTCGGTCGAGCGAAGTCGAGACCACCTACCGCCCGGCCAGGACCTACGCGTCCACGCCCTTCTCCGCCTTGCGCTTCCTGCGCCCGCCGTCCTTAGGCGCGGTCGCCGAGTCCGGCGCGTACCCGTAGCCGTATCCATACCCATAGCCGTAGTACGAGCTCCCACCCCGACGCACCGGGATCATGTTCATCACGACTCCGATCGCCTTGGCATCGACGTTCTCCAACCGCTCGACCGCGTGGCCGAGCTGGTCGCGGGTGGTGCGGCCGTGCCGGACGACCAGCAGCACGCCATCGGACTGGCTGCCCAGCAGCGCGGCGTCGGTGACCGGCAGCAGCGGCGGGGCGTCGATGATCACGATGTCGTACGCCGCGCGCAGGTCGGTGAGCACATCGCGCATGGCGTGCGACTGCAGGAGCTCGGACGGATTCGGAGGCACGGCGCCGCTGGTGAGCACGTCGAGTCCGCCGTGGGAATCCGGCTGGATGGCCTCGTTGATGCTGATCCGGCCGAGCAGGACGGTGGTGAGCCCGACGGCCTTCTCGAGGCCGAGGATGTCCGCAACCCGCGGACGCCGCAGGTCGCCGTCGACGAGCAGCACCTTCTGGCCGGCAGCCGCGAGGGTGAGCGCGAGGTTGACCGCGGTCGTGGTCTTGCCCTCGGTGGGGACAGAGGAGGAGACCACGAAGATCTTGTTGCCACCGTCGACGTCGACGAACTGCATGTTGGTGCGCAGTACGCGGAATGCCTCGACCCGCGGGGCGTGGGAGTCGAGGTCGGTCACCAGCGGCCGCTTCGTGGCCTGGGAGTCGAACGCGATCGTCGCCATCACCGGCGCCTCGGTCGAGTCGGCGATGTCGTCGACGGTCTTCACCGTGGTGTCGAGCAGCTCGCGCACCACGGCGAGGCCGAAGCCGAGCAGGAGACCGAGGACGACGCCGAGCCCGAGGTTGCGCACCGGCTGGGGGGACACAGGGGAGGAGTTGTAGGACGCTGAGTCGACGATGCTGACCTTGATCGGGGCCGAGTCGCGTCCCGCCGGCGTCTCCAGCTCGTCGACGAAGTCCACGAGCTCG